>NZ_JBEXQW010000019.1:0-141449 GCF_040612775.1 Streptomyces sp. NPDC006339
ACCGCGGCGGCGAACGGCGCGATCTTCGCCTCCGCCAGCGCCCGGACCGTCTCCCGGAGCATCTCGTGCTCCTCCGACGGGCGATACAGATCGAAGTCCTTGGCCATGGTCTGGGGCTCCCCTAGCAATGCTTGTGGCACATTCGGCACGGTCTTGGCACTGAGTACCCTCAGCAAAACACACTCAGTGCCACGATGCTAGTGGCTCGGCGTGCGGCGCCTCGTATCGGGGGGCGGAGTGCCGTCGTACGGGGGTACGGCGTGCCGCGCGGGGCGGAAGCGGCGCGTGCGTCGGTCGGGTGCGTCCGGTACCGGCGGGCCGCCGCGTGCGGGGGCGCGGGCGTCCGCGCCCGGCTGCCTACGATGAGCGCATGTCGGAACGCCCAACGCACGACCGGACTCCCGGGCCCGCCGAACTCGGGGCCGCCGCCGCCGTCTTCGCGCTGCTCGCCGACCCCACCCGCCTCCAGCTCGTCTGGCTGCTCACCAAGGGAGAGGCCGACGTGAGCGCCCTCACCCAGGCGTGCGGCGCCTCGCGTCCGGCCGTCAGCCAGCATCTGGCCAAACTGCGGCTCGGCGGACTCGTCCAGTCCCGCCGCGACGGGCGCCGGGTCGTGTACGCGATGCCGGACGGCCACCTCAAGCGGCTGGTGGTCGAGGCGATCAGCCGGGCCGACCACGAGGTGAGCGGAGAGCCCTGGCACGACTGAGAGCCGGTCCGCCGACCGGCCCCCCTTCGATCCCGTCGACATGTGCGCAAGCGCGCACATGTCGATATCGTGGAGACGTGCTCTCCGTGCTGCGCGAGCCCACCTTCCGGCGCCTCTTCACCGCCCAGGCCGTCGCCCTCCTCGGCACCGGCCTCGCGACCGTCGCCCTCGCGCTGCTCGCGTACGACCTCGCCGGCGCCGACGCCTCCGCCGTCCTGGGCACCGCCCTCGCCCTGAAGATGGCGGCCTACGTCGCCGTCGCCCCGCTCGCGGGCGCCCTGGCCGGCCGGATCTCCCGGCGCACCCTGCTCGTCTCGTCGGACCTGGTCCGCGCCTCCGCCGCCCTCGCCCTGCCCTTCGTGAGCGAGGTCTGGCACGTCTACGCCCTGATCGTGCTGCTCCAGGCCGCCTCCGCCGCCTTCACCCCGGTCCTCCAGGCCACCGTCCCCGAGGTGCTGCCCGGCGAACGCCCGTACACCGAGGCCCTCTCGCTCTCCCGGCTCGCCCACGACCTGGAGAGCCTCGCCTCCCCGGCCCTCGCGGCCGCGCTCCTCGCTCTCGTCCCGTACCCCTGGCTCTTCGCGGGCACGGCCACGGGCTTCCTCGCCTCGGCGGTGCTGGTGCTGTCCGTGGCCCTGCCGGGCTCCCGACGCCCGGTGCCGGCCGGGGGACCGGTGGTGGGGGGTGCGGGGTCGGTCGCGCGCGAACGCCTCGGGGCCGGGGCCGGCTTCGGGGTCCGGCTGTTCCTCGGCACCCCGCGGCTGCGGGCCCTGCTCGCCCTCGAACTGGCGGTGGCGGCGGCCGGCGCCCTGGTCCTGGTCGGCACCGTCACCCTGGTCCGCGACACCCTGGGCCGCCCGGAGGGCGACGTGGCCCTCGCCCTCGGCGCGTACGGCGCGGGCTCCATGACCGTCGCGCTGCTGCTGCCGCGCCTCCTCGACCGGGTGGACGACCGGCGCGTCATGCTGGCCGGCGCCTTCGCGCTCCCCGCGGTCCTGGGCGCGCTCGCCCTCGCCCTCGGACTCCCGGCCTCGGCTCCGGCCGACGGCGCCCTGGCGTGGCCCGGGCTGCTCGCGGCCTGGCTGCTCGCCGGGGCGGCGACCTCCGCGGTCCTCACGCCGGCCGGCCGGCTGCTGCGGCGCTCGGCCGATCCGGCCGACCTCCCCGCCGCCTTCGCCGCCCGCTTCTCCCTCGCCCACGCCTGCTGGCTGCTCACCTATCCGCTGGCCGGTTGGCTCGTCGCCCGTACGGGACCGGTCCTCCCGGCGGCGCTCCTGGGCGGGCTCGCGCTGCTGGCCGCCCTCGCCGCGACCCGCCTGTGGCCGCGTACGGACCCGGTCGCGCTGCCGCACGCCCACCCCGAGCTGCCGGCCGATCACCCGCACCTGGCCGGGTCGGGGGCGGCCGGACGTCACACCCACGACTTCCGCATCGACGCGCTGCACCGCCACTGGCCGGCGGCCGCGCCCTGACACGCCGAACGGCGGCGGGGCCGAAGCCCCACCGCCGTTCGTACCGGACTGTTCGGCCCCGAGGGGCCGTCGGACCGCCGGATCAGACCGCCGGAGCCGGGAAGGTCGGGTACTCGACACCGGAGACGTGCTGGACGACCCGGATGACCTGGCAGGAGTAGCCGAACTCGTTGTCGTACCACAGGTACAGGATCGCGTTGTCGCCGTCGACCTTGGTCGCGCCGGCGTCGACGATCGAGGCGTGGCGCGAGCCGACGAAGTCCATCGAGACCGCGTCGGGAGCCGTGGTGAAGTCGATCTGGCGCTTCAGCGGCGAGTGCAGCGAGACGTCGCGGAGGTACTCGAGGACCTCCTCGCGGGTGGTCTCGCGGCCCAGGCGCAGGCTCAGGATCGCGATCGAGACGTCCGGGACGGGGACGCGGATCGAGCTGCCGGTGATCGGCGCCTTCAGCTCGGGCAGCGCCTTGGCCACGGCGGAGGCGGCACCCGTCTCCGTGATGACCATGTTGAGCGGCGCGGAGCGGCCGCGGCGGTCCGCCTTGTGGTAGTTGTCCAGCAGGTTCTGGTCGTTCGTGAACGAGTGGACGGTCTCCACGTGACCGCGCAGCACGCCGAACTCGTCGTCCATCGCCTTGAGCGGCGGCACGATCGCGTTCGTGGTGCAGGACGCGCAGGACAGGACCCGCTCGTCCGGCTTGATCGTGTCGTGGTTGACGCCGTGCACGATGTTCGGCACGTCACCCTTGCCGGGCGCGGTCAGCACGACCTTGTCGATGCCCGGGCGCAGGTGCTTCGACAGACCCTCGCGGTCGCGCCACTTGCCCGTGTTGTCGATGAGGATGGCGTTCTCGATGCCGTACGCCGTGTAGTCGACCTCGGACGGGTCGTTGGCGTAGATCACCTTGATCGTGTTGCCGTTGGCGACGATCGTGCCGTTGGCCTCGTCGACGGTGATGGTGCCCTGGAACTGGCCGTGGATGGAGTCACGGCGCAGCAGCGAGGCGCGCTTCACCAGGTCCTGCTCGCCGCCGCCGCGCACGACGATGGCGCGCAGCCGCAGGCCGTTGCCGGAGCCGGCCTTCTCGATCAGCAGGCGGGCGACGAGCCGGCCGATGCGGCCGAAGCCGTACAGGACGACGTCGCGGCCGTCACGCCGCTGGATCTTGTTGGCCCCGGTGGCACCCGCGACGGCCTCGGCGGTGAACTCGGCGACCGAGAGGCCCCGGTTGTCCGTCTTGTACTCCGCGGCGAGCATGCCGATGTCGATCTGGGACGGGCCCAGGTCGAGCGTGGTGAGCGTCTCCAGGAACGGCAGGGTCTCGGTGACCGAGAGCTCCTCGCCGGCGATCTGGCGGGCGAATCGGTGGGTCTTGAGAATGCTGACCACCGACTTGTTCACCAGGGAGCGGCTGTGAACGAGGACCGTGACGTCCTGCTCTCGGTGCAGCTTCCCGATGATCGGAATCATGGACTCCGCGATCTCCTCGCGGTTCTTCCAGTTTGTGAACGAGTCCTCGTTGACAGTCACAGTGCATCTTTCGAGCTAGGCGGTGCTCATATGCTAACCCGACCATTTTTGCGGGCGGCAGGGGGGGTCCCGTGTGGTTCCGGACACGGGGTGGCGGGTTTCCGCCCGCGCCACCCCTGACCTCGGATCCTGGTCAGCGGGGCGCCGGGACCCGGCCAAGGCCGGACGAGATTCCCCGATCGGCGCGAACCGCCCGCGCCCGCCTGGCACCCTTGCCGTCGTGACGTACGTCGTGACCGTGGAAACGTGCATACCGGACGACGCCCCCGACCTCGACGAACTGGGCCGGATCGGGGCCGTCGTGCTGATCGAGCGGGGCTTCGGCTCCGTGGCCGGGGCCGAGGGGCCCGACGGCGTGGAGGTGGACGTCTTCGACGTGGCCGTCGCGGCCCACCCGCGCGGCGCCGAACTCACGGTGACCGTGGCGGCGCCGACCCTCGAGGCCGCCGAGGACGCGGTGGGGGCCGTGGCCCAGGAGATCCTGGACCGCACGGAACCGCTGGCCGCGTGGGTGGTGGTGAACAGCGAGGTCAAGCTGCACACCGAGCGGGCCCGGGAGAGCCTGGAGGCCGCCGACGGCCCCGACGCCCCGCCCGGAGACCCCGCCCTCCGCCGGGCCCGACACGCCGCCGCCACCGACGCCGGGCGCGGCGTCGTGGCCGGGGGAGAGCTCGGCGCCGGTGAGGCCGGTCACGAGGTGTGGTCCGACGTCGTCGAGGAGAGCCCCGATCCGGAGGCCGGGATACGGGCCATGGCCGTACGGCTGCGCTCCTTCGACCCGGCCGTGTTCGGCGCGAGCCCGGACACCGCCGAACTCGCCGCCGGCGCCCTCGTCCACGGCGCCGAGATCCTCATCGACGAGCTGTACGACGACGTGCAGACCCTCGCCGAGGAGGACACCCACGTCGCCGCCTGCCAGGGCCACCTCTGGCACCTCGACCGGCTGCCCGAGCGGCACGCGGAGCGCTACGACGAGCTGTTCGCCCGCCGGTTCCTGGTGACCGCCGTCGCGCTCACCACCCGGTTCACCGACGGCGGCTTCCGCCGGCTCGGCTGCCCCGCCGAGGAACTCGTCCTCCGCTTCCTCCTGGAACAGGCCCATGTCGCCCTCGACCTCTACGGCCTCCTGGACGACGAGGTCACGGCGGCCCTGGAGCGCTTCGACGCCCACGTCCGCGGCGGCGACACGACGGACGCGGGGCACGACCCCGCGTCGCTCCTCCGCTTCGGCGCCTGGTTCACCGCGTACGGAGACGACCGCTACGTCCACCCGTACGCCGCCGACGCCCCGGCCGAGGAGACCGAGGGGGCATAGGATCGGCCGGACCGGCATGGAGGAGAGACAGTGTTCGTCAAGGTGTGCGGGCTCGCCACGACCGCCGACATCGACGTGGCCGTCGAGGCCGGGGCCGACGCGATCGGCCTGGTGATCAGCGGAACCAGCGTCCGGGGGCTCGACCGGGACACGGCCGCGCGGCTCGCCGCCCACGCCCGCGCGCACACGCCCGCGCACGTGCTGTCCGTCCTCGTCGTCAACGACACGCCCGCCGAAGAGGCCGCACGCCTCGCCCGCGACCTGGACGTCGACGCCCTCCAGCTCCACGGGCCCTACACTCGGGCCGACTTCGAGAAGGCCGCGCGCGTCTTCCCCCGCCTGTGGCGGGCCACCTCCCTCAAGGAGCGCCCCGACACCCGCGTCGGCGCCCACGGCGAGGAGGTCCTCCTGCTCGACTCCCCCCGCGCCGGTTCGGGCGCCCGCTGGGACCTCTCCCTCCTCGACGACGCCCGCCCCGCCGGCACCTGGCTCCTGGCCGGCGGCCTGGCCCCCGACAACGTCGCCGAGGCGATCGACCGGGCCCGGCCCTGGGGCGTCGACGTCTCCAGCGGCGTCGAATCCGCCCCGGGCGTCAAGGACCACACCCGCGTCCGCGCCTTCGTCGCCGCGGCGAAGGCGACCACCACCACCGCCTGAGCGGCCGGGGCCCCGCCCCCAGCGGGTCCTCCGGCTCCCGGCCGGCCCCGGGCCCAGGGCGAGGGCACGTCGGCCGGAGGGTGTTGTCAGAGCCTCCCGATAGCGTGCGCGGGTCAGATTCCGGCCAGTCGCCGTACATCCTCCGGGAGGACCGTTCCATGGACATCCTGCTCATCGCCGGCTTGTGGCTCGACGGATCCGCGTGGGACGACGTCGTGACCGAGCTCGGGGCGCTCGGTCACCGGCCCGTGGCGGTCGGTCTTCCCGGACAGGGGGACGGCGACGGTGCCGCCACCCTCGACGACCAGGTGGCGGCGGTGGTCGCTGCGGTGGACGCCGCGCCCGGGAAACCGCTGGTCGTGGGGCACTCGGCCGCGGCGAGCCTGGCATGGCTGGCCGCCGACGCCCGCCCCGGGAAGGTGGCGAAGGTCGCCCTGATCGGCGGGTTCCCGGCTTCCGACGGCAGTGCCTACGCCGACTTCTTCGCGGTCGAGGACGGCGTCATGCCCTTCCCCGGCTGGGATCCCTTCGAGGGGCCGGAGGCCGCCGACCTCGACGAGGCGGCCCGGCGCCGCTTCGCCGCCGCCGCCGTTCCCGTCCCCGAGGGCGTCGCCCGGGGCACCGTACGACTCCGTGACGAACGCCGCTTCGACGTGCCGGTGCTGCTCGTGTGCCCCGAGTTCACCCCGGCCCAGGCGAAGGAGTGGATCGCCGGCGGCGAGAGCCCGGAGCTCGCCCGCGCCACCGCACTCGCCTCCGTGGACCTGGACTCCGGCCACTGGCCGATGATCACCCGTCCCCGCGAACTCGCCCGCGTCCTCGCCGAGGCGGCCCAGCCGTAGCGCCAGGGGCGCCGTACCGGCCGACTGCCGCGCCGGCGCCGACCGCCGTACGGCACCGTGACCGGCCCCGCGAGGAGCCCGAGCCGGCTAGCGGCCCGGCCTAGCGGCCCCGGGCCTCCTCGGCCGCGGCGATCTCGGGTGCCGTCGCCGTGGCCCGGCGGCCCGCCTGGACCTGCTGGAGGCGTTTGATCGTGGCGGCCAGCACGTCATGGGCGTCCGTGGGATCGCCGCCCGCGTCCTCGACCTGGACGCGGGCGACGACCGTGCCCGACCGGCTGTAGCCGTAGACCGTGCCGCTCGAACCGGTGTGCGCGAGGAAGACCGATTCCTCTCCGACCCGTCCGCGCACCGCGGCGGGAGCCGTCTCCTCCTTGTCCTGCCACCGGTCGTACGCCGCCTTCGCGTGCGCGGCCGTGTCGAACTGGCAGACGTCCAGGTCGATCCCGCGCGAGACGGTCGAACCCCGGTAGTCGTAGTCACCGTTGCCCGCCCGCTGCCAACCGGCCGGCGCGGGGGCGTCCGAGAGCGCGCAGTCGTCCGGCTCGCCCGGCATGTTCTTGTGCAGGCTGCCGGGGTAGTAGCCGGGGACCACGTC
This sequence comes from Streptomyces sp. NPDC006339, assembly GCF_040612775.1. Lineage (NCBI taxonomy): Bacteria > Bacillati > Actinomycetota > Actinomycetes > Kitasatosporales > Streptomycetaceae > Streptomyces > Streptomyces sp. NPDC006339. The sequence continues at coordinate 7,119 of NZ_JBEXQW010000019.1, forward strand.
CTCGGCGTCCGGGATCGCCTGGGTGAGCTCGCCCGTGGTGAGCTGCCGGGTCAGGGGTTTGTCGGTGTCGTCCTTGAACGGCTGCACCGTGCCCGTCGCGCCCCCGGACGGCGGCGCCCCCTGCGATGACTTGTCCGCCGAGCAGGCCGACAGCGTGAGACAGGTCAGAAGCGTTGCGGTGAGGGCGAGGTGACTGCGTGTCATGTGATCGACTATAGTCTCCGGGTGAACCGGTCACCCGGGCCTGTGCCCACCGGCGGCCTCGCCCTTCGTCGCGTCACGAGCCGAGCCGGACCTCCCTGCCGCCGAGGGTGACGACGAGCCGGCCGTCCGAGGCGAAGGACCAGGCGAGCGCGCCGGTGTACGCGGCGCAGCGGGAGCCGTTCGTACCGGACCAGAACTGGTTCGTGCCGTCCGCGTCCCCGACGGTCCGGTCGTTCGAACCGCTCCCGGAGCGGCAGGACGTGTTGCCGCGGAAGACCGAAGTACCCGCCTCCCACGTGTAGTTGCGCTGGGCGTTGTCGACGGAGAGGTTGTCCGAGACCTTCATCGAGCCGGGATTGCTGTTGTATGTGAAGCCGTGCTTGCCGTTGCGGTAGGCGATGCTGCGCCGGACGACGTGGTCGACGGCGATGTCGTCGCCGCCCAGCTTGTAGCCGTTGCGGTCGCCGTTGGCGTTCACGGTGCCGTCGCTGAGGGTGCCGTTGCCGTAGGCGAGGGAGTCCTCGATCGTCACCGCGCCGATGGGGCCGGTGTCCGGCTTGGTGTAGAGGTCCCAGCCGTCGTCGATGTTGTGGTGGGCGACGGTGTGGCGGAAGACGTTGCCCGCGCCGACGGTCAGCTTCGCCGCGAAGCCGTCGGCGTCCTCGCCGTCGGAGTCGGCGTTGTCGTGCGACTCGGCGCTGAGGATCAGGTTGCCGGACGGCCACTGGTCGCGCGGGGTGGTGGAGGCGATGCGGCCGAGCTGGAGGCCGGTGTCGCGGTTGAAGCGGGTGACGGTGCGCTCCACGACGTTGTGGCTGCCGCCGACGTAGATCCCGTTGTCGCCGGCGCGCTGGACGGTGATGCCGTGGACGTGCCAGTACGAACCGTTGAGGACGAGTCCGCGGTGGGCGGGGGCCTCGGTCATCGCCGAGAAGTCGAGGACCGGCCTCTCGCCCGGATAGGCGGACAGCCGGGTGCGGGCGCCGGCCGTGCCGTTGTTCCCGGCCGGGACGGTGACGGTCTGCGCGTACGCGTAGGTGCCGCCGCGCAGGTAGATCGTGCCGCCGGGCGTCACGCGGGAGATGGCCGAGGGGAGCGTGGTGGGGGCGGAGAGGGTGCCGGCGGCGCCGTCGGTGCCGTTCGGGGCGACGTAGAGCGCGGTGGCGGACGGTGGGGGAGTGGTGGTGCCGCTGGTCTCGGCGTCGAGGCGGTCGACGTTGGGCAGTCCGGCGGCGGTGGTCGGGCTGAGGCGCACGGTGTTGGGGCCCGAACGGACGGGCACCGTGAGCGTGTGGGTCGTCCAGCCCGTCCAGGTGCCGGTGGAGCCGAAGGACGCGGTGCCGGCGGCGGCGCCGTTCACCACCACCGCGGCCGGGCGGGCGGTGGTGGTGCCGTTGGCGAACCGGAAGGCCAGGGTGGCGGTCCCGTCCTGCGGGGCGTCGACGGTGAACTGCGCGGCCGCGCCGACCGCGTTGCGGCCGTTGCAGAAGCCGGTCCCCGTGTAACCGGCGTGGTCCGCGTCCACGGTCCCGTCACAGTTGGCGGGCGCGGTCTCGGCCTCGTACCGGGCCGAGGCGGCGGTGGCCGTGGCGGGCAGCGCGACGACGGCTCCGGTCGCGAGAGCGGCACAGGCCAGCAGGGAAAGCGATTCTCTGGAGCGCATGGGTGTCCTCGTCTTCTCCGTGGTCAACGGATAGAAAGCGCTTGCCAAACTAGGAGTCGGGCAGGGACACGTCAAGGGAGTGGAGGGGAGCGCTCCCATGAACGGAGGGCTGCGCCTAGGCGGGGGCGGAGGTCGCGGTCCGGGTCCGGAAGGCGCGCTCGTCGGCGTCCGCCAGCCGGAACCAGACCGGCGGGAAGACCAGTTCGATCACGGTCAGGACGACCTGGAACCAGTGCGGCCAGCCGTGCACGGCCAGGGAGATCAGACGTCCGGCACCGCCCAGCAGGAACACCGCGGCGAGCCAGCGCACCACCCGGGCCGGGATTGGGTCCTGGCGGACCGCCCACAGCCAGACCAGCCCGTAGCCGGCGAAGATCGCGCCGAGGAACCGGCCGAGACTGTCGAGGGTCGGTCCCGCGTCCGCCTCGCCGGGGACGGCGGCGTTCCCGCCGATCACATGGAACAGCCCGATCGCCACGCACGCGATCCCCATCGTCCACGCGAACGCCCGGAGTGCCTTGTCCACGACCCCCACCTCGCCTCGGCTTAGTTGACATGTGTCTACTAACGGTCAGGGTAGAGGTCCGTGGTAGACACATGTCAAGTAATCTGCCGGTGTGCCGCCCCGCCGACGTCTCACCTCCGCCGACCGCCGCGCCCACCTGCTCGCCGTCGGCGCCGAACTCTTCGCCGCCGCGCCGTACGACGACGTGCTGATGGAGGACGTCGCGCAGCGCGCCGGAGTCTCCCGCGCCCTGCTCTACCGGCACTTCCCCAGCAAGCACGCCCTCTTCGCGGCGGTGTACCGGCAGGCGGCCGACCGCCTGCTCGCCGCCACCCGCCTCGATCCCGACGCCGGTCTGGTCGACCAGTTGACCCAGGGCCTGGACGCCCACCTCGACTACTTCATCGCCAACCGCCACGCCGTCCTGGCCGCGAACCGGGTCCTCGCCGGCGACCCCGTCATCCAGACGATCATGACGGACGAACTCGACGCCCTGCGCGCCCGGTTGCTCGGCGTCCTCCCGCTCGCCGACGCGCGCACCCGGGAGGCCGTGTCCGCCGCCTTGAAGGCGTGGCTGGTCTTCGTCCAGGTCCTGTGCGTGGACTGGCTGACCGACGAGACCTACGACCGTACGGAGCTGCGCGACGCCTGCGTCGGCGCCGCGGTGGGCGCCCTGCGCCCCCTCCTCCCCGAGGACCCCGCGCCCGACTGGCCGCCCGCCCGGGGCGGAGCGGGCGCATAGGATCGTCGGCATGGCGCTGCGACCCGTACAGGTGAACGTCAAGGCGGTCGACCCGGTGGCGGTCGGCCGGTTCTGGGCGGAGGCGCTCGGCTGGACCGCGTACCGGCCCCGTGTGACCACCTACGTGGGACCCGCCGGCGGCTTCGTCTGGCCGGACCCGGTCGTCCTCGGCCTCAACGCCGTCCCCGTACCGGAACCCAAGACGCCGGCCAAGAACCGCCTGCACCTCGACCTCGCGACCGAATCCCCGGCCCACCAGGCGGAGTTGGTCGCACGACTCCGCGCGCTGGGCGCGTGGCCCGTCGACATCGGGCAGGGCGACGTGCCCTGGACCGTCCTCGCCGACCCCGAAGGCAACGAGTTCTGCGTCCTGGAGCCCCGGGAGACCTACCGGGACACCGGACCGATCGCCGCCGTGGTGGTCGACTGCGCGGACCCGCGGGCCATGGCCCGGTTCTGGGGCGAGGCGACGGACTGGGTCGTGCACGAGGTGACCGGCGACCGTGCGGTGCTGCGCTCCGCCCAGGGCCACGGCCCCTACCTCGAGTTCCTCCGCACGCCCGACGCGAAGACCGCGCCGGACCGCCTCCATCTCGACCTGCTGCCCCGCCCCGGTGACGACCGGGCGGCGGAGGTGGCGCGACTGCGCGCCCTCGGCGCCACCGACCTCGACATCGGCCAGGGCGACGTCCCGTGGACCTGCCTCGCCGACCCGGAGGGGCACGAGTTCCGCGTACTCGCCCCCTCCTGACGGGCCGGTGCCGGTCAGGAATCGGCGGCGGCTCGGTCGGACTCGCTGCGCAGCACGCAGAACTCGTTGCCCTCGGGGTCGGCGAGGACGACCCAGCCGGACCCGTCGGGATTCCGGTGATCGGCGACGAAGGCGGCGCCGAGGCCGAGCAGCCGGTCCACCTCCTGATCGCGCGAGGTGTCCGGGCGCAGACACAGGTGGATCCGGTTCTTGACCGTCTTGGGCTCGGGAACCTGGTTGAAGTACAGCACCGGGCCCTCCGCCAGGAGCACTTGGGTCTCCCGGGCGCCCGGACCGTCCTCCGGGTGCAGGGGACGGCCGGTCACCTGGCTCCAGAAGCGAGCCAGTTCGTAGGCATTCGCACAGTCGATCGCCACGTTCTGCAGTACCGAGATCATGCGCACGAGCCTCCCCGATCCTCTCGCCGAACGCCACCCTTCGGCGCTCGTTCCCGCGCGTGGGGGCGGGTTGTCGCGGCGGGCCTCAGACGGAGGTCACGCGCAGGATGACCGCGCCGCCGATGATCGACGCGAAGGAGAGCAGCCGGGCGAGGGTGATCTTCTCCTTGAAGAGGATCGCGCCGAAGGCGACGGTGCCGACACCGCCGATACCGGTCCAGAGGGTGTAGCCGACCGAGACGTCGAGGTCGAGCAGGGCGAGGGACAGGGTGTAGATGCCGCCGGCGGCGGCGAGCAGGGTCAGCACGCTGGGCCACAGGCGGGTGAAGCCCTGGGTGGCGTTGGTACCGAGCGCGAAGAGGATCTCGAAGACGATGGCGATGCCGAGGAACACCCAGGTCATGGGAGGTGACTCTCTCTGTTCGTGAGGTGTGAGGTGTCAGGCGTGAGGTGGCGGGGTGGTGGGTGGGGCGGGGCGGTCAGACCGTGGCCCGTTCCGCGTCGGCCTTCGCGGCCTTCGCGGCCTTCTCCGTGGCGAGCCCGTCGGTGATCCGCAGCGCCGTACCGCCGCCGATGATCAGCACGAAGGCGATGACCTTCCAGATCGTCATGGGCTCGTCGTAGAGGAGCGTTCCGAAGACGACGGTGCCGACGCCGCCGATGCCCGCCCACACGGTGTAGCCGACGCCGACGTCCACGTACCGCAGGGCCCGGGACAGCGTGTAGATGCCGCAGGCCGCCGCGGCGGCGGTGAGCAGGGAGGGGCCGAGGCGGGTGAAGGCGTGGGTAGCCTCGGTGGACAGCGCGAAGGTGATCTCGAAGAGGGAGGAGAAGAGCAGCCACGCCCAGCCGACGTTCTGCTTCCCCTTGTCCTTCACCGTCGATGCGGATGCGGACGCGGATGCTGCCGTGGAGGCCGTGGTGGCCGTGGATGACGGGGACGACATGAGCGGTCCTCACTGTGGTTGCTTGTACGTGCATGTTCTTTTGGGTGAGGAGCTTGCATGGTCATATAACCTGTTGTCAAACCCCCTGGAAGGAGAGGCCCATGAGCGACCAGGCCGTCTGGGACCGCGTGCTCACCGTGCACGCCCGCGTGGAGCGCGAACTCGCCACCGCGCTGCAGCGCCGGCACGGCATCGGTCTCTCCGAGTACCGGGCCCTGGAGAATCTCGCCGCCTCGCCCGACAACGAGCTGCGCATGCAGGAACTCGCCGACCGGATCGGCCTCAACCAGTCCTCGGTCACCCGCCTGGTCGACCGGCTCAAGGGTGCGGGCTACGCCTTCAAGGACCTCTGCCCCTCGGACAGGCGCGGCGTCTACGCCGTGATCACCGCCGAGGGCCGCAGCCGCTACGAGGACGCCCGCGGCACGTACGCCGACGTGCTCTCCGGCACCCTGGACACCCTGGGTGCCGAACCCGAACTCGCGGGCACCGTCGCCGCGTTGCGCGCGGGCCACGGCGACCGCGCCGACGACCGTGCCGACGACCGCGCCGGCGAGGGTGCCGGGGCGCGTTAGCGGGACGCCAGCGGAACGACAGGGGCGTGTCCCCGGCTGAGGGCGGACCCATCCGCCATCCCCCAAGGGGCATCATGCGACGACGTACGTTCCTCACCGGCACCGCACTCGGCACGGCCCTCGCCACCGTGCCGTCCTTCGTCACGGCCTCGGCCGCGACCTCCGTCACCGTCGGCTCCCTCGGCGAGCTCCAGCGGGCGATCGACCGCGCGATACCCGGTGACCGGATCGTCCTCGCCAACGGCACCTACACCGTGCCCTCCGGCGGCGCCATCACCGTCTCCGGCCGCCACGGCACCACCGCCGCCCCCATCACGATCGTCGCCGAGTCGCGGGGCGGCGCCGTGCTCCAGGGCGAACGCGGCTTCGTGTTCTCCGACTCCAGCGACATCGTCGTCAGCGGTTTCGCGCTCCGGCAGGGCACCACCCTGGAGATCCCGGCGAACTGTCCGCGCATCCGGCTGACCCGCAACGACCTCCGTTTCGCCGACACCCCGGGGCTCGACTGGGTGGTCGTACGCGGCGACGACGCCAAGATCGACCGGAACCGCTTCCACCACAAGACCACCGAGGGCATCTTCCTCGTCGTCGACGGCCCCGGCAGCACCGCCATGGCCCAGCGGACCCAGATCCTCCGCAACCACTTCTCGGACCACTCCTACACCGGTGCCAACGGCGGCGAACCGATCCGCCTCGGCGTCAGCTCGCGCGCCCTGTCCAGCGCCTCGGCCGTGGTCGAGTACAACCTCTTCGAGCGGTGCGACGGCGACCCCGAGGCCGTCTCGGTGAAGTCCTCCGACAACACCGTCCGTTACAACACCGTCCGCGACAGCCGCGGCGCCATCGTGCTGCGCCACGGCAACCGCACCACCGTCGAGGGCAACCACCTCCTCGGCGGCGTGGAGGGCGTCCGCCTCTACGGCAACGACCACCTGGTGGTCAACAACTACTTCGGCGGCCTCACCGGCCGCGCCCTGGTGATCGGCAGCGGCACCACCCGTGACCACCACTCCGGCGAGACGACCGAGGAGCGGCGCGGCAACGACGCCTGCGACCGCGCGGTGATCGCCCACAACACGCTCGTCGGCAACGCCCGCACGCTCACCGGCGAGAGCCGGACCTACGCGCCGAGCGACGTGGTCGTCGCCGACAACATCCTGGTCTCCGGCACCGGAACCCTGGTCGACCTCGACCAGACCGTCGGCTTCCTGTGGCAGGGCAACATCCTCTGGGGCGCCGCCGCCGACGGCACCCTGCCCGCCGCCGGCTACCGGAGGGTCGACCCGAGGCTGCGGCTGGACGCGGACGGCGTGCACCGGCTGTCGGCCGACAGCCCGGCGATCGACGCGGCGACGCTGGCCGAGCCCGTCGTGACCCAGGACCTCGACGGGCACGCCCGCGGCGCCGCCCGTGACGTCGGCGCCGACGAGTACTCCACCCTGGCCCCGGTCCGTCGTCCGCTCACGACGGCCGACGTGGGCCCGAACGCGGCCTGAGCGCCGCGCCCTGAGCGCCGCGCCCCGAGCTGGCCCCGGCCCGGCCCGAGTCCCTGGACCCGGGCCGGGCCGCCGCTCGCTACGCGTCGCGTCAGTGCCGCTCGGGCAGGTCACGCTCCGCCGGGCGGTCGAGGGCCCCCTTCGGCGCCCCCGTCGGCGCTCCCTCAGGCGCCCGTTCCGGCGCCAGGCTCCGCGCCGTCGGCTGCGCGGCGGGCTTGGGGCCGCAGAACGCGGCCTCCAGCGTCCCGCCGAGCGCCGTGTTCGCGGCCCCGTGGTTCGAGGTGTTCGCCAGCGCCGACAGGCTGCGCCGGCCGTCCCGGGTGGCGAAGGCGTACGTGTAGTAGCCCTGCACCGTCCCCGTGTGACCGAACACCTGCGTGCCGCAGGACAGTTGGTAGCGGCGCAGGCCGAGCCCGTACGCCCGGCTGCCGGTCGGGTCCGTCGGCGTCACCGTCGTCATGGCGTCCAGCATCGGCGGGGTCAGCAGCCGGCCGCGCATCAGCGCGCTCATGAAGGTGTTCAGATCGGCCGGGGTGGACAGTACGGCACCCGCCGACTGCGCCCAGGAGACCGTCTGTTCGGTGGAGTCCACGAGCGGCGCCCCGGCCTCGTCCGGGTGCAGATGACCCCGGACGTGCAGGCCCTTGATGCGCGTGTCGGGGTGAACGTACGAAGTGCCGCGCAGCTTCAGCGGCTTGATGATCCTGCGCTCGTACGCGTCGGCCACCGGCCGCCCCGTCAGCTTCTCGATCAGCATGCCGACCACCACGAAGTTCGTGTTGGAGTACGCGTACGCGGCGCCCGGCTCGACGGTGCGCGGCTCGGCGAGGGACAGGTCGACGAGCTCCTGGTAGGAGAACACCCTGTTCCGCACGGCCTCGAAGCCCGGGACGGTGTGCTCGAACATCTTGTTCGTGTAGTCCGCCAGACCGCTGCGGTGGGTGAGGAGGTGACGGACCGTGATCCGGTCGTCGGGCAGGAGCCCCGGCAGCAGACGGTTCACCGGGTCGTCGAGCCGGAGCCGGCCCTCCTCCACCAACTGGAGCAGCACGACGGCCGAGAACGTCTTGCTGACGCTGCCGATCCGGAAGCGGGCGTGGATGTCCATGGGCGCGCCCGTGGACTGGTCGCGGACCCCGACCGTACGGCTCCGGACGCCGTCCGGACCGGTGTACCGGGCCATCGCGCCGGGCGCGCCCTCGGCCAAGGCGGCGTTCAGCGCGGCGACCACGCCCTCCATGTCGGGTGCGGGGGCGGGGGTCTCCGGCGGCGCCGGGGCGGCGACGGGTGCGGCGGAGGCGGTGGCGGCCGGGACGAGACCTCCGGCGAGCGCGGCGATCAGAGCGGCGCCCACGGCCAGGCGTCGGTGCGGCGAACGGAGCACAGGCTTCCTCTACTTCTGCTTCGGTGGGGGACGAGCCTCGGTGGGTCGACGGGGCCGGACGGCTCCGGCCGACCCGTTCACCGAAGATGAGGGGCGGGGCGCCGGAAAGGTTCCGGGCACGGACCGCAACTTTCGGCCGCGCCTCATCCGGTCGGCGTAACGCGGGTCGCCGGTCCGTCGACCCTCGTTCCGCCGCCGGGCCGCCATGCCGTCCTCCGGAGCGTCCGTGAAGCCGTCGGGCCGGAGCGGGCCGTCCGGCGCGGCCTGCACGGCTCCCGCCCACCCGGGGGCCTGTCGGGCGGGAGCCGTCGGTTGTCCCGACCCGTCCGTCCCCGCCGCGCCGGGCGCCGGCGGGCGCGGTTCACCCCCGTCCTCCGTCCGGCCGCCCGAAGGGTGGCGCGGGTAGACTCCGAAGAGGCACGAGCGCGTGTTCCGGAGGTCGTCTTGACCCGTTCCGCAGGGCCCGCGGGGACGCCCGCGGAGTCGTCCGGCGAGGCGTCCGCGGCGACGTCGGCCGCCTGGGCGGAGTCCGCGTTCGCGGGACTGGCCGCCGAGAACCGGCGGCTGCGCGCCGAGCTCGTCCGCCGCCATCTGCTGGACCTCGCCATCGGCGTCCTCGCCGTCCAGCTCGGCGTCTCCACCGCCGACGCCGCCGAGCACCTCGCCGCTCTGGCCCGGGCGACCGGCCTGTCCGCCGAAGACCTCGCCGCCGACGTCCTCAACGCGTCGGCCGCTCCCAAGGACCCCCTGGGCTCCCCGGGCGACTGGCTCACCGGCGCGCCGGCCGGCTCCGCGACGCTCCTCGGGCCGGAGGCCCTCCACCCGGACGACCTGCCGCCCGTGCTGGGCCGCCGCCTGCGCCGTACGGCCGCCGCGGCCGAGATCGCGGACGGTGTGACCGAGGGCGTCCGCACGCTCCTGGAGGGCGGCCTCGTTCCGCTCGGAGCGGAGAGCCTCTGGCTGTGGCGCCGCGCCGAGGCCGGCTGTCTGCGGCTCGCCGGACAGGCCGGCGTCGGGGCGACGGAGGCGGTGGCCTGGTGGTCGATCCCGCCCGCGGCCCCGGAACCGATCCGCGCCGCCCTCGCCGGGAACGTCCCCGTGTGGCTGGAGAACGGCCCCGGCGACGCCGGCCCGCTGCCCGGGGCCGGGCCGGACGCGGCCAGGGCGGTGCTGCCGCTGCGACGGCGCGGGGCCACGGTCGGCCTCGCCCTGGTCGGCTGGCCCGGCCCCGCGGAGCTCACCCCCTCCGTACGGCGGGCCGTCACCGGTCTGATGGACGTGGCCGTCGCCGTTCTCGACCGCCCCGACGCCGAGGAACCCGGCGCCCCGGTCCTCGTGGACGTCCTCGACGCACTCGTCCACCCCGGCGCCCTGCTCCGCACGAACCCCACCACCGGCGCCCCCGTCGTGGACCACGTCAACGAGGCCGCCGCAGTGGCCCTCGGCGGCGCCCTCCCCGCCGACGACCGCTCCCTGCACCGCGCCTTCCCGCACGCCCACGAGGAGCTCGCCCGCCTGGTGCGGCGCGCCCGCCACACCCACCGCCCCCAGCACGCCGCCCGGCTGCCGGCCGGCCGCCCCGCCGGCGCGCCGGGCCCCCTCCTCGACGTGCGCGTGCTGCCGGCCGGGGCGAACCGGTCCGTCGTCCTGTGGCACACCGTCGGCGACCCCGGCGTCGCCGCCGGCCGGGCCGTCGCCCGGCTGCAGAGCGTCGCCACCTTCCAGGACAGCCTGACCGGCGGCGACACGGTGTGGTCGGAGCAGGCGTACGCGATGTTCGGCATGTCCCGGCACGAGGCGCCGCTGCCGCTGCTCGCGCTGCGCGGCAGGGTCCACCGGGAGGACGGCGAGGCCCTGACCGGACTGCTCAGGACGCTGATGGAGCGCCGTTCGGGGGCGCAGGCGGTGCTGCGGATCGTGCTTCTCGACGGCTCCGTGCGCCATGTGCGGGTGGCGGCCGAACCGCTACTCGAAGGGGACACGGTCACCGGCTTCGTCGGCGTGTACCAGGACGTGTCGGCGACCCGGCGCACCGAACTCGCCCTCACGGCCACCTTCGACCACCTCACCGCCGTCCGCGACCAGGCCGAACTGCGCCACCAGCTCGCCCTCCAGCTCCAGCAGGCGATCGTGCCCGAGGTGACCGCGCTGCGCGAACTGCCCGGCGACCTGGCCGTCGCCGCCCGCTACCGGCCGGCCGCCAAGGAGTACCAGGTCGGCGGCGACTGGTACGACGTGCTGCCGCTGCCCAGCGGCAAGGTCCTGGTGGCCGTCGGCGACATCGCGGGGCACGGCATCGACACCGTCACCGGCATGGTCGCCCTGCGCAACGCCCAGCGGGCCCTGGCCTTCACCGGCCGCCCGCCCCGGCAACTGATGAGCTGGCTCAACGAGGTCACCCTGCGGACCGGCGGCGGCGCGACCGCCACGGCCGTGTGCGCGCTGTACGACCCCGAGGACGGCGGCCTCGTCTGGTCCAGCGCCGGACACCTGCCGCTCCTGCTGATCCGCGACGGCCGGGCCCGGCTGCTCGAACCGCCGCACGACATCCTGCTCGGGGCGGTGCCCTCGTACGCGTACACGGAGCGGCGCACCGTGCTCCGGCCGGGCGACACGCTGCTCCTGTACACCGACGGCCTGGTGGAGCGGCGCCACGACGGCCTGGGCCCCGGGCTCGCCCGGCTCGTCGCGACGGCCGGGCGGCTGGCGGGCCGGGAGAGCCCGGAGCTGCTCGTGGACGGGCTGCTGGGCGCGGCGCTGGGGGACACGGACGACGACACGAGCATCGTCGCCGTGCGGGTCAGGCGCCCCGGCGAGGCCGAGGCCGAAGCGGAGGCGGAGGCGTACGCCGAGGCCGAGTCCGGGGCCCGGGCCGGCAGCCGTACCGGCGGGGTCGGGGGGGTCGGGGGCGTCGGCGGCGCCGCTCGGGCCGGGTGACCTCCGTGCGGCTCGGGCCGGGTCACGTCCCTGCGGCTCGGGCCGGGTGACATCCCTGCGAGGAGAGGGTCAACCTCCCAGTCGGCGCCGGATCTTGACCATGAGCTCGGTCTCGTCGACCGGCTTGGCGAGGTAGTCGTCGGCGCCCGCCGCGAGGGCCCGGGCCCGGTCGTCCGGCATCGCCTTCGCGGTGACGGCGATGATCGGCAGGCCCTCGCGGCCCGGGAGCCGCCGGATCTCCTCGATGGTCCGGTAGCCGTCCATGCCGGCCATCATGATGTCCATGAGGACGAGCCGGACCTCCTCGTGGCCCGCGAGCATCCCGATGGCCGGGCGGCCCCCGTCGGCGGTCAGGACCCGCAGCCCGTGGGTCTCCAGGACCTCGGTGAGGGCGAAGACGTTCCGGACGTCGTCGTCGACGACCAGGACGGTGTCGCCGGGACGCTCGGGCGCCTCCTCCGGTGCCGCCGCCCCTGCCCTGTCCCGTCCCGAGCTCCCGCCCGTGCTCCCGCCCGTGTCCCGTCCGGGGGGCGTACGGGCGGCGCCGGAGGCGCCGGCCGGAGCGGCGCCCGGTTCCGGGGCCGGTGCGGGGGACGCCGGTTGCCCGGCGACGGGCGCCGTGGCCGCGCCGGGCTCGTGCGGCACCGGCCGTTCGGGCAGGTGGAAGGTGAAGCGGCTGCCCCGCCCCGGCGTGCTCTCCACCTCGATGGTGCCGTCCAGGAGCGTGGCCACCTCCCGGCTGATGGACAGGCCGAGGCCCGTACCGCCGTACTGGCGCGCCGTGGTGCCGTCGCCCTGCTGGAACGCCTCGAAGATGTTGCGGAGCCGGTCGGCGGGGATGCCGACGCCGGTGTCGGCGACCCGGAAGGCGAGCACCGGCCGTCCGTCGCGCAGCACGGCGGGGATCTCGTCCGGCGGCGTGTGCTCGACCGTGAGCTCGACCCGGCCCACCTCGGTGAACTTCATCGCGTTGGACAGCAGATTGCGCAGCACCTGCCGCAGCCGTCCCTCGTCCGTGGTCAGGTACGCCGGCACGTCCGGCGCCACGGACACCGTGAACTCGAGGCCCTTCTCGTCCGCGATCGGGCCGAAGGTCGCCTCCAGCGACTCCATGAGCTTGGACAGGGCGAACGGCTCGCGCCGCACCTCCATCTTGCCCGCCTCCACCTTGGACAGGTCGAGGATGTCGTTGATCAACTGGAGCAGGTCGGAACCGGCCGAGTGGATCACCTCGGCGTAGTCGATCTGCTTCTCCGTCAGATTGCCCTCGGGGTTCTGGGCGAGAAGACGGGCCAGGATCAGCAGGCTGTTGAGCGGGGTCCGCAGCTCGTGGCTCATGTTGGCGAGGAACTCGGACTTGTACATGGAGGTGCGCGACAATTGCTGGGCGCGGGTCTCCAGTTCCTGACGCGCCTGCTCGATGACCCGGTTCTTCGACTCGATGTCCTTGTTGCGCTCGGCGAGCAGGGCGGCCTGCTCCTGGAGTTCGGCGTTGGAGCGCTGGAGTTCACGCTGGCGGGCCTGCAACTCCTGGGTGCGGGAGCGCAGTTCGTCGGCGAGGTTACGGGACTGGGCGAGCAGCTCGTCGGTGCGGAGGTTCGCCACCAGGGAGCTGAGGACCGCGCCCGCGCTCACCACGAAACGGTCCAGGAAGTCGCGCTGGAGCGCCCCGAACGGCTGGAGCGAGGCCAGTTCGACGGCGCCGAGCACCTGGTCCTCGACCACGATCGGCAGCACGACGAGGGCGGCGGGCTCCGCGCTGCCGACGGCCGAGGAGACGGTGGCGTACCCCTGGGGCACCGGATCGACGAGCAGGGTCCGCCGGTCCCGGGCCGCCTGCCCGACCAGCCCCTCGCCGAAGCGGAACCGGCGCGGCGGAATCCCTGGGCCGACGGGCAGCCCGTACGAGGCGGCCATCACCAGGGTCGGACCCGCCCACTCCTCCTCGGCCCACTCCTCCCCGGCCGAGTCCTCTCCCGCCGTGTCCTCTCCCGCCGTGTCCCCGCCCGCCGGGTCCTCTCCGGCCTTCCGCCGCCCGGGCTCGCGCTCGGGGTCGCGCGCCGCTTCGCCGCCTTCCGCGACGAGGAAGAAGGCGCCGTACTGCGCCGAGACCATTGGCGGCACCTCCGCCATGATCAGTTCGGCGATCTCGGGCAGCCGGCGGGTGCCCTGGAGCAGCGCGGTGATCCGGGCCAGGTTCGTCTGCAGCCAGTCCTGTTCCTCGTTGGCGCGGGTGGTGGCCCGCAGCGACTCGACCATCGAGTTGATGTTGTCGCGCAGTTCACCGACCTCGCCGGGCGCCTCGACGGTGATGGAACGGGTCAGGTCGCCCTCGGCGACCGCGCTGGTGACCTCGGCGATCGCCCGGACCTGCCGGGTGAGGTTCCCGGCGAGCTCGTTGACGTTCTCGGTGAGCCTCGCCCAGGTGCCCGAGACGCCCTCGACCTCCGCCTGGCCGCCGAGTTTCCCCTCCGTGCCCACCTCGCGGGCCACCCGGGTCACCTCGGCCGCGAACGACGAGAGCTGGTCGACCATGGTGTTGATGGTGGTCTTGAGCTCCAGGATCTCGCCCCGGGCCGCCACGTCGATCCGGCTGGTCAGATCGCCCTGGGCGACCGAGGTGGTGACCTGGGCGATGTTGCGCACCTGGTTGGTCAGGTTGTCGGCCATCGAGTTGACGTTGTCGGTGAGGTCCTTCCAGGTGCCGGAGACCCCGCCCACCCTGGCCTGGCCGCCGAGCAGTCCCTCCGTACCGACCTCGCGGGCCACCCGCGTCACCTCCTCGGCGAAGGAGGAGAGCCGGTCGACCATGGTGTTGATGGTCTCCTTCAGTTCCAGGATCTCGCCGCGCGCGTCCACCCGGATCTTCTGCGTGAGGTCGCCGCGGGCCACGGCGGTCGCGACCTGCGCGATGGAGCGCACCTGCGAGGTCAGGTTGTCGGCCATCGTGTTCACGCCGGTGGTGAGCTCGCGCCACGCGCCGCGCGCCAGGGGCTCGCGCACCCGGCCGCCGAGGAGCCCCTGACCGCCCACCTCACCGGCGACGCGGGTCACCTCGGAGGTCAGCAGGGAGAGCCGGTCGACCATGTCGTTGTAGACGGTCGCGATCTCGCCCAGGACGCCGTCGGAACCCTCGGCGAGCCGGACGGACAGATCCCCGTCCCGTACGGCCGTGAGCCCGGCGAGCAGCCTGCGCAGGGCGTCCTCGCCGGCCGGGGAACCGGCGCCGTCGCCGCCCCACCCGCCCCCCGCGCCGCCCCCGGGGCCTCCGGGACCGCCGGGGGTGTGGTTGCCGTGCCGACCGCCGTCGCCGCTGTGGCCGCGGCTGCCGCGGGGTGCTGGTCTGCGCTGTGCCATGGAGGACCTCGTCCGCAGGTGGGCGCCCTACCCGTCCACTCTAGGTCCGCCCCGGGACGGGGTCCTCCGGAGCGGTCCGGCACCGCCGTCCGCCGCCGCTAGCGCAGCACGTCCACCTCGAACCACACCGTCTTGCCGCCCCGGTCCCGGGACACCGAGCCCCAGTGCGCCGCGAGCCGCTGGAGCAGGTACAGCCCGTGCCCCGAGGGGCGGCCGGCGCGGTGCGGGCCGTGCGGGGCGGGCGGCCGTGGGCTGCTGTCGCCGACCTGCACCCACAGGGCCCGTCCCCGGCCCTCCAGGCACAGCTCGTACGGCGCCGTGCCGTGCTTCCGCGCGTTGGTGACCACCTCGGACACCAGGAGCAGAACGTCCTCGACGGGCTCGCGTCCGCGCGCGCCCGCGTCACCGAACCACGCGGCCAGCGCCCGCTGGGTGAGGTCGCGGCACTGCGCGACCAGGCCGGGCCCCTCGGCCAGCTCGTACCGCAGCGACCGGCGGGTGGAGGTGGTCTCCTCTCCCCTGACCATGGGCTGCGGATTACCCCTGTCGGCCGGGTCAAACGCCCGGCGGCTCGTCCCGCAGCCACGGCGGCCGCGAGGGCAGCGCCACCTCCAGCCACACCACCTTGCCGGGGGCGCCGTCGTCCTTCGCCGCGGAGCCCCAGGCCCCGGCCAGCCGGTCGAGCACCATCAGCCCGTGGCCGCCGGGCAGCGCGGGGGAGCGCGGGACGCCGGGGCGCGGCGGGGCCGGGTTCGTGTCGTACACCTCCACCCGGAGGTGACCCTCGGAATGGCGCAGGACCAGTTGCTCCGGCCCGTCGGCGTGCAGACAGGCGTTGGTGACCACCTCGGACACCATCAGCAGGACGTCCTCCGCCCGTTCCCGGTCCTCCGGTGTCGTGCCGGGCAACCACCCCCAGTCGGTGAGGGCCGCCGCGGTGAAGTCCCGGCAACGGGTCACCGCCCCGCCGGCTCCGCGCAGCAGAAGCCGCCGCACCTGCCCCTGGGCGAGGTTCCCGGTCCTTTCGAGACCTCCGGCGTGCCCCGTCCTGCCCGTGCTGCCGGTGTTCCCGGTGTTGCCGGTGTTCCCGGTCCCCGCGGTGTCCCCGCGCCTCATGATCCCTCCGCCGCTGGTGAGCCGTCCGTCGACGCGTGGTCCGGCGCCGCGCTGCCTGTCGACGTGTGCCCCGTCGACAGGGTGTTGATCGAAGCGTCGCCCGCCGCCGCGCCGCCCGTCGGTGTGCTGTCCGCCGTCGGTGCGTCCGCGAGGGCGGCGGCCGTGTTCTCGTACACCCGGAAGACCGACCGCGCACCCGTGATCTCGAACATCCGGTCCACCGGCGCCCGCAACCCGGCGAGGTCGAGCCGGCCGCCGCTCTCCATCAGCCGCAGCCGGGCCCTGAGCAGCACGTTCAGTCCGGTCGAGTCGCAGAAACGCAGGCCCGAGCAGTCGACGACGACGCGCCCGGCCCGGGCGAGCCGCACCAGCGCCTCCTTGAGAGGGGCCGCCGTGTCGTGGTCGAGTTCGCCGGTCACGGTCAGGACGACCGTGCCGGGTTTTCGTCCCTCCAGGACGTGGACGCCGAGCCGCCCCGCGAAGTCCTCCGCCGCCTCCGTGGCTCCCATGCGGTCACAGCTCCCTTCCGTCCTCGGCGTAGCACCATGATCAGCGGAGGCGCAGGTCGGCGCGATCCTTGACGATGGTGAAGAGGCGCAGCGTCCCGGTCAACGCGAACAACTGGCGCAGTTGCCGGGGCAACGGCCCGGCGAGCACGAAGCGGTGACCGGCGAAGTGCGCGGCCACCAGCTCGTGCAGGAACGAGGAGTCCCCGAAGCAGACCTGCGAGACGTCGAGGACGACCAGCCGCGACTCGTCGAGCCGGGCGTCGGCCAGCGCGTCGTGCAGGCAGCCCGCCGTCTCGACGTCGAACTCCCCGGTCGCCGACAGGACGACCGTGCCCGGTGCGGGCGACGGCTCACGCACCACCCACGCCGTACCCGACGGAGCGCGGTACGTCCGGGGTCCCGGGGCCGCGTCCGGGGGTGGCACGAACTGCGCGTGGACCATCACCACACCTCCGCCCAGCACGTGCCCCGATCCGCGTCCCCTATGCGCGGACGCACCCGGAAGGGGGCCCGGGACCGGGGCGCCGCGCCCCGGGTCGTGATCTTGGGCTGTGGTAGCTTGCGGTGGCCAGTCGAACTCCCGTGCGTGACGCACGGTGGTCAGGGAATCCGGTGCGAATCCGGAACTGACGCGCAGCGGTGAGGGGGACGGGCGGGGCACGACGCCACTGGGCCGGGACGACCGGGCCGGGAAGGCGCCCCGACCGAGCGATCCCGAGTCCGAAGACCTGCTGGCGGACCGTACGGACCGGGCCTCGCGCACAGGGCCCTCGACGACCAGGATGAGCCGTGCCCCCTTCCCGTCCCGCAGGCCCCGCACGTCCCGGAGGCCGCGTCCGCCCCGCCGCCCTGCTCCTCTGCGGGGCCCTGCTCCTCACCGCCTGCCAAGGCGCCCCCACGCAGAACGGGGGCGCGGGCGCGGGCGCGTCCGCCGACGGGAAGAGCCGCTCCCTGAAGAACTGCGGCCGGACGGTGGAGGTGCCGCCCGGCGGGCCGCGGCGGGCCGTCTCCCTCAACCAGGGCACCACCGAGATCATGCTGGCCCTCGGCCTCGCCGACCGCATGGTGGGCACCGCCACCTGGACCGACCCGGTGATGAAGGGGCTCGAGAAGTCCGCCGCCGCCGTGCCCCGCCTCGCCGAGAACAACCCGTCCTTCGAGAAGGTCCTCGACACCGAACCCGACTTCGTGGCCGCCTCCTTCGCCTCCACCCTCGGCACGGGAGGCGTCGCCACCCGCGACCAGTTCGAGCGGCTCGGCGTCCCCACGTACCTCTCCCCGTCCGACTGCCTCGGCAAGGACAACTCCGGTGGCGGCGACGGCAGGCGCACCACCCCGCTCACCATGGAGACCGTCTACGGAGAGGTCCGCGACCTCGCCCGGCTGTTCGGCGTCGAGGAACGCGGCGAGCGGCTCGTCGCCGAACTCGAGGCGCGGGTCGCGAAGGCCACCGCGGGCCTCCGCGTCGCCGACGTCAGCGTCCTCTACTGGTTCTCCGACGCCCACGCCCCCTACATGGCGGGCTGTTGCGGGGCGCCCGGCGTCATCGCCCGCGCGACCGGCACGAAGAACGTCTTCGACGACACCACCGAGGAATGGCCCCAGATCGGCTGGGAGACCGTCGCCGACCGGAACCCCGACCTCCTCGTGATCGGCGACCTCACCCGCACGGCACAGTCCGGCGAGAGCGCCGCCAAGAAGATCGCGTTCCTGGAGTCCGACCCCGTCACGAAGACGATGGACGCCGTACGGAACAAGAGGTACGTGCTCCTCAGCGGCCAGGCCATGAACCCCACCATCCGTACGGTCGAGGGCATCGAACAGGTCGCCGCCGCCCTGCGCGCCCCCGGCGTCGCCCGGTGACCGGCACTCTCCCGCGCGGCACTCTCCCTGGCGGCACCCTCTCGCGCGGCACCCTGCGGGGCACGCTCCTGCGCGGCGCCGTCGGCTGCGCCGTGCTGCTGTTCTCCCTCGCGGTCGCCGTCACCATCGGCCCGGCCGACATCGGCGTCACCGACGTCTGGTCCGCCGTCTCCGCCCACCTCGGCGGCAGGCCCTCCGGCCTCAGCCCCATCCGGGACGGCATCGTCTGGAACCTGCGGCTGCCGCGTACCCTGCTCGCCGCCGTGTGCGGGGCCGGACTCGCGCTCTGCGGGGCGGTGATGCAGTCACTGCTGCGCAATCCGCTCGCCGACCCCTTCGTCCTCGGCGTCTCCTCCGGCGCCTCGACCGGCGCCGTCGTGGTCGTCGTCCTCGGCGTCGGCGGCGGAGCCCTCTCCGTCTCCGCGGGGGCCTTCGCCGGCGCGGTCTGCTCGTTCGCCGCGATGCTGCTGCTCAGCCATGTCCTCGGCGGCACGACCGACCGGGTCGTCCTGTCCGGCGTCGCCGCCATGCAGCTCTTCTCCGCGCTCACCTCCTTCGTCGTCGTCACCTCCGCCGACGCCGAGACGACCCGCGGCGTCCTCTTCTGGCTGCTCGGCTCGCTCAGCGGCGCCGGCTGGACCGACGTCTGGCTGTGCCTCGCCGTCCTCGCGCTCACCCTGGCCGTCTGCCTCGCCCACGCCCGTACCCTCGACGCCTTCGCGTTCGGCCAGGACGCCGCCGCCACCCTCGGCGTACGCGTCGCGCGCACCCGGCTCGTGCTGCTGACCGCGACCGCCCTGCTCACCGCGGCCCTCGTCAGCTCCGCCGGTGCCATCGGCTTCGTCGGCCTCGTCCTCCCGCACGCCGCCCGCGCCCTGGTCGGCTCCGGCCACGGCCGGGTGCTGCCGGCCGCGGCACTCGGCGGCGCGGTCTTCCTCGTCTGGGTCGACACCCTCGCCCGTACGGTCCTCGAACCCCAGGAGGTACCGGTCGGCGTGGTCACCTCCCTCGTCGGCGTCCCCGCCTTCGTCCTCGTCCTGTACCGGAGCAGGAGCGCGCACCGATGACCGCCCACGCCCACGACGAGCCCCGGACCCGGACCCGGCCCCCGAACGAGGCCCCGAACACGGCCCGGACCCTGCACGCGGAACGCGTCGCCCGCACCACCGGCGGCCGGCTGATCCTGGACGGCGTCACCGTCACGCCCACGCCCGGCGGCGTCACCGGACTCCTCGGCCCCAACGGCTCCGGCAAGTCCACCCTGCTGCGGATCCTCAGCGGAGTCCTCGCCCCCACCGCCGGCGTCGTCACCCTCGACGGCCGGCCCCTGCCGGAGCTGCGCCGCCGCGACGTGGCCCGCCGGGTCGCGGTCGTCGAGCAACAGGCCGACACCCTCGTCGAGTTGACCGTCGCCGAGGTCGTACGCCTCGGCCGCGTCCCGCACCGCCGCGCCTGGTCCGCCCCGACGGCCGCCGACGAACGGGCGGTACGGGACGCCCTGCGCCGCACCGCCCTGGAGGACCGGGCCGCGCAGCCCTGGCACACCCTGTCCGGCGGCGAACGCCAACGCGTCCAGATCGCCCGCGCCCTCGCCCAGGAGCCCCGCGAACTGCTGCTCGACGAACCCACCAACCACCTCGACATCCAGCACCAGTTGGATCTGCTCGACCTGGTCACCGGCCTCGACGTCACCACGATCGTCGCCCTTCACGACCTCAACCTGGCCGCCGCCTACTGCGACCGGCTCGTGGTCCTCTCCGCCGGCCGCGTGATCGCCGCCGGCACCCCGCGCGAGGTCCTCACGGCCGAACGCGTCGCCGACGTCTACGGCGTGCGCGTCGAGGTCACCCACCCCGGCCCGGACGGCCGCCCGCACCTCCGCGTCCTCGGCTCCCTCAGTTCCCTCGGCTCTCTCGGCAGGGCGGCCGGGGGAGCCTAGTCCGGCCGGGCGCTCAGTTCGATCGCGCGCAGGGCGGCGGACAGGGCGCGTTCGTCGCCCACGTCCAGGGCGGTGTCGGTCAGTTTGATGACGTGTTCGTCGCCGTGGGCCAGGGCGCGGGCGAAGACCTCCTCGGCGGTGAGGGAGCCCGGCGGGGTGGGGGCGACCGCCGTCGCCGGGGCGTACATCGCGGTGACCGCGGCCGACGCGGTCCACGCGGCCCGCAGGCTGGGGACCCACAGGGCGCGGGGAAGGGCCGGGAGGGTCCGCAGGACGGCGTTGGGGGCCGTGGCCGCGTGGACCAGCATGGTCTCCTCGCCGTGGCCGTGGGTGGCGTAGCGGTGGGTGGCCGCCCGGACGAGTTCGGTCAGGCGCCGGTGCGCCGTGTCCGGGTCGTCGACCGAGGCCGCCCACACCGGCAGCCCCGTCACCCGGCCCAGCCGGGCGGGGAAGCCGCCGTCCTGCCCGGCGATCGGCGGGACCGCGTCGAGGGCGTCGGCCGCGCTGTCGGCGCCGGGCAGCGGGGCGAGGCCGGTCACCGGACGGTGGCGGGCGGCCCAGTAGCCCAGACCGTGGGCCAGCTCCGTCAGGCGCGGCGCGGTGAGCTCGCCGGCCAGCAGGGTGCGCACCGCGTGCCCCACCCGGATCACCGGATGCGTCGAACCCCCGTACATCCCGGGCAGCAGCCGCGGCCACCACTCCGCCAGCACGTCCCGCCACGGCCGCTCGGCCAGCTCCCGCTCGAAGTGGGCGATCCAGTCGGCCGCCCGGCGCGGATCGCCCAGCGCAGCGCGCCAGTCGGCGGCCGTGACCGGTGCGACACCGGCCGGGAACTCCTCCAGCTTCGGCGCGTACCGGTCGAGCCAGCGGTGCACGGCACGCGCCTGCCCGTGCGCGGCGAGGGCCTCGACGGCCATCGGCGCGTGATTGGTGAGCCGCCCCAGTCGCTCGGGCCCGGAGGCGTGCAGCCGCTGCAGGGCCTCGTCGAGCGTGCCGGTGGTGTCCGTGCCGGGGTGTGTGCGGGTGCCGGTGGTCTCCATGGGACCGACGGTAGGCGGCGCCACGGGCCCGCCGTAACCGGCGGAAGCCCTAGGCCGGATCCGTACCGGGCCCTAGGTCTTCCGCCGGGCCGCGGCGCCCGGCCCCAACGGCGGTGGCCGAAGAACTCGACTTCGGCGACGGCCAGATGAGGGCCCCGCGCCGTCCCGTAGGCGGTCTCCGGCGTGATGCGGACCCGGATCACCCGCGAGCCCCGCAGGTCGAAGGTCTGCTGGCCCGGCTGGTCCTTGAGGCTGATCCGGCGGGTCGACGCGCCGCCGTCCGCCGAGACGATCTCCACGAGGACACGGGCCGGCCGGGCCTGGGTCAGGAACGCGTCCTTCTTCGCCGAGGCGCCCGCGAACACCACCCCACCAGCTTCGTCACCCGCACGCCCGGCGCCTCGACCCCCAGCCGCTGCGCCGCCCGGCAGCGGCCCGTGCGAGGATGCCGCTGTGCTGGAGGAGACCGAGCGGGCTCAGATCGAGGCAGTGGACTGGAGCTCCCTGCCGGGCCATCCCGACCGGTACGAACCGGATCGTGCAGCCCGTGGTCTGCGTGCCCTTGCCGAGGCGGCGACCCCGGTGCAGGCGGCGGAGGCGGGATCGCAGCTCGGCGGCGGTGGCATCGTGCATGCTCACAGCGCCGCGGTGTTCCCCGCGGCCGTGACGGCGGCCCCGCTGCTCCTGGACATCGTTCGGCGAGGGCACCCGGCGGCGAAGGCGACCGCGCTGGAACTGCTCGATCAGGCGATGTCGTACCACCCGCATGCCGGATACACGCGGGTGGCGACGCCTGGCGGCATCGCGGCGCCCCTCTGCTGCGCCATCGCCCATCAGGTGCGAGCTCGCACCGCTTCCCTTGTCGAACTGGGTGAGAAAGGCGGGTCGTTGCTGGACGCCGCAGCCGCGCACTGGCGCTTCGAGATCCGCGAGTGCGCCGCCGACGGCAGCGACACGGCCGTGTACGGCCGCTTGTCGGGCCGTCTCCCCGACGGCGTGCGGGCGGCGGAGATGCATGTCACCGATGACATCACCGTGCTGGACGAGCTCACCCTCGAGTACCCGCCCGCAGAAGGCTCTCTCGAAGCCTGCCTCCGGGTGTTCGCCCGGCATCCGGACGAACTGCCGCCCGGTGCGGTGCTGTTGCCGGCGGAGTGCGGGCATCGGGTGCACTGAACGCCCGCGTCATGTCGGCGACCCTCCGATGCCGGCCCCGGTTCCACGCGGGCGGGGACTCTTCCAGGATGGACCGCCCCTTCGCGCAAGGACGGACGGGCGGTCGGATCAGGCCGTGCGGGACAGGGGCGAGCGGGACAGCGCCAGGCCGCCGAGGGCCAGGCCGGCGAGTCCCAGCAGCGCCGCGACGACACCGCCGCCCAGGCCGTTGCCGGTGCCGAGGCCGCCCTCGGCGGTGAGGACGACCACCGCGCCGACGACGATGCCGATCGGACTCGCCACGAGCGCGACCAGAGCCCGGGCCCGCGCGTTCCCGGAGCGGAGGCGGCCGGTGGCGCGGGCCAGGGCGAGCGCGCCGGCGACGAGGCCGACCAGGGCGACGACGGCCGAGGCGGAGGCGGCGACCCGCCCGGTGGAGACGGTGAGGACGTCGGCGGCGAGCAGGTGCGCCGAGGGGCCCGCGTGCACCGGGGCGAGAACGGACGGGAGAGACATGACGGTGCTCCTTCTCCGGAAGGGTCGGCTGCGTGCCGCTGTCCGCGGCGTGACGTCCCCGAGCATGTCCGCCGGCCCGGCCCCCGGTCGTCCGCCGGCCGCGGACACTTCTCGCTACCGCGCCCGTGGCAGCGCCCGGTGGCCTACCGCGTCCGTGGTAGTCGGCCCTCGTCCGCGCAGCCGACTCGCCCGGGTACGGCCCCCGGTTAGGGTGCGCGCATGCGTACGGATGAGCCACGGGACCGGTCACCGGACCGCCCGAAGGACCGCTCCGATGACCGCCCGGCGGACCGGGACGACGACGGCCCGGCGGATGGTCCGGCGGACGGCCCGACGGGTCGTTCCCTCAGGCGCTCGGCGGCCGGGGCCACGGTCCGCCCCGCCCACCGCCCCACCGCCCGCCCGCGTTTCCGCTCCCACGCCCTCGCCCTCGCCCTCGACTGGGCCATCGCCGTCGGCGTCGCGGCCGCGCTGCTGGTGACCGGGATGTCCGGGCAGCGTGCGGCCGGCACGGCCGCGGGCCTCGCCACGCTCGGCTACGGGCTGCTCGCGGCCGGCGGCCTCGCGCTCGTCGCGCGGCGGCGCGCCCCGCTGGCCGTCCTCGCCGTCACCGGGCTCTGCGGCGCCGGGTACCAGGCGGTGGGTTTCGACGTGCCCGCCGTGGCCTACCTGTTCGCGGTGTACGCCGCCGTACGGGCCGGCCACCGCACCGTCACGATCGTCGCGAGCGTCGCCATGCTGGCCGCTCTTCCGCTCGCCGCCCTCGCGTCCGGCCGGCACGACACCGGTGCGGCGTTCGCGCAGGCCCGGGGCGCGCTCGAGATCGCCTGGCTGGTCGCGGCCGGCGCGGCGGGGGAGGCCCTGCGGCAGGCCGAGCGGCGGGCGGACGAGGCCGAACGCACCCGGGAGGAGACGGCCCGGCGCCGTGCCGACGAGGAGCGGCTGCACATCGCGCGCGAGCTGCACGACGCGCTCACCCACCAGATCTCCGTCATCACGGTGCAGGCCGAGGTCGCCGTCCACGTGGCCCGGCGGCGCGGCGAGGAGGTGCCGGAGGCCCTGCTGGCGATCCGGACGGCGGGCCGCGAGGCGAGCCGCGAGCTGCGCGCGACCCTGGAGGCGCTGCGCGACGACGACACGGCACCGCCGCGCGGTCTCGACGACGTGCCCGAACTGGTCGCGCGGGCCCGGGGGATGGGCCTGGACGCCACCCTGACGATCGAGGGACCCCGGCAGGACGTGCCGGCCGCGGTCGACCGTACCGTCTACCGGATCGTGCAGGAGGCGCTCACCAACGTCGCCCGCCACGCCGGCGCCACCACCGCCACGGTCCGTATCGCCTGCCGCCCGGACGCCGTGACGGTCCGCGTCGACGACGACGGCGGGAAGACGCCGCCGGGCGCCGCCCCAGCCCCCGTGCCCGCCCCCGCCCTCATGCCCGCCCCCGCCCCCGTGTCCGGCCTCGGGCTGCTCGGCATGCGCGAACGCGTCACCGCCCTCGGCGGCCGGGTGCGCGCCGAACCGCGCCACGGGGGCGGCTTCACCGTCCAGGCCGAACTCCCCGTGGAGCAGACCCCGTGATCCGTGTCCTCCTGGTCGACGACCAGCCCCTCATCCGCAGCGGATTCCGCGCGCTCCTCGACCTCGAGGACGACATCGAAGTGGTGGCCGAGGCCGCCGACGGCCAGGAGGGCCTGGTCCTGGCCGCCCGGCACCTTCCCGACGTCGCGCTCGTCGACATCCGGATGCCGCTCGTCGACGGCATCGAGGCGACCCGGCGCATCGCGGCCGACCCGGCGCTCGCCGGGGTGCACGTCGTCATCCTCACCAACTACGGCTTCGACGAGTACGTCTTCGAGGCGCTGCGCGCCGGAGCGGCCGGTTTCCTCGTCAAGGACATCGTGCCGGAGGACTTCCTGCACGCGGTCCGCGTCGCGGCGCGCGGCGACGCCCTCCTCGCCCCCTCGATCACCCGCAAGCTGATCCACCGTTACGTCGCCCAGCCGCCCGCCACCGGCTTCGGCCCGGCGCGGGGGCTCGACGAACTGACCCACCGCGAACGGGAGGCGGTCGCCTTGGTCGCGCAGGGCCTGTCCAACGACGAGATCGCGGCCCGCATGGTGATCAGCCCGACGACGGCCAAGACACACGTCAACCGCGCCATGACCAAGCTCCACGCCCGCGACCGCGCCCAACTCGTCGTCCTCGCCTACGAGTCGGGCCTGGTCACCCCGGCCACCGGGCCGAGGTGACCGCGCCGCCGGCGCCGGGACGGCCGAGGAGCGTTCAGGAGCTCCGGAGCACGACGAGCTGCCGCGTCGCCCGGGTCATGGCGACGTAGCGGTCCACGGCTCCCTCGACCCCCTCGCCGAAGTTCTCCGGGTCGACGAGGACGACCAGGTCGAACTCCAGGCCCTTCGAGAGCTCCGGCGTCAGCGACCGCACGCGCGAGGTGCCCCTGAAGGCGGGGTCGCCGATGACGCAGGCGATGCCCTCGGCCTGCCCGGCGTGCTCGGCGAGCCAGGCGTCGAGGATCTCGTCCCGCTCCGCGGCCGCGCCGTACGTGACGGGAATGCCGCTGCTGCGTACGGACGTCGGCACGTTGGCGTCCGGCAGCGCGGCCCGGATGGCCGGCTCGGCCTCGGCCATGACCTCTTCCGGCGTACGGTAGTTGATGCTCAGGGAGGCCACCTCGATCCGGTCGATCCCGACCCGCTCGAGCCGCTCCCGCCACGACTCCGTGAAGCCGTGCCGGGCCTGGGCGCGGTCCCCGACGATGGTGAAGCTGCGGGACGGGCAGCGCAGCAGCAGCATCTGCCACTCGGCGTCGGTGAGTTCCTGCGCCTCGTCGACGACGATGTGCGCGAACGGACCGGCCAGCAGATCGGCTTCGACGCCGGGCAGCGCGCCCTCGTCGACCAGCTTTTCCTGAAGGTCCCGGCCGTGCAGCATCGTGACCGCGCCGTCGCCGTCGTGGTCGGCCGCGAGGACGTCGGCGATGACGTCGGCCATGCGGGCGCGCTCGGCGGCGACGGCGGCGTCGCGCCGCCGCTTGCGCCGCGAGGCCGCCGGGTCCCCGAGCCGCTGCCGCGCCGCGTCGAGGAGCGGCAGGTCGGACACGGTCCAGGCGTGGGCGTCCGCCCGCTGCAGCCTGCGGACCTGGTCCGGGCCGAGCCAGGGAGCGCACAGCCGCAGATACGCGGGCACCGACCAGAGGTCTCCGACGAGGTCGGTCGGCTCGATCAGCGGCCAGGCGCGGTTCAGGGCCTCGGTGAGTTGCCTGTCCCGCAGCAGCGTCTGCCGGAACTGCTCCTCCGGGACGTCCTCGTCGAAGGCGCCGTCCAGCCGGTCGAGGAGGATGGAGCCCAGCTCCTCCCGGATCCGGTCGCGCGCCTCGTTGTGCGGGATGCCCTCCACCGCCTCGAACGCCTCCGCCCAGTCGTCGGCGCCGATCCGGACCTCCGTCCACGGGGTCGAGACCTTCAGGGTCTCGGTGGGCGGCTCCTCGTAGAAGCGGACGGCCATCTCGATCGTCCTGACCATGTCCGCGGTGGACTTCAGACGGGCCGCCTCCGGGTCCGTCTCGACCCCGGCCGTCGCGCCCTCCGGTACGAGGTCCCGCACGGTGCAGGTCTGCACGCCCTCCTCGCCGAGGCTGGGGAGCACGTCGGAGACGTACGCCAGGTACGGCTGGTGCGGGCCGACGAAGAGCACGCCGCCCCGGCGGTGCCCGAGCCGCGGGTCGGAGTAGAGCAGGTGGGCGGTGCGGTGCAGGGCCACGACGGTCTTGCCGGTGCCCGGGCCGCCGTCGACGACGAGGGCGCCGCGGGACCCGGCGCGGATGATCGCGTCCTGGTCGGCCTGGATGGTGGAGAGCACGTCCCGCATCCGGGCCGAGCGGTTGCCGCCCAGGCTCGCGATGAAGGCGGACTGGTCGTCGAGGGCCGCGTGCCCTTCGAGGCCCTCGGCGGTGAACACCTCGTCCCAGTAGTCGGCGATCCGGCCGTCGGTCCAGCGGTACCGGCGGCGGCTCGCCAGACCCATCGGGTCGGCGTGGGTCGCCGCGAAGAAGGGCTCGGCGGCGGGGGAGCGCCAGTCGATCAGCAGCCGGCGCCCCTCGCCGTCGGTGAGGCCGAGCCGGCCGATGTAGAGCGGCTCGGAGCCGTCCGCGCGGACGACGCGGCCCAGGCACAGGTCGAGCCCGAAGCGGTGCAGGGTGCGCAGGCGCCCGGTCAGCCGGTGGATCTCGGCGTCCCGGTCCATCGCCTCGCGGCCGATGCCGCCCGGCGCCTTGCGCAGGACGTCGAGGCGCTCGGACAGATCGGTGATCGACTCCCGGAGGCTCTGCGCGACGGCCGCGAAGTGCTGCTCGTCGGCCGAGATCAGGGCCGGGTCCGCCTTGGCGGAGAGGTGGTCGGACAGGGCGAAAGCGCTGGAGGTGAGATTCATAGATGAGCGATTGTGAGCCACGACGGGGGCCTTGCCGCAAGTCCCCCGGTGCGCTATAAGTTAAGAGTGGCGAGGAGAGGGTGTACCCCCCTCGCCTTCGTCGTTCCCGCGCGATCGGCGGGACACCGCTAGCAACGGGGCGGGATCCACCATCCCACCAGCGTGATCAGCAGCGGGCCCACGGCATCCGCCAGGCCGAGTACGGCCCGCCGCCCTGCCTCCCCGCGCAGGGCCGGGGGCCGCTCTCCCCGTTCCGTACGGTCCTCTTCCGGCTGGTCCTCGTCGCGACGCATGCGCACCCTCTCCGTTCCCCTCGTGGTTCCCCTTGTGCGGTGGTGGCCTCAGCCTCGGGCCGCGCGCCGCCGCCGGCCGGGAGAGCCGGGCGGACCGGGCGGGCGGCGCACTATCCTGCTGGTCAGGGCGCCGGGGACCGGCGCCCGGAGTGCCCGCTCCGGAGTGCCCGCTCCGGGGGGAACGGGCACGGGGGAGGGCGGGGGAGGCCGGCACGATGGGTGCGGCGCGGCAGCGGCTCTGGGAGTGCCTGCGCGGACTGCGCGAGGCGGCGGAGTCCGCGCGGAGGGCGCGGGGACGGCCCGACTCCCAGGACGCGGTGGAACGCGCGCTGAGGGTGCCCGGCTTCTCCGGGAAGCGGATCAGCGACTGGGCGCCCGACACACCGTCCGCGCTGGCGATCCCGCAGGCCCGCAGCGACGACCGGGTCGTCGCGCTCGCCGCCCTCTGGGCCGGCTGGGCGGGGGAGCCCCTGTCCACGCGGCACCTGCGCGATCTGCTGGAACGGGCCCGGGACGAGCAGCGGCGGGAGCGGCAGCAGCGGGAGGAGGCGGCGGGCGGCCCGGCGTCCGCCGGGCAGGCCGGCCGGACGACCGTGGGCGAGCACACCGCCCGGGAACTGGAGGTGAGCGAGGCACCCCCGCCCAGTGCTACGCCCTCGTACGAGCCTTCCGCCCCCGGCGCTGCCCCCTCGTACGGCCCTTCCGCCCCCGGCGCTCACCCGGCGTACGGCCCCGGTGCCGCCGTGCCCGCCTCCCTCACGCCGTATCTCGTCCGCGCCCACGACCACGCCCTGCGTGCCTACCTCACGACCGCCGTGAGCGGCGGCGCGGCCGGGGGCGGGTCGTCCGTGCTCGCGGTGCTGACCGGCGACTCGTCCACCGGCAAGACCCGCGCGATGTACGAGGCGGTCCGTGCGGTGGCACCGGAGCGGAGGCTGCTGCGACCGCCGTCCGCCCGCGCCCTGCTCGGCCTGCTCGCCGGGAACGA
Organism: Streptomyces sp. NPDC006339; assembly: GCF_040612775.1. Taxonomy (NCBI): domain Bacteria; kingdom Bacillati; phylum Actinomycetota; class Actinomycetes; order Kitasatosporales; family Streptomycetaceae; genus Streptomyces; species Streptomyces sp. NPDC006339. The sequence continues at coordinate 35,946 of NZ_JBEXQW010000019.1, forward strand.
GCTCGGGGAGGGGTGCGTGCTGTGGCTGAACGAGCTCCAGCGGATCCTGCTCGACCGCGAAGGGGACGAGGCCGCCGCCGAGTTGACCACCGTCCTCGGGCAGCGGCCCGGGATCCTCGCCGTCGCCAGTCTGTGGGAGGACCCGTACTGGCGGGACTTCACCGCGCAAGGGCTGCCCGGCGACCCCGCCCGGCACACCCGGCTCCTGCTGACCGGCGCCCACGCCCGGCGCTTCCGGGTGCCGCACCGGCTGACTCCCGAGGACCACGCCCGCTGGCAGGAGCTCGCCCGCGCAAGCGAGGACCCCCGCCTCGCGGCGGCCGGGCGCGCGGGCGCGGTGGACGGGCAGGTCGTCCAGCACCTCAGCGGCGGGCCCGAGCTGCTCGACGCCTATCTCAGCGGCCCCGGCGCGCACTTCACGTCACGCGAACACGCCCTGGTCACCGCCGCCCTCGACGCCCGCCGCCTCGGCCACCAGGAGCCCCTGCCGCAGCGGCTCCTCGCGACGGCCGCCGACGGTGCCCTGGCCCCGTACGAACGGGCCGACCGCGCCGACTGGGCCGCGACCGACCTGGCGGCCCTGACGAGCGGCAGGCGTACGGACGGCTCCCGCGCGGACATCCGGCACACCCTCACCCCGCTCGCGGCGGTGCGCGCGTCCGCCGGGGCACCTCCCCGCTACGAGCCTTCGGACTATCTGCTCCAGCACGCCGCGCGCCCCGACGGCGACCGCGAGGGCCCGGCGAGCCTGTGGACGGCGCTGGTCCGGCACACGCGGGGCGCCGAGGACGTGCACCGGCTCCAGTCCGCCGCCTGGAAGCGCGGACTGTTCCGGCACGCGCTGAGCCTCGACTGGCGTGCCGCGCTCCTGGGCAGCGGCGACGCCTGCGTACGGATCGTCGAGCGCACGGCGCGGCATCCCGACGCGGCCCGGGCCGCGGACTGGGCCGTGACCCACATGGACCTGGCCGACGAGGCCGCCGTGGCCCGGCTCTTCGAGGCGCTGCGGGCGTCCGGAGCGCGGGACGCCGTCGACGCGCTGGCCCGGCGGCTCGCCGCGCGGGTCGACCCGGCCGACGTGCCGGCCGTCGCCGCGTTCGTGTCCCTCCTGGCGGAGCGAGGCGTCTCGGACGGTGTCGCCGCCTCCCTGACCGAGTCCCTCATGGAGGCGCTCGCCGACGCCCTCGCCGTCTCCCTTACGGACGGACTCGCCCGGACCGATCCCCACGTCCTCGGCGCGGCGCTCTCGCGTCTGGCGGCGAGGGTCCCGCGCCCGGTGTTCCGGGCGACCGCGCGGTACGTCGCCGCCCACGCCGACCTCACGGACGCCTACCGGGCCGTCCCGCTCATGGCGGCGCTCGCCTCCGCCGATGTGCCCGACGCCACGGCGGACCTCGTCGCCCGCGTCGTGGCCGGGGCATCCGACCTGGACCCGGACGAACTCCCCGTCCTCATGGAGCGGTTGTGGAAGGACGGCGCCGAGGAGGCCGTGCGCGCCCTCATCGTCCTCGACCCCGCCGCGCGCATCGGGCTCGTCCACGCCGACGTCGTCCTGAGCCTGCTGCGGGTGCTCCGCCTGGCCGGTGACGACGACGGCGTACGGACCCTGCTCGACCGCTCACCCGCCCGGCACGTCGACGTGCCCGGCGACCCGGACTTCTACGAACTCGACTCCCTGCTCTGCGAACTGCTGACGGAGCTTCACACCCTCGGGGCCGCCGAGGAGTTCGGGATCCTCGCCGACCGCCTCGCGACGGGGATGCACAACGACACGCCGATCGTGGTCGCGACGCTCCTCGACCTGCTCCACTCCGCCGGCCGGACGGAGAACGCGCGGCAGCTCCTGGCCCGCACGCCGATGGCCGAGATGGACTACTACGACCCGGCGGAACTCGCCCTCCTCCTGCGGACGCTGCTCAGGACCGGTGCGACGGCCGCGTACGACGCCCTGGCGGCGGCCGTCGTCTCCGACGTGGACATCACCGACCCGGACGTCGTCGGCGAGATCGTCCAGGTGCTGTGGGAGACGGGCGGGCAACGGGGCATCGCCCCACTGCTGGCACGGGCGACGGCCCACCGCCCGGCCGAGTACGTGATCTTCGTCGTCGACCACCTGGCCGAGGCCGGCGCGCACGACGCGGCCGCCCGGCTGGCCACCCACATCGCCCGGCACGTGACCGACCCGGGCCTGGACCTCGTGGTTTACCTGCTCTGGTCCATGAAGGCGGCCGGCGCGTCCGAGGCACTGGCCCTCCTGCTCGACCGGGGGCTCGTGGACCGGCTGGACCCGGCCACCGGCGACGCGGACCGGCATGCGGTGTGCAGCCTCCTCGACACCCTGTGCACGGCGGGACCGGCCGCGGCCGCGGCCGCACGGGCCTTCGCCGACCGCGCCGCCGCCGGTATCGCCCTCACCGACACCTACGGCATCGCGGAGCTGCTTGACACCATGACCGAGCACGGTCTGTCCGCCCCGCGCGCCACCCTGATCCGGCGCGCCGCCGCCGGCGCGTCGCTCACCGGCCGCAGCGGTGTCGCCCGGCTGATCGAGGCCCTCCTCGCGGCGGGCGCCGGCGACGCCGTGGAGCAGCTCCTGCGCCGCGACCCACTGGCGCGGATCGACCGGGGCGGCAGCGCGGACGCCGACGACGAGCCGCTCCTGACCGCCCTGCGCAAGGCCGGGTCGCCGCAGGCCGACGCGTTCGCCCGCTGGGCCCGGGCCGCCGGGCGGCTGCCCGTCGACCCGTATCTGCCCTACGGCCTGGACCCGGGCGGCCGCCCCGCCGTGCCCTGGCCGTGGGTGCCGGACGAGGAGTCGACGGCTGCCGCCGTGACCTACTGACGTTCCGTCATGCCCCGGCCGCGTCCAGGCGGTTCAGCAGGTCGGGGGAGAGGGCGAGGCCGAGGGCGGGCAGGGACGCCTCGTACTGCTCCAGGGTGCGCGGGCCGATCAGCGGAATGGCCCGGGGCGAGGTCTGGTGCAGCAGCCAGGCCAGCACGAGCTGGTTCGGCGTCACCCCGAGCTCGGCCGCCGTCTCGCCGAGCACGCTCAGCCGGGCGTCGGCGTCGGGCCCCGCGTACCGCTCCATCATCCAGTGGCCCCGGCGCTTCGCCGCGTCGTCGTAGATGCCCCGCAGGATCGGGGAGTAGGCGACGAGGCTCAGGTCGTCGTGGGCGCGCAGGTAGTCGAGCTGCTCGTGGTCCACGACCGACGCCGCGTCGAGGCCCGTGCGGGGCCGCAGATAGGAGTGCTGCTGCTGGAGGGCGACGGGCGTCGGCCAGCCGTACCGCTCGCACAGCGCGCGGATCCGCTCCATGCGCCAGGTGCGGACGTTGGACCAGCCGATGTACCGGGCCTTCCCCGACCGCACGATCCCGGCCAGTGCCTCCAGCGTCTCCTCCAGCGGGGTCTCCCGGTCGTCCACGTGGATGTAGAAGAGGTCCACGTGGTCGGTGCCGAGCCGCCGCAGACTGTCGTCGATCGAGGTGCGCAGCGTCTTCGCCCCGGCCCCGTCGAACCGCACCCGGCTCCAGTCGGCCCCGCCCCCGTCGAGGCGCGCCTCGTCCGCGTTCACGACGAGACCGGCCGCCTTGGTGGCCAGGAACACCCGGTCCCGCCGCCTTCCCCGGGCCATCCACCGCCCGAGCAGCGCCTCGCTCTCACCGCCGTCGCTCCCCGGCCGCTCCCACCAGCAGTAGCAGTTGGCGGTGTCCAGGAACGTTCCGCCCGCCTCGACGAACCGGTCGAGCATCGCGACCGACGTCTCCTCGTCCGTGGTCGTCCCCATCAGCATGCAGCCGAGCCCCACCTGGCTCACCCGCTGTCCGGTGCGGCCCAGTTCGACCTGCTTCACGTCCGTCCCCCTCGCGCTCGATCGTCGTCTCCGTCGGCCTCGAAGTGCCGACCGCCCCGCACGCTAGGCGTTGGAGCGCACACGAAGGCAAGACGTGCCCCCCGGCGTATCCCGGTCGTGTCCGGAACACCCCTCACTCGATGGAGTGGATCCGAAGCGCCGACGCGCGGCCCCCGCCCGGCGCGAGCCGCCCCCGCACACCCGCCCCCCGCGCCCCTGGACCCGTCCCCGCGCCCCCGTGCGTGCCCCCGCGCCGCCGCGAGCGACGGAATCCGCGCGCACGCCCCCTGCCTAGACTCCCCGCACATGTCGCTCTGGCTGCTCAACCACTTCAGCACCCTCACCCTCGCCGTGCTCACCGTCGGCGGCACCGTCGCCCTCGCCGTGACCGGCAGTCTGCTGCTGCGCCGCAGACACCCGTCCCTGGCGGAAGGGGAGCACAACGACATGGTCGGGGTGACGCTGGGCATGTTCGGCGCGATCTACGGGATCATCCTCGCGTTCGTCATCGTCACCCTCTGGACGCAGTTGGAGAACACCCAGACCATCGTGGCGACCGAGGCCACCGACATGGCGCTCATCGCCCGTGACGCCGCCGCCTTCCCGCCCCCGGTCCGCGCCCGCCTCGACGCCGCCCTGAGCGACTACGTCCACGCGGTCGTCGAGGACCAGTGGCCGAAGATGCGCGCCGGACAGCCGAGCCACGGCGCGACCGCCGAGAAGTTCCAGTCCGTCTACGACGTGCTGCAGGCGTACGAGCCGAGGACCGCCCGCGAGGAGGTCTTCTACGAGCAGGCCGTCGGCCACCTCGACGACGTCGCCTCCCAGCGCCGCGCCCGGCTGACCATGGCCGAGCAGGAACTGCCCCCGCTGCTCCAGGCCCTGGCCTTCGGCGGGGCGCTCGTCCTCATCCCGCTCACCTTCCTGTACGGCATGCGCAAGCTGCCCGTCCAGCTCCTCTTCGTCGCCTCGGTCGCCGCCCTCATCGGCTTCAGCCTCCTCTTGGTCTTCGTCCTCGACCGCCCCTTCGCCGGCGAACTGAGCGTGAGCCCCGCCCCGTACCGGGAAGGGGCGCTGGAGCGCTACTGGGCCCCCTGAGCGCGGCGCCCCGCCGAGGCGGAAGGACCGCGCGGCGCGGAGTCGCGGCCTGCTTCGGCCCGCGGCCCTGGTGTGGGACGGTGACACCATGCCGGTCCCTGTGATCCTCGACTGCGACCCCGGTCACGACGACGCCTTCACCATCCTGCTGGCCGCCGCCCACCCCGCGGTCGAGCTGCTCGCGATCACCACCGTCGCGGGCAACCAGACGGTGGAGTAGACCACCCTGAACGCGCGCCGGGTGTGCGCGGTGGCCGGGATCCGGGGCGTACCGATCGCGGCGGGCCGGGACCGTCCGCTGCACGGGCCGCGCCGGATCGCGGAGAACATCCACGGCGGCTCCGGCCTGGACGGGCCCGGATTCGGCGAGGGCGAGCCGGACGTCCCGCAGGACCCGCGCGACGCGCTCACCCTCCTGCGCGACACCGTCCTGTCGTACCCGGCACCGGTCACGCTCGTCCCGACCGGGCCGCTCACCAACATCGCGGCCTTCCTGCTCGCCCACCCCGGACTCGCCCCGCGGATCGAGCGGATCGTGCTCATGGGCGGCTCGGCGGGGCGCGGCAACACCACGCCCGCGGCCGAGTTCAACATCCTCTGCGACCCGGAGGCCGCGGACATCGTCTTCGGCAGCGGGCTGCCGGTGACCATGTTCGGCCTCAACGCCACCCACCAGGTCCGGGCCACGCCCGAGGTCGTCGCCCGGATCGCCGCGCTCGGCACGCCGCTGAGCCGGCTCTGCGTCGATCTGCTCACCTACTTCGCCTCGACCTACCGCGAGGTGTACGGCTTCGACGCGCCGCCGCTGCACGACCCGCTCACCGTCGCCCACCTGATCAACCCGTCGCTGGTCAGCCTGGTGCGGGCGGCGGTGCGGGTGGAGCTGCGCGGCACGTACACCCGGGGCGCGACGGTGGTGGACCTGGACGGTGTGACGGGCCTGCCCGCCGAGACCGAGGTCGGCATGGAGGTCGACACGGACGCGTTCTGGGACCTGATCGTGGAGGCGGTACGGGTCCTGGGCGGCGCTCCCGGCTAGTTCCGGGCGGTCGGGGCGGTCGGGGTGGCCGCGGTGGGTCCAGGGGGCCGGGGCACGGGGCCGGGGCCGAGGTGGACATGCGCGGGTCCGTGGGTCCGGCCGGGGCCGTGGGCCTTGGCCCGGGGTTCTCAGCGGCCCACGGGGTCGCCGTCGGCTCCGTCGCCGGGGCCGATCAGCGCCACATGGCCGCCGTGGTGCAGGGGCGTCGGCAGCCGCGCGCGGCCCGCCTCCCGCCCCGTCCTCGCGTCGACCAGGTGCACCTCGCCGTGGCCGCCGCGGGTGACGGCCACCCAGTCGCAGCCCGGTGAGGCGGCCACGGCGCGGCGTTGGACGCCCTCCCACGGGGTGCCGCCGCGGCGCGGTGCTCCGTCCATGGCGGGGAGCGGGACGCGGCGCGGGGTGTCGTCGGCGTCCAGGAGCACCAGCTCGTCGCCGTCGGGGTGGATACGCGTGAAGGCCGTGTGGTGCCGGGCGAGGGCGAGCCGGAAGACCAGGCCCGGGCCGAGGTCGACGCGGGACGTCCGGCCCGTCTCCAGGTCGTGGCGCCACGCCTGGTTGGTCCAGTCCGGCCAGCGCAGCGGGTCCGGGTCACCGCCGCGCAGCGTGCTCCAGAGGGCCCGGCGGCGGGTGTCGAGGCGGAGGTACCAGCCCCGGGCGGGCGACTCCCACGGGATCACGCTCTCGGCCACGAGCGTGTCGCCCTTCCTGCGGGCCGTGTGCACGCCCTCGCCCGTGGCCGCGAACACCCGCCCCCAGCCGGGGTCCTGTGCGTCCCCGTGTCCGTCGTCCGGCAGCGGCAGGAGCGCGTGCGGGGCGACGACGGGGCAGCCGGGCGGCGCCGCGAGGAGGTCCGCGAACCGGTGGACGGCCAGCGCGCCCGGTTCTCGGTGCCGCAGCACGACGAGCGGCTCGCCGCCGCCGAGGATCGTGACCCCCGGTTCGCCGGCCCGGGTGCGTACCCGTGCGACCTCACCGGTGGCGAGGTCGACGACCGTCAACAGGTCCGACCACGGCTCGGTGTTCCCGCCCAGGCCGGTCGTCACGGCCAGCAGGCGACCGGACGGATCGCAGGCGAGATGCTCGGCCGGTACGGCGACCGGGACCGCGCGCTCCACGAGCTCGCCGCCGAAGGGGTCGAGGACCAGCAGTTCCCCCCGGCGGTCGTCGACGCAGGCCACCCGCCCGCCGGGCAGCGCCAGAAAGCCCGCGTGCTCGGAGAGGTGGCGCCCCGGGAGGCGGCCCGCCATGGCGCCGTCGGGCACGGTCAGGACGTGCACCGCCCCGTCCCTGTGGTCGGAGACGAGCAGCACGGGAGCGGGCGGCGCGGTGGTCATGGGGCCTCCGGGGTGTCGATTCGGCCGTCGATCCACAGCCGATCTGATGGGCGATCTGGTGAAAATGATTATCATGTATCTTCGGTGCGTTCCCGTTCCCCCGAGAAGAAGCGAGGGCAGCGATGCTGCGCGCACCGTCGAGATCCGTCCGTAGTTGGCTCACCGCGGCGCTGGTGGGTTCCGTCCTGGTCGGCTGCGGCTCGCCCGCCGCCGCGCCCGCCCGGGACGAGGCCAAGCCCCCCGCGAAGACCGAGGTCACCGTCAAGCCCATCAAGGCGGCGACGGACCTGACCGACGTCAACGGCGTCCGCGTCACCCTGGAGAAGAAGCCGCAGCGGATCGTCTGCCTGTTCGCGCTCTGCGACGACATCCTGACCGAGCTCGGCATCGTCCCGACGGCCACCAACAGCGCCCTGCTCGCCCACCCCGGCTTCCTCGGCAAGGACAAGGCCGGGAAGGTGCCCGTCGTCCCCGGCGGATTCATCGCCCCCGAGGTGGAGGCGATCCTCTCCCACAAGCCGGACCTCGTGATCGGCCTGGGCGACACCCACGGCAAGCTCGCCCCCGCCCTGAAGGGCGCCACCACCTTCTGGGCCATGCAGCCCGAGACGTGGGAGGACAGCGTGGGCTACCTGCGGGACACCGCCGCCCTCACCGGCCGGACCACCGAGGGCGAGAAGGCCGAGCGGACCTTCCGTACCAAGCTCGCCGCGGCCGAGAAGACCCCGAGCGACAAGACCGCCCTCGTCATCTACGGCAGTGACGAGAACTTCGGCGTCGCCACCCCCGAAGGCGACGTGACCGCCAGCCTCTTCCCCCGGATCGCCCACTACCCGTGGAAGTCCCGTGGCGTGGAAGGAAGTTACAGCCTGGAGGAGATCCTCGCCCAGGACGTCGACGTGCTGTTCGTCGAGACGATGAGCTTCGGCGACGCGGACGGCAAGCTCTCGGAGAAGCTCGCGAAGAACCCCCTCTGGAGCAAGATCCCGGCCGTCAAGAACGGTGACGTCCACGAGGTGAACCCCGAGGTCTGGGCCAAGGGACGCGGCACCCGGTCGCTGGGCATCGTCCTCGACGAGGCCACGGCCGCGCTGCGGTGAGCAAGCCCTTCTGGCAGCCCCTCCTGGCGGTCGCGCTGCTGGCCGCCGCGTCGGTCTGCGCCCTCTGCCTCGGCACGCCCTACGTCCCGCCCCACCGGCTCGCCGGCGCGGTCCTGGACGGGGACACCACCCTGGCCGGCATCGTCGTCACCGAACTCCGCGTCCCCCGGCTGGTGTTGGCGCTGATCGCCGGAGCCTGCCTGGGCGCGGCGGGGCTCGTGCTCCAGGAGGCGCTCCGCAACCCCCTCGCCGTACCGGAGATGCTGGGCGTCTCCTCGGGGGCGGCCCTCGGCGTGGCCGCGCCCCTGGTGCTCGCCCTGTCCCTGCCGGCCGTGGTCCAGCCGCTCCTGGCCCTCGGCGGGGCCGTGCTCGGCGGCGGACTGACCCTGCTCGCCGCCGGACTGGGCCGCAGCCCCTCCGCCGTCCTGCTGACCGGCGCCGCGGTCGCGGCCGCGCTGCAGGCCGCGCTGCTCGTCCTGATGGTCATGGCCGACCAGCTCGACCTGCAGCTCATCTACCGCTACCTCCTCGGCTCCCTCTCCGCCCGGACCTGGGACGACGTGACGGGGCTCTGGCCCTGGCTGCTCGTCGCGGTGCCCGCGCTCGTGCTGTGCGCGCCGGTGCTGTCGGTGATGCGGCTCGGCGACGAGGACGCCGAGGCGCTGGGCGTGCGCGCCCAGCGGGCCCGGCTGGCGGCGCTGGCCGTCGCCGTCGTGCTGATCGCGCCCGTCACGGCCGTGTGCGGGCCCGTCGCCTGGGTCGGCTTCCTCGCCCCGCACCTCGCCCGGTGGTTCGCCCCGGCGTCGGGAGCGGTGCGGTGGCTTCCCTGGGCGGCCGTGTGGGGCGCCGTGGTCGTGACGGTCGCCGACGTCCCCGCCCGGCTCGCGCTCGCGCCCGTGGAGACCCCGGCGGGTGCCTGGACGGCCCTGCTGGGAGTGCCGGCCGGGATCGCCCTGATGCGATCGGGCCGACCGGGCCGGCGGAACCGCCGTACGGCGGCGCCCGGTTCGGCCGGTCCGCCCGGTCCGGCCCGTGTCGCCACCGCGGCCGGAGGGCGCGGGACACACGGCGCGGACGCCGCCGTGGGGACGACGACGGCGACCGGAGCCTCCGTGGAGGCGACCGGAAGGGAGGAGGCGCGGTGAAGGGGCGTTTCGCGGTGCTCGCGGTCCTGGCCGTCGTGTGCGCCGGGGCGGAACTGGTGGCAGGGCGCGGGATGTCCCCGGGCGCGGTCTGGGACGTGCTGGGCGGCGGGGGCGACCCGACCGAGCGGCACATCCTCCTCCAACTGCGCCTGCCGCGCACGCTGGTGGCGCTCGGCGCGGGCGCGAGCCTGGCCGTGGCCGGACTGGTCCTCCAGTCCGCGCTGCGCAATCCCCTCGCCGGGCCCGAGGTGACGGGCGTGACCCCGGGTGCGGTCCTCGGGGCCGTCACCGCGACGGCGCTGGGCCTCGCCGGGTGGGACTCGCCGCTCGCCGTGGTCCTCGCCGCGTGCGCGGGCGGCTGCGGCGGGGCGCTGCTGCTGTGGCTGCTCGCCGGCCGCTCGGGAGGGGATCCCGCCCGGACCGCCGTGCACGGGGTCCTCGTGTCGGCGGTCCTCGGCGGCCTCACCGCGATGGTGCTGCTCGTCGAGCCGGGCGAACTCGGCAGCGTGGTGCAGTGGCTGGTGGGCACCACGGAGGGCCGGGTGTGGGCGCACTGGCATCTGCTGTGGCCCTGGGCGCTGGTCTGGGGCGCCGTGGCCTGGCTGATGGCCGGGCCGCTGACCCTGCTGCGCTGCGGTGACGACATCGCGCTCGCCGTCGGCCTCTCCGCCCGGCGGGCCCGCACCCTCGCCCTGCTGTGCGCGGTGGCGCTGACGGCCGGCGCGGTGGCCGCCGTCGGGGCGCTGGGCTTCGTGGGGCTCCTCGTGCCGCATCTGGCGCTGGCCGTCTTCGGCGCGGACCTGCGGACGAGCCTTCCGGGCGCCGCCCTGCTCGGCGCGGTCGTGGTGTGCGGGGCGGACGCGGCGGCGCAGTCGTCCTCGCGGCTCCTGACCGGGGCGCTCGGCTCCGGGAGCCTCACCCTGCCGGTCGGGGCGCTCACCGCCTGCCTCGGCGCCGCCCTGCTGCTGGTCGTGGTGCGCCGCGCGCCGGGCCGTACGTTCTGAAGCCGACGGAGGACAGAGCATGACCGAGTCCAAGGGCGCGTCCCTGGGAATACACGTCGAGGGAGTCCACTTCGGCTACCCCGCGCGCCCCGTGCTGCGGGGCGTCGACCTGACCGTGCGGCCGGGCGAACTCACCGCCCTCATCGGCCTCAACGGCTGCGGCAAGTCGACCCTGCTGAAGCTGGCGGCCGGGCTGATCCGGCCGGACCGGGGGCGGGTGCTGCTGGGCGGGGACGACCTCGCCGGGCTGTCGCGGCGGGCCACGGCCGCGCGCGTGGCGCTGCTCCACCAATCGGCGCCGTCCGTGCCTGGCATGACGGTACGTCACCTGGTGCGGCAGGGGCGGTACGCGGCGCGGGGCCCGCTGGGCATGCTGCGCGAGGGTGACGACCCCGTCGTGCGCCGGGCCCTGCGGGACGTCGGGGTGGAGCGGTGGGCCGACCGGGACGTCGACGCGCTGTCCGGGGGCGAGCGGCAGCGGGTGCGGCTCGCGATGGCCCTCGCCCAGGACACCCGCGTCCTGCTGCTCGACGAGCCGACCACGTACCTCGATCTGCACCACCAGCTCGACGTCCTGCGGACGGTGGTCCGGCTGCGGGAGGAGCGCGGGCTCACGGTGGTGATGGTGCTGCACGACCTGGCCCACGCCGCCCGGTTCGCCGAACGCATCGTCGCCCTGCGCGAGGGCCGGGTGGTGGCCGACGGGCCGCCGAAGGAGGTCGTCACACCCGGCCTGCTCGCGGACGTGCTGAAGGTGGCCGGCCGGGTGGGCCGGGACCCCGAGGGCGGCTGGCCGGTGTGTTACCCAGATCACCCTCTGGACGCCGAAGCAGTACTAGAAAATGAAAATCAGTTCCATTAGTGTCGGTCGCGGCGCTCATCCGAACGCCGCATCTCCCTTACGAACAAGGAGAGTTCATGGACAACGAGCAGATCTTCGCCCCGATCGCCGACCCCGGGCAGCTCGCCCACGCCTCGGCTTCCCACTCCAACGCCCTCGTCGAGAACCCCTTCGAGGACACCGAGGAGTAAGCGAGGGCCTCACCACCCTCGTTCGTGGGCCCGCCCGTTGCCTTCCGGGCGGGCCCACGCCCCACCCCAGCCCTGTCCCGTCAGGAGGATCGTCGTGTCCCGTAGCCGGCTCGTACCCGGTGTCGAAGTCGTCGCCGTGCCCGGGCGAGGTCTCGTCGTCCACACCACCGAAGGGGAGTTGCTCGGCGTCAGGACCCGAGACGCGGACGGGAACGCCCTGCTCTCCCGGCTCTCCGGCGCCGAGACGGCCGCCACGGCCGCGACCGCCCCTGACGAGGAACTCGACCGCGTCGTCCGGGCCTTCGAGGAGGCTGGCTACCTGACGGACGGGACGCCGCCCACTGAGTGGCCCGCGGACCGCCGCGACATCCGGCTCCTCGGCGACCCGGTCCTGACCGGGCCGCTGGCCGCGCACCTGACCGCCCTGGGCGCGCAGCCCCGTACGGCACCCGTCGCGTCGGCGCCTCCCTCCGCACCGGCGGCGTCCGACGCCACCGCGCGGGAGCTCCACGACCTGCTCGACGGACGCCCCGCCGCCGTCGTCTGGTGCCTCGACGGACCCGTGCCCGACGGCCTGTGGGACGCCGCCGACCGACTGCCCGAACACGGGGTCGCCTGGCTGCGCTGCCACCGCGAGGGCTGGCAGGCGTACGTCGAACCCCTCGCCGCCCTCCCCGGAGACGTCACCTCCGCCCACGTCCGGGCCCGCCGGCTGGCCGCCACCCCCGCTCACCGGGAGCTGGCCGCCTACTGGAGCGGACCCCGCACGTCCGGCGCGCCCTTCCGGCTCGCCGTGCCCGCCGCCGCGCTGCTCGCGGCCCTCCTCGCCGACGACCTCGGCCGCTGGGCCACCGGCGCCCCCGGCCCGGCCGGCCTCCCGGCGCGACGCCGCCTGCGGCGCGTGGACCTGCGCACGCTGACCGTCACCGAACACCCCGTCCTGCCGGTGCCCGACGTCGCACCGATGCCGAAGAAGGCCGGATGACGCCGACGTCCTCGCACACCACCGCACTCGTCGAGGGGCCGGCCACCGAACTGGCCACGGACGTGTGCCTCCCCGACGGCGTCGGCCCCTTCCCCGCCGTCCTCATCCGCACGCCCTACGACCGGACCCGGCACCTGGCCGAGGCCCGCGGCTGGGCCCGCCGCGGCTTCGCCGCCGTCGTCCAGGACGTGCGCGGCCGGCACGCGTCGCCGGGGGAGTGGCGCCCGTACGAGAACGAGGCCGCCGACGGCGCGATGACCGCCCGATGGATCCGGCGACAGCCGTGGAGCGACGGCCGGTTCGTCGCCGTCGGCGCCTCGTACGCCGCCCACTGCGCCCTGGTCCTCGCCCTCGCCCTCGAAGCGCACGGGGACGCCCCACCGCACGGCGTCATCCTCGCCGTGCCCGCCCTCGGCCCCGCCGAGACGGCGCGCGAACCCTCCGGCGTGGAAAGGCTGTCGGCCCGCGCCGGCTGGTGGGCCGCCCACGGCGACCGGCGGGACTCCGACGAGGGCGCGCTCGACAAGGCCCTCGCCGACGACCCCGGTCTGCTCGCCCACCTGCCGCTCGCCGGCCTGCCCCGACGGCTCGGCCGCAGCCTGCCCTCCTGGCCGGGCCTCTGGCGGCACCGGGCGCGCGGCCGGCTCGCCGCGCGGGCCGCGCACGCCGGTATGCCGCTGCTCGCGGTCGGCGGCCACCACGACCACTTCACCGAGGACACCCTCGCCCTGTGGCGCACCTGGGGCGGCCCCTCGGCGCGCCTGCTGCTCGGCCCCTGGGGGCACGGCCTCGTCGCCGCGCCCGGACCCGACGCGGGCCCGGCGCACCGTGTGGTCCTCGGCGAGCTGTACGCGGAGTGGGCCCGCCGCGCCCTGGCCGGCGACCTCGCGCCCGGCCGGCACGGCGCGCTCGCGCTGGGCGGCGCCGACCTGTGGCTGCCCGCCGGCACCGAGGGCGAAGCCCGCCCGCAGCGGCTGCGGCCGCTGCACGGCGCCGTCTTCACCGCCGACCCCGAGCGGCCCGTTCGCTCCGACGATCTCACCGTGCCCGCCGCGTCCCCCGGGGTCCCGGCCGACCGCTGTGTGCTGGTCGGCGCGCCGCTGCCGCGTCCGCTCGACGTCGTCGGGCCCGTGCGGGTCCGGCTGCGGGCCACCGCCGACACCCCGTCCGCCGACTGGTTCGCCCGCCTCGTCGCCCTCACCCCGGAGGGGCACGCCGAACGGCTCGCCGTCGGTGTACGGCGGTGCGGGGAACCGGCCGGGTGGGGGCGACCGGCCGGACGGCCCGACGCGCCGGCCGAAGCCGGGACCCGGGACCGGGACCGGGCCCCGGACGAGGGCCGGCACCGCGCCCCGTACCGCGACCCGCACCGCGACCGGGACGGGGACGGGGACGAGGGCCGGCACCGCGACCCGCACCGGGACCGGGACCGGGCCCCGGACGAGGGCCGGCACCAGGACCGGGACCACGTCCGTACCGCCGACGGGCCCGGCCAAGGCACGGACACCACAGCGGAGTTCACCGTCGAGCTGGGGCACCTCGCGCGCCGCCTGCGGGCCGGCACGCGGCTGCGGCTCGAGATCACCGGGCACCACTTCCCGGCCCACGCCCGCAACCCCCACACCGGGGAGGACCCGATCACGGCCGACCGGCTGCTCGCCTCCCGGCGGGAGGTCGACCCGGAGAGCGTGACGCTGACCCTGCCCGTCCTCCCCTCCCGACCCACCCCCACCGACCCCGCCAAGGAGACCCTGCGATGACGGCGCTGCCGCTGGAAGCACTCGTCGACCCCGTCTGCGGCATCGTCCGCAAGGTCAAGCCCGTCGCACACCCCGCGGGCGCCCCGCCCCGCTACACCGCGCTCACCGCCGAGATATCCGACGCCCGCCGGCTCGGGCTGTGGCCCGCCGACCGGGTCTCCCTCGGCACCACCTTCGGCGACCCCGAACAGGCCCGGATCGCCGCGATAGCCGAGGGCGTCGAGCGGTACTGCGGCAACCGCGTGCCGCCGCCCGGCCACCCCGACAGCCCGCTGCGCGCCACCGCCGCCGAACTCGCCGACAAGGGCCTGCGGCTCTACGGCCCCGACGACCTGCCCGCGTACGCGCCCTGGCAGTACGCGCAGGAGAGGTTCCCCTACCGCCGCCTCACCGCCGACACCCCGTCCCTGTGGACGCGCGGCACCGAGCGGCTGCCGGACGGCGGGACGACCGAGGTCTGGGCGCCCGTCGCGCTCACCCACCTCAACTGGCGCCAGGGCGAGCTGCGCGAACTGCCCCGTACCCACCACCTCAACTACGCGGGCATCGCCACCGGCCAGGGACTCGACGACGCCGTCGAACGCGGCCTGCTGGAGATCGTCGAACGCGACGCCCTGGAACTGTGGTGGCACCTCGACGGACCGACCCGCGGCATCGACCCGGCCAGCGTGCCGGGCCTCCTGGACGACCTGGCCGGATCCGCGCTCGAGGTCCACCTCGTCGAGATGCCGTCCGAGTTCGCCCCCTGCATGGCCGCGCTCGTCCACGACCCGCGCCTCGGCCTGTACGCGGCCGGGTTCGCCTGCAAGTACGACCCCGCCGAGGCCGCCCGCAAGGCGGTGCTCGAAGCCGTCCACACCTGGGTCTTCACGCAGGGCCTCACCGACCCCGACGGCTGGGTCTTCCAGGCCGTCGAGGCCGGACTGCTCGCCCGCGGGCTCTACCTGGAGCACCGCGCCGACGGCCGCTACCTCGACGCGTGCGGTGAACGGTTCGAGCACGTACGGGACCTGGGCGCGCACGTCCAGGTGTGGCTGGACCCGCGGATGGCCGCCGAGGCGCGGCGGTTCACCGACCCCGCGCACGGGACCGTGTCCATCGAGGCCGTCGAACCGGGCAGCCGCGAGCGGCTGGAGCGCGCGCTGCACGCGGGCGGCCACCGCGTCATGACCTTCGACCTCACCACCGAGGACGTCGCCGAGACGTCCCTGCGGGTGGCCCGGGTCCTCGTCTCCGGACTCCTCCCCAACGCGCCTGCCGCCTTCGGCTACTTCGGCTGCCCCCGGCTCGCCGAGGCGGCCGTGCGACGCGGCTGGCGTACGGACGTGACCGGCGCCCCCGAGGACTTCACCCTGGCGCCCCCGCCGCACATGTGAGGACCGGACCGACCGTGGAACACCTCGATGAGGACCGCCCGACGGACCTCGCCGCCGCGCTCGCCCTGGCCCGCTCCGCGCGGCGTCCCGGCCCGGACACCCCCGCGGGCCGGGCCGTCCGGGCGTGGCCCGGGCCGCCCCGTCCGATCCCGGAGGCGGGCCCGTCCGACCTCGACCTCCGGGCCCTGCTGCGGCTCTCCCTGGCCGCCTCGGACGCCACCGGACGGCTGCGGCCCACCCCGTCCGCCGGTGCGCTGCACCCGGTGGACACCGTGCTCGTCGTGGGCACCGGCTGCTCCCTGCCGCCCGGCCGCTACGGCTACGACCCCCTGCGCCACCGCGTCCACCCCCTCGGCCCGCAGCCGGCCGGCACCCCGCCGGGCGTGACCGCCGAACTGTCCGTCACCCCCCGGCGTACGGCCTCCCACTACGGCCACCGCGCCTGGCCGCTCCTCCTCCTCGACACCGGCCACGCCGCCGCGTCCCTCTTCCTCGCGGCCCACGCCCTGCGCACGGGCGACCCCGCACTCCGGCTGGACGGTCACGTGGAGCACCCCCTGGCCGGGGTCCACATCCCGCCGCCGGGCCGGCCGGCGCACCCCGCGCCCCCCTCCGTGGCCGAGCCCACCTGCCTCCCCGCGCCCATGCCCGTCCCCACGCCCCACGAGCTCCTCGCCCGGCGCAGCGATCCGCCGCCGTTGGCCGGGGCGCCCGGGGCGCAGGCGCTGGCGGCGGTGGTCGCCGACGCCGTCCGCGCCGGCGGGGACGAGCTGCGGTGGTGCGTCGCCGTCGGAGGGCCGCGTCCCGGCCTCCTGGAGCCGGACGCCGACGGCACGGGGCTGCGGCGGTGCGCCCGGGGGGAGGCCAGGACCGCCCTCGCGGGATGGGCCGCCGGCCAGGGGTGGATCGCGGAGGCGGGCGCCGTCCTGCTCGCCCGCGGCTGCCCCTCGGACGCCGACGAGCCCCGCATCCGCCGCGCCCACCTCCGCGCCGGGTTCGCCGTCCACCTCGCCCACGTCACCGCCCGGCGCCACGGGCTCACCGCCCGGCCCGTGGGCTCGTGGCAGCAGGCGGACCTCGGCGCCGCGCTCGGCGCCCCACCCGGCCAGGACTGGATCGTCCACGGACTGGCCCTCGGCACCCTCGGCACCCTCCACGCCGACGAGGAGAACACCCCGTGATCGTCCACCCCGAGCTCCGCCGCGCCGCCCGCCGCGCCCGGCGCCCCCTGCTCGCCGCCACCCTCCTGCAAGGCGCCGTCACCCTCACCCACCTGGCGCAGGCGGCCCTGCTCGCCCTCGCCCTCGCCCGACTGGCCGGCGGCCACACGGACGGCCTGCCCTGGCTGCTCGCCGCGGTGCTCGCCGTCGTCGCCGCCCGCGCCGCGCTCGGCACCTGGCAGCGGCGCACCGCGACCCGCGCCGGAGCCGAGGTCCGCGTCACCCTGCGGGACGAACTCGTCGCCCATCTCGGCCGGTTGGGCCCCGCGCACCTGACCACCGCACGCGCCGGAGCCGTCCGCACCACCCTCGTCGACGGTGTGGAAGGCGTCGACGCCTACGTCTCCCGCTATCTGCCCCAGCTCCTCATCACCCTGACCGTGCCGCCCCTCGTGCTCGCCGCCCTGGTCGCGGTGGAACCGGCGGTGCTGCTCGGCCTCGTCCCCGCCCTGCTGCTCGCCCTCTTCGGCCCGCGCGCCTGGGACCGGCTCCTCGCCGCCCGCGGCAAGGAGCACTGGGACACGTACGAAAGACTGGGCGCCGACTACCTGGAGGCACTGCAGGGCATGCCCGCCCTGCGCGCCGCGGGCGCCGTCGGCCGTACCCGCGCCCGCCTGGAGGAGCGCTCCGCGGCCCTGCACCGGGCGACCGTCGCGAAACTGCGCGTCTCCCTGGTCGACACCGGCATCACCGACCTCGCCATCCAGGGCGGCACCGCCGCCGCCGCGCTCCTCGCCTGCTGGTCGGCCGTCACCGGCTCCACCACGGCGACCGGCACCTACCTGGTGCTGCTGCTGGCCTCCGAGTGCTTCCGGCCGGTCCGCGACCTCGCCCGCGAATGGCACGCCGGATACCTGGGCGTGTCGGCCGCCGACGGCATCGCGGCACTGCGTACGGCCGAACCGGAGGTCGCCGACACCGGAACGGCCCCCGCCCACTGGCCGGCACCGCCCGAACTCCGCTTCGAGAACGTCCGGTTCACCTACGACGGAGCACCGGCGCCCGCCCTGCGCGGTGTCTCCTTCACCGCGCCGGCGGGACGCACCACCGCGATCGTGGGCCCGTCCGGCGCGGGCAAGTCCACCCTCCTCGCCCTCCTGCTGCGCCACCACGACCCGCACCGGGGGCGGATCACCCTCGACGGGCTGCCCACCACCCGATACGCCCTGGACGCACTGCGGCAGGGCATCGCCGTCGTGTCCCAGGACACCTACCTCTTCCACGCCACCATCGCCGCCAACCTGCGGATGGCCCGGCCGGACGCCACGGACGACGAACTGACGGCGGCGGCCCGCACCGCCGGGGTCCACGACGAGATCAGCGCCCTGCCCGACGGTTACGCCACCGTCCTCGGCGAGCGCGGCGCCACCCTGTCCGGCGGTCAGCGTCAGCGGCTCGCGCTCGCCCGCGCCCTGCTGGCGGACGCCCCCGTCTTGGTCCTCGACGAGGCGACGAGTTCGGTCGACGAGCGCCGCGAGGCGGACATCGTCCGCGAGCTGCTGCACGCCGCCGGCGACCGCACGGTCCTGGTGATCGCCCACCGGCTCGCCGCCGTCCGGCACGCCGACCACATCGTCGTCCTCGACGGGGGCCGGGTGGACGCCGTCGGCGACCACGCCGGCCTGGTCGAGGCCGGGGGCGTCTACACGCGACTCGTCGAGGCCGGCCGTACCCACCCAGGAGAACTCGCCGCATGAGCGACACGAGCAGGACGAGCGACATGAGCGACCCCGCCGACACGGCCGGCCCCGCCGCCATCACCGGCCCCGCCGGCACGATGGGCCCCGTCGGCCCCGCCGGCACGAGGGGCCCCGCCGGCCCCGCCGACGCGGCTGGACCCGCTGGCATCACCGGCCCCGCCGACACGGCTGGACATGCCGACATCACCGGCCCCAGCGGCACGACGGGTCCCGCCGACATCACCGACCCTGCCGGCCGCGCCGGCACGACGGGCCGCGCCGGCACCACCGGCCTCACCGACATGACTGGCCCCGCCAACATCACCGGCCCCGCAGGCCCCGCAGGCATCACTGGCACTACCGACCCCACCGGCACCACCGGCACCGCAGGGGCTCCGGCCTCGCGCCCCCCGGTCCCCGACGCCGGGCCGCCCGAGCGGGGTGCCCTGCGTGCCCTGCTCCCCGCGCTCGCCGGGCACCGTGCCATGACGGCCCGTACCTGTGCCGCCGCGCTTCTCGAACAGGGCTCCCTCGTCGCGCTGGTGACGCTGGCGGCGCACACCGTGGGAACGGCCGTCATCGACGGCAGGGCCCCGTCGGCCGCCACCGTCACCGCGCTCGTCGCCCTGGTCCTCGTCCGGGCCCTGACGACCTGGCGCGAGATGGACCTCTCGCACGACCTGGCCTACCGGGTGCTCGCCGCCCTGCGCGTACGGGTCTTCGACGGGCTCGCCCGCAGCGCGCCCGCCCGGGTCGCCGGCCGGCGCAGCGGGGACCTCGCCGCCACCGCCATGGCCGACGTGGAGGCCCTGGAGTTCTTCTACGCCCACACCACCGCCCAGCTCCTGGCCTCGGGCACGGTCCTCACCGCCGGCGCGGCGGTCCTCGCCGGCGTGGAGCCCTGGCTGCTCGCGGCCGTCCTGCCGGTCGCGGCGCTGCTCACCGCGGCCCCCTTCGCCGAGGCGCGCGGGCGCGCGGCACGCGGCGCCCGCACCCGGGCGGCGGTCACGACGCTGTCGGCCGACACCGTCGAGATCGTCGACGGACTGCGGGAGCTGCTCGCCTTCGGCGCCCTCACCGGCCGGCGGCGCCGGCTGGCCGGGCGCGGGCGGCAGGTGGGCGACGCCCAGCGGGCCGAGGCCACGTGGGAGGCCGTCGCCGCCGCGGTCCGCGACCTCCTCATCGTGGCCGCGCTCCTCGGCGTGGTGCTCGCCGCCGCCCAGTCCCTGACCGCCGGGCGGCTGCACGGCGCGTGGGCCCCGGCCGCGATGGCGCTCGCCCTGGCCGTCCTCGGGCCCGTCGCGGAATCGGCCCGGTCCCTGAGCCAGGCCGTGGCGCTGCGCGCGGCCGCCGCCCGGGTCGGCGCGGCCGTCAAGGCCCCCGCGCTGGCCCCGCCGCCCGCCGCGCCACGGCCGATTCCCCCGGGCCCGCTGGGGGTGCGCCTGCACGGGGTGAGATTCGACTACGGCGGCGGGCCCGTGCTCGACGGCGTCGACCTGACCGTCCCCGCCGGGCGGACGCTCGCCCTGGTCGGCGCCTCGGGCGCCGGCAAGTCGACCTGTGCCCATCTCCTGGCCCGCTTCTGGGACCCGACCGGGGGACGGATCCAGCTACTGCCGGCGGACGGCACCGACGGCACCGACGGCACCGCGGTCGACCTGCGCGAGCTGGACGACGCCGAACTGCGGCGTGCCGTCGCGCTGGTGGGCCAGGAGACACCCCTCTTCCACGGCACGCTGGCCGAGAATCTGCGGCTCTCCGCCCCCGAGGCCGACGACGAGCTGCTCGCCGAGACGGCCCGCCGCTGCGGTGTCGACCGGATCGCCCCGATGGACACCCCGGTCGGCGAGCGCGGCTCCACCCTCTCCGGAGGCCAGCGGGCCCGCATCGCCCTCGCCCGCGCGCTCCTGGGCCGGCCGAGGGTCCTGATCCTGGACGAGTCCACCGCCCATCTGGACAACGCGAGCGACGCCCAGCTCGCCGCCGCGCTCCAGGAGGAAGGCCGTACCACCGTCGTCATCGCCCACCGCCGCGCCACCATCCGCCGGGCCGACCGGATCGCCGTCCTCGAAGCCGGACGCATCGCGGAGGAGGGGACCTGGGAGGAGCTCACCGGCCGCCCCGACAGCGCCCTCAACCGCAGCCTCGCCCACCTCCCGTCCTGAGGGACCTCACACTCCCTCAGGACGGTGACGCGGGCGGGGACTTACGTGACGGGCTCGGTGCGGATCGTGACAGCGGCGGCCAGCCGCTTGCTGTGCGCGATCGCCTCGGCGGTGTCGGCGCCGCGCGCGACGACGTAACCGCCGATGTCCTCGTTCCAGGTCAGCGGTGGCACCACGTCGCCCGGCTCCACCATCAGGCGGAGGTCCACGAACGCCGGATCCGCGCGCACGGCGTCGAGACCCGTCACCTCCACCACCCGGCCGGGCTCCGGGATCAGGGCCTGCAGGGCCGCCGCGCCGCGCGGCGCGGGCGACTCGGCCAGCGGCTCCAGCAGGCCGAGCCCGGCGGCCAGCGCGTGGCGCTCCATGTCGACGCCGTACACGAGCTCGGTGGTCTCGTTGAGCGCGTAACCGCCGACGCGGTTGTGCGACTCGATGATCCGCGGGCCGCGCGGGGTCAGCTTGACCTCGGTGTGGGCCGGGCCCTCGCGCAGTCCGACCGCGTCGAGGAACTCCTGGACGAGCGCGATGGCTTCGCGCACCTGCTCGGGAGGGTGGGCGCTGGGCTGCCACAGCCCGATCTCCGCGAAGCCGGTGCGGCCGAAGTCGGCGAAGCCGGTCCCGCCCAGCTCGCGGTCGGTCGTCGCGACGACCACGTGCCGGCCGTCGAAGCTCAGGGTCTCCACGCTGAACTCCGGCCCCTCCAGGTACTCCTCCATGAGGAACTCCTGGAAGGAGTCGGCGAAGGCCACGTCACCCGGGGCCCACTCCTTCTCGTTCAGGGACCGGTACCGCTCGGCCACGGCGTCCACCTCGGCCTCGTCGCGGACGCAGAACACCGCCAGACTGCCCGACTCGCGGACCGGCTTCACGATGATCGGAAGCCCGTGGGCCGCGACGAAGTCCCGTACGTCCCGCGTGGTGCGGCCCACCGCGGACGCCACCGGGCTGATGCCCTTCACCGCCAGATGCCGGCGCATCCGCCCCTTGTCGAGCAGCAGTTCGACGGTGTCGACGGACGCGCCGGTGAGCCCGAGCTCCTCGTTGATCCGCGCGGTCGGCAGCAGCGCGAACTCGGTCAGCGTCACGGCCTTCTCGAACGGATACACCTCGTGCAGCGCCCGGACCATCGGCAGGAGCCGGTCGACGTCGCAGTAGTCGACGAGCAGCGCCTGGTCGACATAGGGCCAGTGCGCGCGGTCGTACGCGTCCGGATGCTGGACGTACACCACGTCCAGGCCGAGCTCGCGGGCCTTGCGGACCTGCTTCAGCCGGCCGCCGACGACCAGCACGCGAGGCCGTCCGGTGGGTGCGACATGGTCGGACAACGTGGCTCCTTGTCTCAGCTCTCCTCCCGGCGGGACCGCCGGGAGCGGGGAAGGACGTCGGGGCCGGCCGGGCGTGCCGGGCCGGCCCCGCGGCGGGCGGCGACCGTCAGGCCAGCACGTCGGCAATCGCGTCGATGCCGGTGTCGAGCTCCTCGCGGGTGATCACCAGCGGCGGCGACACCCGCAGGTTCTCCTCCGCCACCTTGCACAGCAGCCCGCGCTCCAGCAGCGCCTCGGACACCCCGCGGCCCTTCGGACGGCCGTCGGCGATCCGCACGTTGGCCCACAGGCCGCGGCCGCGGACCTCGGCGACGCCGTCCAGTTCGCGGAGCCGGGCGTGCAGGTACGAGCCGAGCTCGCGGGACCGCTCCTGGAACTCGCCGGTCGCGAGCAGCCGTACCGCCGCACGGCCGACGGCCGCGGCCAGCGGGTTGCCGCCGAAGGTCGAGCCGTGCTCGCCGGGCTTGAGCACTCCGATGACATCGGCCCGGCCGGCCACCGCGGACACCGGCATCAGGCCGCCGCTCAGCGCCTTGCCCAGGGTGTACAGGTCCGCGCGGACGCCCTCGTGGTCCAGGGCCAGGGTCTCGCCGGTACGGGCCAGGCCGGACTGGACCTCGTCGGCGACGAGCAGCGTGCGGGTGTCGTCGCACAGGTGACGGACCTCGGCGAAGTAGCCCTTCGGCGGGACGACCACACCCGCCTCGGCCTGGATCGGTTCGAGCAGGACGGCCGCCGTGTTCGGGCCGACGGCCTCGCGCAGCGCGTCGATGTCGCCGTACGGCACGGTCCTGAACCCCGGGGTGTACGGGCCGAAGCCGTCGTGGACGGTCGCGTCCGTGGAGAAGGAGACGATCGTCGTGGTCCGGCCGTGGAAGTTGGAGCGGGCGACGACGATCTCGGCGGCGCCGTCCGGCACGCCCTTGACCCGGTAGGCCCACTTCCGGGCGATCTTCACGGCCGTGTCGACCGCCTCGCCGCCGGAGTTGGAGGGCAGCACCCGCTCCGTGCCGGTCAGCTCGGCCAGTTCGCGGCAGAACAGGGCGAACTGGTCGTGGTGGAACATCCGGCTGGTCAGCGTCAGACGGTCGAGCTGGGCCTTCGCGGCGGCGACGATGTCGGGATGCCGGTGGCCGAAGTTGAGCGCGGAGTACCCGGCGAGGAAGTCGAGATAACGCCGGCCGTTCAGATCGGTCACCCAGGCGCCCTCACCGTGGGTGAGCACCACGGGCAACGGGACGTAGTCCTCGGCGCCCCAGCGCTCGGCGAGCGCGATGTGGTCCTGGGTGGAGACGACGTCCGTGGTCGTCATATCGACACTCCTTCGACAGGGTCCTCAGCGGGATCTGTTGGCGTAAAGAAAGTCACCTTCGATGCGCCGCAGCGCGTCGTAGTCGGCGCGCACCCGCGCCGGGTCATCGGAGATGAGGTACACATAGCCCGGCCAGGTGGCGACGTCGACGGTCCGGGGCAGCGGGTGCCCCGCCGGATGCGCCATGACGGTGTGGGCGTAGGAGGGCAGCGCGCGGACGGGGGCCATCGCCTCGTGGGACGGGACCACGCCGTCGTCCCTCGGGTTGATGAGCGCCACGAAGCGGGGGTGCTTCAGGAGCCGGTACGCGGTGGTGGGCAGGCGGTCGAACGCGTCGGGGTCCGCCACCGACAGGGCGAGGAGATCCACCTGGTTGACGCCGAAGCAGCCGGTGATGATCTCCGGGACCTGGCCTCCGCCCGTACGGGCTCCGCACTCGACGAGCACCGGTCCCCGCGCGGTCAGCATGATCTCGGTGTGGGCGGCGCCGTTATGGATCTCCAGGGCGTCCAGCACCCGGTGGGCGTACCTCTCCAGGCGCCGGGCGACCGGGTCGTCGGGCGCCAGCGGCTCGTCGTAGTCGTAGATGAAGTCGCCGCCCGGGACACGGCGCTTGTGGTAGCGCCAGATCTCGACCGTATGGTGCCGGCCGGCCCGGCTGACCGTGTTGACGTAGTACTCGTCGCCGTCCAGGAACTCCTGCGCGAGCACGACCGTGTTGGCCATCCCGTGCCGGTCGGTGCTCGCCATGATCGTGCCGTGCGCCTCGCGGACCTGCTCGGGGGTCGCGCAGGCCGCCACGTTGTCCGTGCTGGAGCTGGCGACCGGTTTCAGGACGACCGGATAGCCCGCGGTCGTCTCCGCCCACGCGAGGATCTCGTCGACGTCGGACGAGACGACGGTGGCGGCGTGGTCGAGTCCGGCGTCGCGCAGCGCCAGGACCATGTCGTGCTTGTTGCGGCGGGCGGACGGCCGGCTCATCCCGTTGCCCGGGGTGCCGAGTTCGGCGGAGAGCCGGTCGGCCAGCTCGACGCCCGACTCCGTGCCGGGGATCACGTGGCCGACGCCGTGCTTGCGCAGCGCGGCCGCGGTGGCCGCGAGGTCGCCGTCGTGCCGGATGTCGTCGACGAAGCCGTCGGCCTCGAAGGGCATGTGGACGTCGGGGTGCTCCGAGTGGACGTGCACACACTCGATGCCGTGCCGGAGCAGCGCGCCCGGCAGATAGCGCCCCGTCGAGCGGCAGTCGACGATCGCCACACGGGTCGTTCCCGCGCGGGAGCTGTTCACCATCGTCAGCTACTTCCCTTGTGAGTCGGAACATCGGCGCGGTTCGGCAGCCGGCGCCGGGCGGAACACCGGCGCGGAGCCGGAACGGTGCCGGCGCGCGGCGTGCGGGGGCACACCGGGCCGGCCCTCCGCCGATGTGTGGGGCATCGGCGGAGAGCCGGCCGGCGGCGCGCTCTACCGGTAGGTGGCGAGCTCGCCCGTGCGGCGCACATCGAGGGTGACGCAGTGGAAACCGCCGCCGAGCGACCGGGCGTGGGTGAGCTGCGCCGGGATGCACTCGACCCCGTGACGTTCGAGCAGCCGGATGAGGTCCACCTGCCGCTTGTCCACGATGACCTTGCCGGGGCCGACGGTCAGGAAGTTCATCCCGATCCACACCGACCCGCGCGGGTGCGGGCCGACGAAGCCCTGGTCCACCAGCTCCGGGCACTCGATCCGGTCCCAACCCCGCAGGAAGTCGGGCATGTTGGCGTCGTTGACCCGGGACGGGTTCACCAGGACGAGACCGGGACGCAGCGGCGCGATCGTCGAATCGATGTGCGTGGAGGTATAGATGCCGGGGCACGGGTGCACGGTGTACTCGTCACCCAGCGCCGCCTGCAGCCAGCGCGCGCCGAGCATGTTGCCGCTGTCGGAGACCTGGTAGAGCACGTCCGTACCGAACTTGAGGACGTTCGCCGCGTCGAAGACCGGCTCCAGGTTCTTCAGCCGCTCCCCGGGCGGCGCGGACGGCTCGTACATGTCGTCGAGGAGCTGGGGCTTGGGCGCCGAGATCCAGCGCGTGCCGCTCTCCAGGTACTCCACGAACAGGTCCTTGTAGGCGAAGCCCTCGAGCCACCGGGAGCGCAGCACCATCGGCGACTCGATGAGCGTCTTGCCGACGGCGAGGAAGCCGTCCCGGGGGCAGTAGTCGTGGAAGCCGTCCGTGCTCCAGTCCGGGGTGGACACGACCGCCTTGTGGTCGCGCCCGCCGGGCCGCCGCACCTTCACACCGAGACCGGTGAGGATGTCCACCAGCTCCTCGAGCTCGGCCTCGGTCTCCTCGACCACGTGGGCGGGATACGGGCCGGGGACGATCTCCTGCGGATCGTCGATGTCCCCGTACTCCGCGGCGAGCAGACTCCGATCGGTCGTCGGCACCCGCGCACCCGCGATGGTCCCCACCACGATCTCCTCGAGCGGATCCCACTCGGTGTACACATCCACCAGGCTCATCGGGTTGTCCCTCCCATGCCGGGCACCGCCGACGCGGCGCCAGTCAGCCGTTCGAACACCGCGGCCAAGCCTGGCACGGGCGGCGCCCGGCCCGGGTAAGCGAAGTGCGCACCCGCGGGCGAGCGAGGTAAACGCCAGACGTCCCCCGGGCGGGGGCCGTCGGGCCCGGCCCTTGACAGTCGGGCATGTTCCTGACAGCACTGGCACGGCAGCGACCCGACCGACGCACCGGAATCCCAAGGGGGGCGATCAGCGCATGACACGGCCTGAGAGCGCGGGGCACGACTACGACGTCGTCATCAGCGGAGCGAGCCTCGCCGGCAGCGCCGCGGCGATCCTGCTCGCACGGCGCGGTGTCCGCGTCGCCCTGCTGGAACGCCGCTCGGACCCCGACGCGTACAAGGTGCTGTGCACCCACTCGATCACCGCCAACGCCTACCCGGTGCTGGACGAGCTCGGCCTCGTCCCCGCCCTCGAAAAGGCGGGAGCCGTCCGCAACACCGCCCGCTGGTACACCCGTTGGGGCTGGATCGAGCCGAGGGCCGCGCCGGCGGGGCCCGAGCTGCCGTACGCGTACAACATCCGGCGCAGCGTCCTCGATCCGCTGATCCGGTCCCACGCCGCCCGCACCCCCGGCGTCGACCTGCTCCTCGCCCACCAGGTGACCGGACTGCTCCGGGAGGGCGGCCGGACCGTCGGGGTGCGGGCCTCGACGCCCCGGGGGGAGCGCGAGATCCGGGCCCGCCTCGTGGTCGGTGCCGACGGCAAGGACTCCGCCGTGGCGAAACTCGCCGGGATGCCCGTCCGGCGGTACGAGAACACGCGGTTCGGCTATCTCGCGCACTTCCGCGACCTCCCGCTGCCCGACGGGATCGGCCGGATCTGGTTCCTCGAACCCGACATGGCGTACGCCTTCCCCAACGACGACGGGGTGACGGTCCTCGCGGTGCTCCCGGACAAGAAGCGGCTGCCCGCCTTCCGGGAGGACCTGGAGGGCAGCTTCCTCGCCTTCCTCCGCGCCCTGCCCGGGGCGCCGCCCCTCGACGACGCCGAACGCGTCTCCAAGATCATCGGCACCGTCGACTATCCCCTGCACAGCCGCACTCCGACCGCTCCGGGCCTCGCGCTCGTCGGCGACGCCGCCCTGACCGGCGACCCGCTGTGGGGAGTGGGCTGCGGCTGGGCGCTCCAGTCCGCGCGATGGCTGGCGGAGGCGGTCGCCCCGGCCGCCGCGGGCCGGGGCGACCTCGACCGGGCGCTGGTCCGCTACGCCCGCACCCACCGGCGCCGGCTGCTCGGACATCAGCGCCTGGCCGCCGACTTCGCCAAGGCCCGGCCGTTCAACCCCCTGGAGCGGCTGATGTTCTCGGCGGCGGCCCGGGACGCGGCGCTGGCGCGGCACATGCACCTGTTCGCGTCCCGCCTGATCGGCCCCCTGCGCTTCCTGAACCCGGCGGCGGTGGCCAGGGCCACGGCCGTCAACCTCCGGCACCGCGGGGCGCCCGCGCGGTCGACCCGTTGAGACGGGTCGACCGCATCGGCCCGCGACGACTCCCCCGGCAGGGCGCCCCCGACGGGGGCGGACCGGTGCGCACTATCATGACCGGGTGCCGCCCGGGCTCTCGTGAAGGAGTCGCTCCATGTCAACTCCCGCAGCGGGTAGGGAACTCGGCGCGTTCCTCTGCGCCCACCGCGCCCTGGTGAAGCCCGAGGACGTCGGTCTGCCCAGCACCTCCCGGCGCCGCACCCCCGGCCTGCGGCGGGAAGAGGTCGCCTCCCTCTCCGGGGTCAGCATCGCCTGGTACACCTGGCTCGAGCAGGGACGGGTCACCGCCTCCCGGCAGGTCCTCGAATCCGTCGGCCGCGCGCTGCGGCTCGACGAGGGCGAGGTGCGCCACGTCCTGCGCCTCGGCGGCTACTACGAGCCCGAGTCCGGTCCGGGCCGCGAGCCGCTCAGCGACTCCCTGCGGCCGGTCCTCGACTCCTGGCCGGTCAGCCCCGCCGTCCTCCTCGACCGCCATTTCGACCTCGTCACCTGGAACGCGGCCTGGTCGGCCGTCTGGGGCGACCCGTCGACGGTGCCGGCCGACCGGCGCAACCTGCTGTGGTTCGTGGCCGCCGACGAGCGGTTCCGCGGCCGGCTCCAGGACGGTGACTGGGAGCCGCTGGCCATGAGCGTCTTCCAGCACTTCCGCTCCCAGGCGGGCCCCCACCTGGCGGAGCCCCACCTGGCGGAGCCCCGCGTGGCCGAGCTCCACCACCGGCTGGCGTCCGACGTGCCCGAGCTCAGCCACTGGTGGACCTGCCACTCGGTGGGCGAGCTCACCACCCGCGTCGTCGGCGTCACCCCGGTCGGCGCCGAGCCGATCCGCATGGCGCTGTCCTCGCTGCGCCCGGTCGACGACCCGGGCGCGCTGATCCTGCTGTTCACCCCCACGAGCCGGGAGGACTCCGCCGCCCTCACCGCTCTCGTCGACCGCCCGCTGCGCAGCGTCGGCGCGAACAGACAAGCGGGCTGACCGGGCGCGGGCGGCGGCGTCCGGCCGATCACCGTCGCGTGCCGACCCTCAGGCCGCCGAGCGCCGCCACGATCGCGAGGGACACACCGATCACCGCCGTACCCAGGGTCAGATCGGTGAACAGGCCCACGGCCCAGGCACCGACGCCCGTACCCGCGTACATGGTCGAGGTGAGCCACGCGCTGGAGGTCGCCCGCAGCTCGGGAGCGGCGGTGCCGGCGAGCGTCTGCTGGTCGGTCACGAAACCACCGCTCGCGACGAACCAGATCACGACCCCGACCAGCGCCAGGACCAGCCCCGGGCCCCACACCGTCAGGGCCACGCCCACCGCGAGGAGCACGCCCCACACGGCCGGCGTCGGAAGGTCCGTACGGCCCCGGGCCCGCGCCCGGTCGCCCAGCCGGCCGCCCACCGTCGAGCCGACGACGCTGCCCGCGCCGACCAGGACGCCGATCAGGCCGAGGACGGTCACGGACAGGTCGAAACGCTCCGCCAGGACCACGCCCATGAACGTGTAGGCACCCAGATTCGCCGCGTTGAAGACCGTGTTGACCAGCAGGGACCTGCGCAGCGCACCATGGCCCCAGGGCGCGAACACCGCACCGGCGCCCATGCCGCCGGACGCCGGGGCGGCGGCACCGGCCGGAATCCGCCTCAGGAGCATCGGGACCACCACGAGCGTGCCGATGCCCATGGCCCAGAACGCGGCCCGCCAGCCGGCCGCGCCCGCGAGGAGGCTGCCCAGCGGCACGCCGAGCACCTGGCCGCAGGAGAAGAACGCCATGCCGAGGCCCAGCGCCCGGCCGCGCACCGTGTCCTCGGTGGTCTCCGAGATGTGCGCCCAGATCGCGGGCCCGGCGGCGGCCGCCGCCACTCCGGCCAGCGCACGCGACACCACCAGGAGCGTCAGGCCCTCGGACAGCGCCGCCGCGACGTTCGACAGCAGGAAGAGGACCGCGCCCGCGAGCAGCGTGCGCCGCCGTCCCGCACGGTCGCTCACCAGACCCAGGAACGGTGCGCAGACCGCGTACACGAGCACGTACGCCGTGACGCTGTACGCCGCCGCCGACTCCGGGATCGACAGGTCGGAGGCGATCGTCGGGAGCAGCGGCGACACCAGGAAGGTCTCGGTGCCGAACAGGAACAGCAGAAGGAGGACGGAGGCGTACGGACCCCAGCGGAACCGTGCCGGACCTCCGGAGCCGGCCGCGGTCGCCGGAGCGGACGCGGATGAGGAGACGGGTGGGGAGGCGGGTGAGGGCGAGGAAGCAGGACTGTCCATGACGGGGGGATCGCCTTTCGCACGAGCTTCAGGGGACGTCGGCGCCGACCCGCCCCACCCTGGCGCTCCCACCGGCCCCCAACCAGCCAGGCGTTGGTCCTGTGAGTGCGAGTAACGGCATCGGCACCTGGCCGGTCGGGCGGAGCCGGCCACCGGTGCCGCACCGGTGTCGCCCCCCGGTGTCGCCCCCCGGTGTCGCTCGCGTCAGGCCGCTGCTTCCTCCCACGGCCAGCGGGCGTCGCGGCCCGCGTCGAGGAGCGGGATCATGCGGAAGGCGGTGTCGGTGAGGCCGCCCAGTGCGTGACGGTTGCCGCTGCCGGAGGGCATGGCGGCCTCGCGGTAGCCGGCCATGTTCCACATGTACACGGGCACGTTCTTCGGTACGAGGTCGTCGATGCGGGTCTCGGGCATCCCGCCGTGGTGGCCGCCGGCGTTGGAGGGGAGCCAGCCGGGGCGCGTCTGCTCGTCGGTGACGATGACGACCCGGTCGTGACCGGCGTAGTACCTCCGGACGGCCGAGGGGATGTCCGTCCCGTCGATCCTCCCGAAGCGCTCGACCAGCCGCAGGACGCTGCCGCCCTGCGGCACGGCGATCTCCCGGGAGTCCCAGCCGAACTCCACGAGCGTGGGCGCCGCGGCGCGCAGCGCGAGCGCGGCGCCGAAGACGGCGGCCTGCTCGGCGAGCGGGATGTCGGACCGGTTCGGCGTCGAGAAACCGTAGCCGGGGAACATCGACGGCGACCGGTCGACCAGGATCAGCGTGCGGCCGGACAGCGCGGGCACGTGGGCGAGCGAGTGCGCGAGCGCCCGCTCCAGGGCGTGGCCCCACCGCAGCGAGGGCGCCGCCTTGTACGCGGCCCAGAACCGGAACGGGAACATGCGCGAGGCCCGCACCTCGTCCGCGTCGGCCAGGCGCGCCGCGACCCGCGCGGCGACGGCGTCGGAGACGCCGGCCTCGTCGAAGTTCCGCAGGTTCCGGACGAGCGCCATGAGGCCCATGGACGGGATGACGGCCTCCCACGCCGCCTTGTCCATGGGGCCCTGGAGCCAGCCCGCCAGCGCCTCCCAGGTCATGCCGGCCCTGCCCAGGAGGTCCGGGCCGTCCGGCGTGAGGAGGAGCGCGCGGCGGTCGGCCACGGGCAGCGCCGTCAGGGCCCGCCGCCGGCGGATCAGGCCGAGGCTCTCGGGTATCCGCTCGTCACGGCCGTGCCGTCGGTCGATCGCGTGCTGGAAGAGGTCGCCCTGCCACGCCCGGTCCGGATGCGGCGCGGGGTGCGTGAGTTCGAGGACGTCACCGAACCGGTAGCCCCTCGTGTCGCTGTCGTACTTCAGGAGCGACCGCTCGGTGTAGAGGCGCCGCACGGCGTCGGCGACGCCGCGCTTCACCGGCTTGGGCAGGCGGCGGCCGTACCGGCCGGTCCAGTAGCCGAGCATCTCCCCGGGCTCGTCGGGCCGCTGGAGGACGGAGTCGATCACGGCGCGGTTCGACCAGGGCGCGCCACCGTCGGCCGGGCCGCCACCGCCACCGCCGTCGGCGGGGGCCTGGCCGGCGGTGGGCGCGGCGTCGAGGCGGGCCTTGACGAACTCGGCGGCGCCGACGAGCGACGCGGTGCGCATGTTGCCCTCGCGGCGCAGCCAGCCGAGCAGGCCGGAGGTCCACGTGGGGTCCTCGACGGCGAGCCGCCGTACGAGGGCGGTGTACCGCTCGTCGCGGGCGTCGGCCTTCTCGTAGAAGGCGTCGGTGCCGACGGTGTGGGCGACGGCCAGGAGGAACAGCTCGCTCTTCGCGTCGCGGAGGAGTCCGGCCGCGCCCTCGTGCGTACGCGTCGGCCGCCCCGTGGTGGTCACGGGCGAGCCGGCGGCCGGGCGGGCGCCGCGGAGGTTGAAGCGAGCCATGGACGTGCCCCTCACATGTGGAGGGGAGGCGCGGCGTGGGGGTGCCCGAGATCGAATCGGAAGGGGAGACAAGGTGCTCTGGCCGCTGAGCTACCGGCGCCCGAAGCGCCGGACGGGATTCGAACCCGCGACCGCCCCATTATCAGTGGAAGTATCCCCGGCCTGCGCACCGGGCACCCCGCCGCCATGCGCCTCCCGAGATCGGAATCGGTCCACGGCGTGCGTTCACCCGAAGAAGTAGCCGTGGACCCGCGCACCGGGAGGTGCTGGTGGACTTCACCGTAGTCACGCGGTGGGCACGCTCCAAGTCGTTTTCGCGGGGCGGCCGTTCCGGGCCGGGGCTACTCCAGCCAGGCCCCCTCCCGCATGATGACCCTGCCCCTCAGTTCCGGCGTCCCGCGCCAGGCCCGTACCACCGTCGGTTCGATGCGTAGGTACACGTACGGACGCTCCGCCGCCCGCGGGTCCCAGGCGAACTTCCCGGCGAAGGCGTCCGCCGCATCCGCCGGCACCTCCCGGTCCGTGAACCACCGCGCGGTCCCCTGGAGCAGCACCACGTCGAAGCTGTCCGGCAGTGACAGCCGCACCCGCGGATCCTCCCGTACGTTCCGTACCGTCGCCGATGTCGCGCTCGTACACACCCACACCGCGCGCCCGTCCCACAGGAACCACAAGGGGACCTGGTGGGGGCCGTGATCGGGGTGGGCCGTCGCCACCCAGACATCCCGCTCGGTGGCCAGCCGGGCCAAGGTCTCGCGCCGGCGTTCGGCCAGGGAGCGGGGAACCGTCGTCGTGTCCTGCATGCGCGCCGACGCTAGTCGCCACCGTCGACGAGCACATGGGGCGGAGGTCCTACGTCGGGCGACCGACGTCCACCGCCGGAATTGACGGACTTCCGCAGACGTCCGGGGCCGTCCGCGCCCGGCGGTGGCCCTCGCGCCGGGCGCGGACGGCCCGTCAACTGGCCGGAAGTGCCGTGCCGTTCGCGCCCTGTCGGTGGCCGGCCGTCTGTAAACGGCCGTGACGGCGGGATAAATCTATGTAAAAACGACCGTCGGAGCGGAGGGGCGCCGAGATACTTGGTGCCTACAGGCTTCGCAACCGGGGCCCGTCACGAAGGAGAAACACGTCATGTCGAAGCCCGCGTTCCCCGCTGCCCGTCCCACGGCGCGGCGCCCACGGCGTCCATGGCCGCATGCGGACGAACGGAGCGCGTCATGAACCGGTCCGCCGACACCCTCGACCGGCTTCTCGAACTCGGAGCGATCGAAAGCCTCGAGCTCCCGTTCGTCCCCGACACCCCCGCACCCGGCCCGGGGGACTGGGGGACGGGGTCGGTCAAGGAGTCCGACGAGACCCTGCGCATCGGGGAGATGGCCGAGACCACCGGGGTCAGCGAGCGACTGCTGCGGTACTACGAGAGCCGGGGCCTGCTCACGCCGGGACGCACCGCCACCGGGCACCGCGTCTACACCCGGGCGGACGTGGCCCGGGTGCGGCTCGTCAGATTCCTGCTCGACGGGGGGATGAGCACCAAGGACATCCGTTTCCTGCTGGAATGCGTCCACGAGGGGGTGGACGTGGCACGGGTGTGCGGGGAGCTCGACTCCGTGCTGACGCGTGAGTTCGTCCGCATCAGCAAGGAGATCGAGTCCCTCGTCCTCACCCGCAGTTACATCGCGGTGCTGACCGGCCGCCCGCTGGCGGACGGCGCCCCGGCGGTGCGAGCCGGTCAGGAGCCCGTCCCGGCCGCCGCACGGCCCCGGTAGCCCACCGCGTCCTCACCGAGCACCGAGCGGACATTGGCGTCCGCCGCGATCAGGGACAGTCCGCCGTCCACGACGAACGACTGCCCCGTGACGTATCCGCTCCGGCCGGAGACGAGCCAGCGGATCAGATCGGCCACCTCCCGGGGGTCACCGGGGCGCCCGGCCGGCACCACCGGCCGGGCGACCGTGGCCGGATCGACGGCCTCGTCGTGCCCGTTCATGGGCGTGGCGGTCTCCCCGGGCGCCACCGACACCACCGCGATGCCGTGCTCGCCGAGTTCCAGGGCCATCGTCTTCGTCACCATGCCCAGGGCGCTCTTGGCCGCGCAGTACGCGCTGCCGCCCGCGATCGGGATGTGCTCGTGCACGCTCGTCACGTTGACGATCCGCCCGCCCCGCCCCTGCGCCACCATCGTGCGCGCCGCCTCCTGGGCCAGCGCGAACGGGCTGTGCAGGTCCACGGTGAGCACGTGCGACCAGGAGTCGAGGTCCTCCTCCAGGGCGGAGGCCCGCCGGTTGATCCCCGCGTTGTTCACCAGGACGTCGATGCCGCCCGCCGTCTCGACGGCGGCGCGCAGGGCCGCCACCGCGGCCGCCGGGTCCGTCAGCGGGAAGCCCACCGCCCATGTACGGACCTTCGCGTCCTCCGCGATCTCGCGCGCGATCGTCTCGGCGGCCTCCCGATTGCCGCCGTAACCGACCACCACGTCGAACCCGGCCTCGCCCAACGCCCGGGCGGTGGCCGCCCCGATGCCGGAACTGGCGCCCGTCACGACCGCCGTGCCTGTCATGCCTCTGCTCCTTCTGCCGTACCCGTTGCCGTACCCGCTGTCGTACCTTCGGCGGCCGCGCCTCCGACCGTCTCCTCGGCCGTTCCCTCGGCCGCCAGCTCGATCACCAGGCGGACGACGACCTCGCCGTCGACCACCCGACCGCCCGCCACCAGGCGGTTCATCACGTCCACCCCGGCCTCCGGGCCGAGCCGGTGGGTGAGCAGCCGCCCGTAACGCTCGGGCTGCCGCCCCAGCTCGGCGGCCGCCGCGGCCAGGGCCTCACCGGTGACTCCCCGGTTGCCGGTGAAAGCGGTCGTCGTGCCGCGCCCGTCGCTCCACACGACCCGGTGCGGGGGCCGGGGGCCACCGGTGTTGGCCGCCCGCACCCCGGCCAGGTCCACGCCGGGGTGGAAGGCGCTCCGGGCGTCGGGGGCGACGCCGCCGATCACATGGACCGCGCGCACCGCCCTGCCGAAGCGGCGGTGCGCCAGCTCCAGGGCCTCGACGGTGCGGTCCCGGTGGGTGGCGACGAGGACGAGCACGGGGCGGTCCGCGCCCGCGTCCGTACCGGCGGCCGCGTCGGCGGCCGGGGCCGTGGCGGTGGGCAGGTCCGCCAGGTCCGTGAGGTCCGTGAGGTCCGTGTGCTGGACGCCCCGGTCCGCCCACGCCTTCTCCGACCACGCGCGCCCCGCCGGGTTGGTGTGCACCAGGGTGACGGCCAGGCCGTCCTCCGTGTCCGTACCGCTGAAGAGGTCGCGGGCGCGGGCCGCCGCCAGGTTCCCGACCAGGCCGGCGCCGATCACCACCAGGTGCTCGCCCGCGCGCGGCACCAGGCACTCCCACGCGTAGTCCACGACGGCGAGCGGTTCCACCAGGGTGGCCTCGGCGGGGCCCAGTTCCTCCCCGATCGGCACCAGCAGGCCCGCCGACACGGCCGAGGCCGCGATGAGGACGCGTTCCTGGAAGAGTCCGTCGACGTTGTGCCCGAGCAGGAACGACGGGTCGCCCGGGTGGGTCGGGTTCACGGTCACCCGGTCACCCGGGCGGACCCGGGTGACCCCGCTGCCGACCGCGACCACCCGGCACGCGCCCTCGTGGCCCAGGACCGGCGACGGGTCGTCGCGCAGACCGCGCAGCATCTGGATGTCCGTACCGCACAGGCTGACCGCCTCCGGGGCCAGCAGGACCTCGCCCGGGCCCGGAACGGGTGTCTCCCGGCGGACGATCCTGCTGACGCCGGCCTCGCGGACGATGGCGCGGTGCGTGGCCATGTTCCCTCTCTTCGCGTGCTCGTGTGGTGTGATGCGTGGGGTGCGTGGGGTGTGCGCGGCGCTTGCGGCGCGTGGAGTCGGGCCCGTACTCGCCCTCGTGGCCGCCGTCATGGCTTCACCACCGTCAGAAATCCCTCCGCCAGCAGCGCGGCCCCACGGATCGGATCGATCTCGCCGGGCGCGAGCACGGTCGGCGAGGTCCGGCGGCCGGCGCCCGACGTGTAGTCGGCCTCCCGGTCGAGGTGGCGCTCGACGGCCCGCTGGTAGACGGCGCCCAGTCCCTCGGCGACCCCGCCTCCGATGCCCACCAGGGCGATCACGGGATCGACGGCCGAGAGCCAGCGGATCGCCTGCGCCAACGGGTGGGTGACGACGTCGAGGAGCAGGATCGCCCCCGGGTCCCCGTCCGCCACCCGGTCCGCGAGCCGCGCCCCGTCGAACGGGCCGAGGCCCAGCACCCCGGCCACCCGGGGCAGCGCCGGACCCGCCGAGAGCGCGGCCACATGACCCCGCCCGCCGCACTCGCAGGGCAGGTCGAGGAGCCGGGCCAGGACGGCGGGATCGAGACCGGCGGGGACGGAGGCGGGCAGATGGCCGATCTCGCCCTGGAACCCGTCCGCGTCGACGGTGATGGTGCGCGCGCCGAGATCCGCGGTCTTCAGCGCGATGCCGCTGCTGACGGTCACATAGGCCACGCGCGGGGCACCGGGCAGGGCGGCGCCTCGCCCGGCGGCGAGATCCGTCACCGCGCAGGTGACGTCGTTGTACACGTGCCAGCGGATGTCCGGGCGCCGCCGCGCCAGTTCGGCGACGAGGTCGACGCCCGGCCGGCCCGCGCCCCACAGCGGCCCCGAGCCGTGGACCCGCGAGGTCAGGTCGTCCATGGCCGCGCCCAGGGACACCACCACGCGGCCGGACCCGACCTCCGGTCCGGTGAGCTCGTCGAGCAGGCGGTCCGTCAGCGCGTCGACCGAGAGCCCCGGGTGGTTGAGCAGACTCGGCGCCGGGCGCCGGACGGTCCGCCCGCCGGACCGGAAACGGAGCCAGGTGCCGCCGATGTCGAAGCCGGTCACCGCCTCGGCGTCGACCGAGGGCACCGGCACACCGACAGGCACCGGCACACCGACAGACGCGGGCGCAGGCGTGGGCACGGGCGGGTACGTGGCCGAGGGCGGGTACGTGGAGCTCATCGGGGGCCTCCGTCCGCCGTGGCCGCATGCGCGCTTACGGGCACCCGCAGCAGCAGGCCCGTGGCGGTCGCGGTCACCCGGATGCCGCGCAGGTCGGCGACCCGCGCCGCCACCTCCGGGTGCGTCACCGCCCCACCCACGCCGACGCAGCGGGCGCCGGCGGCCCGGCCGGCCCGGACGCCCACGTCGGCGTCCTCGAAGACCACGCAGGCCTGCGGTGCGACGCCGAGGGCGCGCGCCCCGCGCTCGTACCCCTCGGGATCGGGCTTGCCCCGGCGTACGGAGTCGGCGGCGATCAGCACCGGTGGTACGGGCAGGCCGGCGGCGGCCAGCCGGGCCCGCGCGACCTCCTCGTACGCGGCCGTCACCACGGCCCACCGGCCGGCGGGCAGGCCGGTCAGCAGGTCGCGGGCGCCCGGCAGCGGACGTACGTCCCGGACGTGGTCGCGCTGCATGCGGCGGACGCGCTCGGCGCCCGCCGCGACCGCGCGCGGCCCGGGCAGGAAGTCGGCCAGGATGTCGACGGCGGTCCTGCCCGGCAGCGCCGCGAGCACGGCGTCGACCGGCAGGCCCTCCTCCCGGGCGAAGGCGGCCCAGGCCCGCTCGATGGAGGCCGCCGAGTCGATCAGGGTCCCGTCCATGTCGAACAGGAGGGCCTCGCAGGGCAGTTCCGTCACGGTGTCGGATGTCGTGGGCACGGCCGGGACATCGGCCTCGGGCGCGCTCACGGCCGCACCGACTGCGCGTGCCGGAAGACGTTCGTCGGGTCCCACCGCCGCTTGACCGCCCTCAACCGGGCGTGGTTGGCGCCGTAGTAGAGGTCCCCGGAGGACAGGCCCGAGGTGTTCCACGCCGGGTCGGACAGGTCGCTGTTCGGGTAGTTGACGTAGCTGCCCGCGGTGACCTCGTCGTAGCCGGGCACACCGCCGGTCTCCTGGAAGATCCCGTGGTAGGCACGGCGCAGCCAGGCGATGTTCGCGGCGTCGTGCCGCTCGTCGGCCCAGAAGGTCTGGACGAGGAACTTCATCGTGGCGTCGCGCTGGAACACGGCCGTGTCGGTGGGCTTGACCCGGGATATCGCGCCGCCGAGGGCGGCGATGTCCACACCGGCCGACAGGGAGCCCTCGATCGGCTCGTGCAGCGCCCGGTGGATCTCCGCGACCTGGGTCCGGGTCAGCCGGCCGCGGAAGTTGGCCGAGCCCTGCTTGCCACGCCGGTTGGGGTCGCTGTTCTCGTCGCTCGACGTGCCGATGAGGCGCACCGAGTTCATCCACGGCATCCGGGTCCGGGTGACGTACCGCTCGTCGTCGGTGTACCCCAGGGCCGCGGCGAGACGTTTCACCAGGTCGTCTCCGACGGCCTCGCCGGCCGGGTCGGCGACCTGCATGACCATGCCCACGCCGCCGTTGTCCCGGTGCCGGACGGTCAGCCACGGGAAGACGGCGTCGGCCGGTCCCGAGGAGGTGTGGTGCCGTGCGCACCAGTCGGCGAACACGTCGAAGAACGCGCCGAGCCGCTCGGGCCCCACGCCGTCCCACGGCCAGTCGCAGAACACCAACCGGACCTCGGCGGGCGGCGAGGGCAGACCGCGCGGCTCGTCCGGGCTGTGGAAGTCGAACCGCGTGACGACGCCGAAGTTCCCGCCGCCACCGCCGGTGTGCGCCCAGAACAGGTCACCGAGGGCGCCGGTGTCGCCGCGCCGGGCGTAGGTGAGCGCGGCCCTGCCGTGGGCGTCCACGGTCACCACCTCGACGCCCGCGAGGTGGTCCACGGTCAGCCCGTGCTTGCGGGAGAGCAGGCCGTAGCCGCCGCCGGTGACGTGGCCGCCGACGCCGACGGAGTAGCAGACGCCGCCGGGAATGGTGACGCCGTGGTCGCGGTAGAGCCGGTCGTACACGTTCAGCAGGCGGGCGCCGGCCCCGACCTCGTACACGCCCCGCGCGGAGTCGTACCGCACCTGGTCGAGGGAACCCATGGTGATGAGGGTCCGCACGTCGGGGGAGAGGACGAAGTCCTCGAAGCAGTGCCCGCCGCCGTAGACGGTGAACCGCCGCCCGCCGTCGAGGGCGCGCTGCACGGCCGCGACCACCTCGGCGGCGGTGCGCGGGGCGAGGATCTCGGCGGGCCGGACGTCGAAGCGCCGGTTGTAGCCGGTGCGGAGGGAGTCGTACTGCGGGTCCCGGCCGGGCAGGACGACGGGAACTCCGGCGGAGGCGGCGGTGGTCCTCGCGGGGACGGCGGCGGTCGCGGCGGCCGCGGAGGGTGCCGCGACCGCGCCGACGCCGCCCACGCCGGCCGCGCCCGCACCGGCTCCGGCGACCGCCGTGAGGAAGCCGCGGCGGCCCAGGCGGGGGCGCCGCGAGCCGGCCGCCGCCCGGCCGGGCCGCGCGGCTCCGGCCTCGTCGGCGGGACGGGCGGGACCGGTGGGACCGGCAGGGCCGGCGGGTGCTGCGTCGTGGCTGGGGGTGTGTCTGTCCATTCGTCCGTTCTCCGTGCGTGCCGCTGCCTGTCGGCGCTGTTCCTCGTGAAGTCGCGGGTGGGGGTGCTGGTGCCGGGCCGTAGGGGGGAGGGCCGGGCCGGTGGCGGCACGGGCCGGGGGAGGTACGGCGGTCGGGGCGCGCCCCCGACCGCCGTCGCCCGTGCCGCCGGCGTTCCGCCCGCGTTACGGCCTCAACGCCCCACCCGTACGCCGAGCGCGCCGCGCAGGGCGGCCTCGTACGGCGCCAGGAAGGCGTCGATCTCGTCGAGCGGCGCCGACGGCAGCAACGTGGCCACCTGGTCGACCCCGGCCTCGGCCAGGACCGTGATGACGGCCGGGTCGTGCGGCACGCCCATGACGACGACGGGCAGGTGCCGGCCCTGTTCCCGGCCGATCTCGCGGACCGCGGCGACACCCTTCAGCAGCTCGGGCAGCGGGACCGAGCCGAAGTCGGGCATCCAGCCGTCGCCGAAGGTCCGCACCCGGTGCGGGGCGCGCGGGCCGGCGCCGGCGACGAGGAGGGGCGGCCCTGGGCGCTGCAGCGGCGTCGGGAGGACCACCACGTCCTCGAAGTCGACGTGCTCCGAGTGGATCGTGGTGGGTTCGCCTGACCACAGGGCCCGTACCGCCAGGGCGTGTTCGGTCAGCCGCGCGTTGCGGCGGGCCGGGTCGACGCCGTGCCGGCGCATCTCGTCCTCGATCCAGCCGGCGCCGACGCCGACGTCGAGGCGGCCGTCGACCACCCGGTCCAGGCTGGCGAGCCGCTTGGCCATGGCGATCGGCTCGTGCTGGGCCAGCAGGCTGATGGCGGATCCCACCCGCAGGCGTTCGGTCACGGCGGCCGCGGCCTGCGAGGCCACGAAGGGGTCGAAGGTCTCCCGGAACCGGCGCTCCAGCGTGGGCGCCTGCCGGGCGAACGCCAGGGACTGATGGGTGTGTTCGCAGAAGTACAGGGCGTCGTAGCCGGTGTCCTCCAGGCGGCGTGCCAGGTCGGTCACCTTGGCGGTGAGGGTGGTCTGGAAGACCGAGACGCTGATCTTCACGCCGGCACCGCCTCTCCCGCGCCCTGCTCGTGCCGCAGTTCAGGACCGGGCTCCGGCGGGAGGTCCCGCAGGGCGGACTTCAGGGCGCGGATCAGGTTTCCGGCCCGGTGGTCGTCGTTGCCGATGTCGAGCAGGTGGTTGGGGGTGTACGAGAGGGCGATCCCGGCACCCGGCCACCCGAAGTGCGCCGATCCGCCGCCGCCGTCGTGGCCGAACATGTCGGCGTCGACGCCGGTGCGCGGGGTGCCCTTGAGGCGGAACCCGCCGCGCCCGTACGCGAAGGGGAACCCGAGCGTCGGGTCCTCCTGCCGTACGTACAGGGTGAGCGCGTCGCGGACCGTCGCCGCGCGGGCGAGGTGGCCCGGCTCGCCGTCCGGGCGGTGCAGGTCCTCGATGACCAGCGCGTACAGACGGGAGATGTCACGGGCGGTGCCGACGATGTTCGCCGCCGGTATGTACGCGGTGCGCACCGCCTCCTCGTTCCACACCACCCTGCCCTTGGGGAACGGGATCGGGTTGGCCCAGATCGCGCGGGTCAGCGGGTCGTCGCTCTCGTTGAAGCGGTCGTACTGGGCGGCGAACGCGTCGTCGTGGACGACGGTCGCCACCTCGTCGGCCGGGCTGAGGCACCAGTCGATCGCGAGGCCGTGCGGCTCGGCGATCTCGCGGCGGAAGTACGCGCGGAGGGAGAGCCCGGTGGTGCGGAAGGTGAGTTCCTCCACCAGCCAGCCCATCGTCCACGGCCCGTAGATCAGCCGGGGTTCGGTCACCGGCACCTGCTCGGCGAGGGCCCGCGCCATGGCCCGGGCGTCCGAGAGGTCGCCGATCTCGACGACCCGGTCGGTGATCGCGGGGAGGCCCGCGCAGTACGTCACGGCGTCGGAGACGGTGAACCGGTCCTTGCCGTGGGCGGCGAACTCCGGCCAGTGGCGGGCGATCGGGTCGTCGAGCCGGAGCACGCCGCTGTCGCACAGGCGCAGCAGGGCGGCGGCGATGACGCCCTTCGAGCCGGAGAAGATCTGGGCCCGGGTGCCGGCGGTCCAGGGCCGCCCGGTCGCCGGGTCGGCGACGCCGCCCCACAGGTCGACGACGAGCCGGCCCCGGTGGTGGACGGCGAACGCGGCGCCGACCTCGGTCTCGCGCAGATTGGTCTCGAAGCACTCCCGTACGGCCTCGAAGCCGGGTGCGACGAAGCCCTGGGCGACGACGTCCTCAGCCCCGCCCGTTCCCTGGTGGACGCTGTCCCTCGTGCTCATGCGGCGGCCGCCTCCAGCGTGGCGCCGGCGGTGGTGGCGTCGGCGTCGGCGTGCGCGGCCAGGTGGCGGACCGCGGCGACGATCTCCTCCGGCGTCACGTCGTTGACGAAGACGTGGTCGCCGATGCCCTGGGTGAGCGGCAGCCGCTGCTGCCCGTCGCGGTGCCGGACGGTGTCCTCCAGGGCCCGTACGAGCAGA
The DNA here is from genome assembly GCF_040612775.1 of Streptomyces sp. NPDC006339. Lineage (NCBI taxonomy): Bacteria > Bacillati > Actinomycetota > Actinomycetes > Kitasatosporales > Streptomycetaceae > Streptomyces > Streptomyces sp. NPDC006339. The sequence goes on from NZ_JBEXQW010000019.1 coordinate 77,555, forward strand.
TCGGTGTCGGCCAGGGCGTCGTTCCAGGGGGTGAGCCCGAGACCGCGCATGGCGGCGAGGACCCGCTCGGCCTCGGTCTCGGTCATCAGGCCGCGCCCCAGGGAGATGGCCGTGGTCAGGGCCATGTCGACGGCCACGGCCTCGCCGTGCAGCAGCTCGGCGACGGAGTGCATCTCGATGGTGGGGCTGAAGGTGTGGCCGTAGTCGACGCAGCGTTCGAGGACGGCCTCCCACAGGTTCGGCTGGAGCTCCTCCAGCATCAGGTGGATGGACTCGTGGGTGATGTACTCGGCCATGTCGGCGTGGAACGCGTCGTCGAAGAGGTGCCGGATGCCGCACCGGCCGGCCCGCTCCAGCGTGGTGAACAGCGACTCGGACTTGACCAGCGCGACCTTGAGGATCTCGGCGAGGCCGTTGCTGAGGTGCCGCTCCGGGAGGGTGGCGAGGAAGCGGGTGTCGAGGAGGCTCAGGAGCGGCTGGGCGTAGGTGCCGATGCGGTTCTTGCCGGAGCGGTGGTTGACGCCGGTCTTCACGCCGACGCCCGCGTCGACCAGGCCGACGAGCGTGGTGGGTATGCGTATGTAGGGCGTGCCACGGCGGTAGACGCTGGCGGCGAAGCCGACGATGTCGCAGAGCACGCCGCCGCCGATGGCGATGACGGGCTCGCGGCGGCGGTCCACGCCGAACTCGTCCATCGCGGCGAGGACGGCGTCGACGCTGTCCCAGTCCTTGACCTGCTCGTGGGCGTCGAGGACGAGGGTGTGGGTGGTGAAGCCGTGGGTGGCGAAGTAGTCGGCGATCGCGGAGCCGTAGAGCTCTTCGACGGTGCTGTCGACGACGAGCAGCCGCCGGTCGCTGGACGCCCCCGCGACGTCCGCGACACCCGCGACGCACCGGCGGAGGGTGTCGGCGAGGAAGGGGTCGGACGGGTCGAGCAGGTTGTCGCGCACGAGCACCTCGTACGAGACCTGCTTGACGGCGTCCACCGTCCATCTGCCCTGCGGGTGGCGGGTGAGCGCGTGCTTGTGCGGGGCGGCGGAGGTGATCACGGAAGAAGCCATGGAATCTCCATCGAACGGATCGAGAGAATCGGAAGCGGGAACGGCCGGTCGGGCGGTGCCGGACCGTCAGGCGGTCGTGGGCGAACCCGCGTGGGCCTCGCCCGCCGGGTCCTGGTCCGGGCCCGTGTGGCCGGCACCGGTACGCCGGCGGCGCACCAGGAACCAGGCGAGGGCGGCCGCCAGGGCGACGGGCGGGAGCGCGATGAGCGGCAGGTTCTCGATCGGCCGGTCGGAGTCGAGCCAGGCCGAGCCGGTCCAGCCGGCCAGCGCGATGCCGATGTTGAAGGCGGAGCTGTTGAGGGCCAGGGCGAGGTTCGGCGAGATGCCCTGGGAGTTGGAGGCCACCCAGGTGTTGAGGGCCGGGAAGGTGGCGAAGTAGGCGAGGCCGACCAGGACGGTGAGGACCACCGTCGGCACGGCGCTGCCGGAGACCAGCAGGAGTACGGCGAGCACGGCGAGGGTCGCGGTGACGGTGCCGACCATCGCCTGGAGCACCCGGCCGTCGGCCAGCCGTCCGCCGAGGGTGTTGCCGATGACGCAGCCGACGCCGTACGCGAGCATGATCCACACGATCAGGCCGGAGTCGACCCCGGAGCCCTGGGTGAGGAACGGCGCCACATAGGTCACCACGGTGAGGGCGGCCATGCCGGTGAGCGCGGTGACGCAGATGCCGATGACCAGTTCGGGGCGCCCGAGTCCGCGCAGCCCGGCCCGGGGCGTGCCGTCACCGGCGGACCCGCCGGCGGCCCCGGCCTCCTCGGGCCGGGTGTCGGCGGGGAAGGCCGCCAGGACCACCAGGAGGCTGACCGCGGCCAGCACGGCGACCAGCCAGAAGGATGCCTGCCAGGCCAGGTGCTGGCCCAGGAAGACGCCGATCGGGACACCGAGGACGGTCGCGACGGAGAGGCCGAGGGTGATGTTGGCCGCGGCCGATGCCTCCTTGCCGGGCTCGGCGACGCGCATGGCCGCGGTCATGAAGACGACCATGATCGTGGTGTGCACGAGACCGGTGACGACCCGCCCCGCGACGACCATCGCGAACGAGCCGCCCACGGCGGCCAGGACCGATCCCGCGAGGTACAGCGCGATCGCCCCGGTCACCAGCTTCTTCGGTCCCACCCGGTCGAGGAACAGCGTCACGATCGGCCCGGCCACGGTCACCGTGCCGGCGTACGCGGTCACGAGCAGCCCGGCGGAACCCTCGCTGACGTGCAGCCCGCGAGCGATGTCGGGCAGGATCCCGGCGACCACGTTCTCGCTGGTGCCCAGTGCGAAGGCACCGATCACGAACCCCAGGAACAGGAGCCTTCGGGTCGCGTCATGAGTTCTTGACTGGGTCATGGGACAGGACGCTATGACCTGACATCATGTGAGCCCGAAACTCACACGGGGGTGAGCTCCGCCACACCCCTGACCTCGGGGAAGGTTCGCCGGCCTCGCCCGGGCGGGCCTCTACAGCCAGTCCCGCCGCTTGAAGATGAAGTAGAGGCTCGTGCACACCACCGCCATCAGGAGGATGGCGAACGGATACCCGAAGGTCCATTGCAGCTCGGGCATCGTGTCGAAGTTCATGCCGTAGATCGTGCCGACCAGCGTCGGGGCGAAGAGGATGGCGGCCCAGGACGAGATCTTCTTGATCTCCTCGTTCTGCTCGAAGCCCGCCTCCGCCAACGCCCGCATCTCCGCGTTCTGTTGCTGGGTGACGAGGGTCGCGTTGACCGTCAGGATCTCCGTCAGGGCCTGGCGGAAGCCGTCGACGCGTTCGCTGGTGTGGGTGACGTGGTCGGCGACGTCGCGGAGGTAGCGCTGGAGTTCCTCGTCCGTGCCGTATTTGGCGAAGCCGGCCATCAGGCCGTGCAGCATGCCGACCAGGGGGCGGGTGGCGCGCTGGAACTCGACCATTTCGCGGGAGAGTTCGTAGATGCGGCGGGAGACCGCCGGGTCGCCGCCGAAGACCTCCGTCTCGATCTCGTCGATGTCGTTCTGGACGCCCGCGACCACCGGGGCGTAGCCGTCGACGACCGCGTCCAGGATCGCGTAGAGGACCGCCTCCGGGCCGAGGCGCAGGAGGTCGGGGTTCTCCTCCATGCGGTGGCGGACGGCGGAGAGGTCCGGGGCGGCGCCGTGGCGGACGGTGATGAGGAAGTCGGGGCCGACGAAGACGTGCAGCTCGCCGAAGTCGACCTCCTCCTGGGCGTCCAGATAGCGGGCGGCGCGCAGCACGACGAAGAGGGTGTCGCCGTACCGTTCCAGCTTGGGCCGCTGATGGGCCTCCATCGCGTCCTCGACGGCCAACTCGTGCAGGTCGAACTCGGCGGCGAGGGAGTGGAGTTCGGCCTCCGTCGGGCGGTGCAGGCCGATCCAGGCCATGCCGTCGGGGTGCTCGCGCAGCCGGCGGAAGGTTTCCGCCAGGGTGTCGGGGGAGGAGACGCGACGGCCGTCGCGGTACACGGTCGCCTGGACCACGCTCGGACGGTTCGCCGGCGGCTCCGGCGGGCGTCGCCGGGCCGCGACGCGCGGACGGGGGTCGGGGCGGTCGGGCATCGGGCGGTCACCTTCTCGGAGGGCGGTCGGCGGTCGACGTAGGACAGGATATAGGGGGTGAATCAGGGCACCGCGGCCGCGACGGTCCCTTCATCGCGGACCCTCCCTGTCCGCAATCCCCGTTAGCGTTCCCCTCATGGTCCTCACCACACGCGCCCTCAACCGAGCCACCCTCGACCGCCAGCTCCTGCTCCGCCCCTCCTCCCTCTCCGCCGAGCAGGCGGTCCACCACCTCGTCGGCCTGCAGGCGCAGAACACCAAGCCCCCCTATTACGCGCTGGCCGCCCGCCTCGACGGCTTCCGGCCCGAGGACCTGTCCACCCTCATGGAGACCCGCCGCGTCGCCCGCATCGTCTCCCTGCGCTCCACCGTCCACACCCACACCGCCGCCGACGCCGTGCCCCTGCGCCGCCTCGTCCAGGCCGGCGCGATCGACCGGGAACTCAGGCAGTTCCGCAAGGGGCTCGACGGCGTCGACCTCGACCGGCTGACCGCCCTCACCGCCGCCTACGCCGACGAGCGCCCCCGCACGCTCAAGGACCTGCGCGAACACCTCCTCCGGGAATGGCCCGCCGCCGACCCGCTCGCCCTCGGGGTCGCCGCCCGCTGCCTGCTGCCGATGGTCCAGGTCACCCCGCGCGGCCTCTGGGGCAGGAGCGGGCAGGTCGCGCTCTCCCCGGCCGAGACGTGGTTCGACCGGCCCGCGCGGGAGGCCGCCGACCTCGACGAGACCGTGCTCCGCTACCTCGGCGCCTTCGGGCCCGCCTCCGTCCAGGACATGCAGACCTGGTGCGGGCTCACCCGACTGCGACCCGCCTTCGAGCGCCTGCGCCCCCGGCTCCTCGTCCTCCGCGACGAGAACGGCACCGAGCTGTTCGACCTCCCCGACGCGCCCCGGCCCGACGAGGACACCCCGGCCCCGCCCCGCTTCCTCCCCGAGTTCGACAACCTGCTGCTCTCCCACGCCGACCGCACCCGCGTCGTCCCCGCCGAGCACCGCACCCGCACCTGGACCGGCAACCAGGCCCACCGCGTCTTCCTCCTCGACGGCTTCCTCGCTGGGATCTGGCACCTGGAGGAGACCCGGCAGCGCACGACGCTGACCATCGACGCCTTCCAGCGCCTCACCCGCGCCCAGCGCGACGAACTCACCGCCGAGGCCGAGCGGACCCTGCGCCTCCTCGGCCCCCAGGGCGTCCCGTACGAGATCACGTTCGCGAAGCCGTGAGCCAGGAGCCGTGAGTTAGGAGCGGTGAGCCGTGAGCCGTGAGCCGTGAACCAGGAGCGGTGAACCGGCGCCGGCGGCGTGACGGCGCAACCGCGTCACCGCGTCACCGCGTCACCACGTCACCACGTCACCGCGTCACCGTCACCGCCTCCCGCCCAACGGTCCTGCGAGCCCTCACGGGTCCCCTACGGCAGCGCCCCCGCCCGCCGCGCCGCCACCACCGCCTCCAGACGCGTGTGCGCGCCCAGCTTCCGCATCGCCGACCGCAGATAGCCCTTCACCGTCTCGGGGCGCAGCCCGAGCCGCCGCGCCACCGCCGCGTTCGTCGCCCCCGACGCCACCGCCGCCAGCACGTCCGTCTCGCGCGGAGTGAGCAGCACCCGGGCAGCCGGCCGGCCGCCGTCGTCCTCCGGGCCCGAGCTCGCCTCGAAGCGGCCGCACACCGCCAACAGCCGCTCCCGCAGCTCCGGGTCGGTCACCTTCGGGGCGAGCGCCCGCAGCTCCCCGTACGCGAGCCGCATCTCCTCCCGCTCGGCCGCGAGCCGCCGCGTCTCCTCCCGTACGGCCAGGGCCTGTTCCACGTCCCGGGCCGCCGCGACCGCCGCGTCGAAGACCCGCTCGCCGATCGGCAGGGCGTCGCGCAGCGCCCCGTACAGCACGCCACGGACCTGGCGGCGCACGACGACGGGCACCGCGATCACCGAGCGCAGCCCCTCGGCCGAGACCGCGCCGTCGTACTCGTGCGTGATGTGCCGCGCCGACGCGTAGTCCGTGACCGCGCAGGGACGCGACAGGGCCAGGCACCTGCCGCCGAGGCCGGAGCCGGCCGTGATCGACAGACCCCGCAGCGCCGGGGTCACCGCCCCGTCCAGCTCCGCGATCCGCATGGCGCGGCCGTCGCGGCCCAGCCCCCCGAACACCACCGGGAGACCGGTGGCCCGCCGCAGCCCCAGCAGCGCGCCCCGCAGTTCCACCGACTCCTCGTGCTCGGACACTCCGCGCCCCTCCGCCACCTTCGCCGCCTCCCTACCCCCCGAACGGGGGTGGTGAGACCTGGGTCACTGATTACACGATGTGCGGGACGGGTCCCGCAACGAGGAGGACACATGACGGCAACCAGCGCGGCGCGGCCGACGCAGGCGACGGAGAGGTTCCGGGCCGCCCGCGACTTCCTGCTCCGGCACCGCGAGGACTACGAGACGGCGTACGAGGGCTTCACCTGGCCCCGGCCCGAGCGGTTCAACTGGGCGCTCGAATGGTTCGACGTCATCGCCGAGGGCAACGACCGCACCGCCCTGCACATCGTCGAGGAGGACGGCCGCGAGGCGAAGCTGAGCTTCGCCGAGATGTCCGCCCGGTCCCACCAGGTCGCCAACTGGCTGCGCGCCCAGGGGGTCGGGGCCGGCGACCGGATGATCGTCATGCTCGGCAACCAGGTCGAGCTGTGGGAGACCATGCTCGCCGCGATGAAGCTGCGCGCCGTCGTCATCCCCGCCACGCCCCTCCTCGGCCCCGCCGACCTGCGCGACCGCGTGGAGCGCGGCCGGGCCCGTCACGTCCTCGTCCGCGCCGAGGACCGCGCCAAGTTCGACGAGGTCCCCGGCGACTACACCCGGATCGCGGTCGGCACCGACGGGGCGGCCGGCGAGGGGGCGACGGGTACCGACGGGGCGGCCGGTGCCGAGGAGGTGACCGGTGCCGACGGGGCGGCCGGTGCCGACGGGGCTGCCTGGCTCCGCTACGAGGACGCGTACGCCCAGCCGGCCGTCTTCGAGCCGGACGGCGACACCCTCGCCGACGACACCCTGATGCTCTACTTCACCTCCGGCACCACCGCCCGCCCCAAGCTCGTCGAGCACACCCACACCTCGTACCCCATCGGCCACCTGGCGACGATGTACTGGATCGGCCTCAAGCCGGGCGACGTCCACCTCAACATCTCCTCGCCCGGCTGGGCCAAGCACGCCTGGTCCAACCTCTTCGCCCCCTGGAACGCCGAGGCGACCGTCTTCATCCACAACTACAGCCGCTTCGACCCGGCCCGCCTGATGGCCGAGATGGAGAAGCACGGCGTCACCAGCTTCTGCGCCCCACCCACCGTCTGGCGCATGCTGATCCAGTCCGACCTCGGCCGGCTCACCACCCCGCCCCGCGAGGTCGTCGCCGCCGGCGAACCCCTCAACCCCGAGGTCATCGAGACCGTCCGCCGCGCCTGGGGCGTCACCATCCGGGACGGCTTCGGCCAGACCGAGACCGCCGTGCAGGTCTCCAACAGCCCGGGCCAGCGGCTCAAGCAAGGCTCGATGGGCCGGCCGAGCCCCGGCTTCCGGGTCACCCTGGTCGACCCGGTCAGCGGCACGCCGGACGTCGAGGAGGGCGAGATCTGCCTCGACCTCTCCGCCCGCCCCGTGGGCCTGATGGCCGGCTACCACGGCGACCCGGAGCGTACGGCCGAGGCGATGGCCGGCGGCTACTACCGCACCGGCGACATCGGCGCCCGCGACGCCGACGGCTACCTCACCTACATCGGGCGCGGCGACGACGTCTTCAAGGCCAGCGACTACAAGATCAGCCCCTTCGAGCTGGAGAGCGCGCTCCTGGAGCACGAGGCGGTCGCCGAGGCGGCCGTCGTCCCCGCCCCCGACCCGCTGCGGCTCGCCGTCCCCAAGGCGTACGTCGTCCTCGCCGCCGGCTGGGAGCCGGACGCCGACACCGCGAAGGCGCTCTTCGCGCACTCGCGCGAGGTCCTCGCCCCGTACAAGCGGATCCGCCGCATCGAGTTCGCCGAGCTGCCGAAGACCGTCTCCGGCAAGATCCGCCGCGTCGAACTGCGCAGGCTCACCGCGGAGGGGAACACCGGCACCGAGTACACCGAGGGGGACCTCGCATGAGCGACACCGCCGTTCTCTCGTACGCGCACGGGGTGTCGGACACGGCCCTCCTCGGCGACACCATCGGCGCCAACCTCGACCGGGCCGTCGCCACCTGGCCGGACCGCGAGGCGCTCGTCGACGTCCCCACCGGGCGCCGCTGGACGTACGCCGCGTTCGGCGCCGACGTCGACCGGCTGGCGGACGCGCTGCTCGGCAGCGGCGTCGCGAAGGGCGACCGGGTCGGCATCTGGGCGGTCAACCGCGCGGAATGGGTGCTCGTCCAGTACGCCACCGCCCGCATCGGCGCGATCATGGTGAACATCAACCCGGCCTACCGCGCGCACGAGCTGAAGTACGTCCTGAACCAGGCCGGGATCTCGCTGCTCTTCGCCTCGCTCACGCACAAGAGCAGCGACTACCGGGCGATGGTCGAGCAGGTGCGGGGCGACTGCCCGGAGTTGCGCGAGACGGTCTACTTCGAGGATCCGAGCTGGGACGAACTCCTCGCGCGGCGGGCACCGGAGGGCGTCCGGCCGGAGCCGCTGTCCTGCGACGAGCCGGTCAACATCCAGTACACGTCCGGGACCACGGGCTTCCCGAAGGGCGCCACCCTCTCCCACCACAACATCCTCAACAACGGGTACTTCGTGGGCGAGATGATCGCCTACAGCGAGCAGGACCGGATCTGCATTCCGGTGCCCTTCTACCACTGCTTCGGCATGGTGATGGGCAATCTCGCCGCCACCTCGCACGGCGCCTGCATGGTGATCCCGGCGCCGTCCTTCGACCCGGCCGCCACCCTCAGGGCCGTGCAGGAGGAGCGCTGCACCTCCCTCTACGGGGTGCCGACGATGTTCATCGCCGAGCTCAACCTGCCCGACTTCGCCGCGTACGACCTCTCCAGCCTCCGCACCGGCATCATGGCGGGCTCGCCGTGCCCGGTCGAGGTGATGAAACGGGTGGTCGCCGAGATGAACATGGCGGAGGTGTCCATCTGTTACGGCATGACGGAGACCTCGCCCGTCTCCACCCAGACCCGGCGCGACGACGACCTGGAGCGGCGCACCGGTACGGTCGGCCGGGTCATGCCGCACGTCGAGGTGAAGATCGTCGACCCGGCGACCGGCCTCACCGTCCCGCGCGGCACGGCCGGCGAGCTGTGCACCCGCGGCTACAGCGTGATGCTCGGCTACTGGGACCAGCCTGACAAGACGGCCGAGGCGATCGACTCCGGCCGCTGGATGCACACCGGTGACCTCGCCGTGATGCGCGAGGACGGCTACGTCCAGATCGTCGGCCGCATCAAGGACATGATCATCCGGGGCGGGGAGAACGTGTACCCGCGCGAGATCGAGGAGTTCCTGTACGGGCACGCCAAGATCGCCGACGTGCAGGTCGTCGGCGTGCCCGACGAGCGGTACGGCGAGGAGATCCTCGCCTGCGTCATCCCGCGCGACCCGGCCGACCCGCCCACCCTCGACGAACTCACGGCCTTCTGCCGCGACCGCCTCGCGCACTACAAGATCCCGCGCCGGGTGGAGATCCTGGCCGAGTTCCCGATGACGGTGAGCGGGAAGGTCCGGAAGGTGGAGCTGCGCGAGCGGTACGGGGCCGGGGCGGGGGCCTCCTAGGAGGGGCGCCCCGGCGGTGGGTCAGGGTGCGGCGGGCAGCTCGCGGCGCATGCAGACGCGGGGCCAGGCGGCCAGGCCGTGCGCCGCCTCGGCCCGGCTGATCGCCCGCAGCCCCTCGGTGAGCGCGGGGTCGCCCTCGCCGACGTGCCGGAACCCGAGCCGGGCGTAGTACGGGGCGTTCCAGGGGACCTCGGCGAAGGTCGTCAGGGTCAGCGCCGTCAGGCCCTGCTCCCGGGCGGCCGCCGCGACGTGCTCGATCAGCGCCCGGCCGACGCCCCGACGGGCGACGTCCGGGTGCACGGAGACCTGCTCGATGTGCGCGGCGCCGTCGACCGCGTCCATGAGCAGATACGCCACGGGCCGGTCCTCCCGGTCCACCGCCACCCACGCCCGGCCCGCCCCGCGATAGCCCTCCAGGACGTCCAGCGGCAGCGGCTCGTCGTCGGCGATCTCCTCCATGCCGAGCGGCCTGAATGCCTCACCGGCGGCGCGTTCGATGTCCTGGAGCAGGGAGAGTTCGGCCCGTGCGGCCACTCGGATGCGCATACGCCAGTATGGCGCGGCGCGGGCAGGGGCGGTGTCAGGGCGGTGTCAGGGGCGTGCGCCGGCTCGGAGGCGGGGGGTGCGGGGCGGGGCGCCGGTCGCTCCGTGCCGAGGTCACTCCGGCAGGCCGTCCGGGCAGGCGGGCCCGTCGGGGGTCCAGCCGCGGGGGCCGGAGGGGGTGTCCTCCTGGGGGTGGCGGGACAGGAGGCCACCGTCGCGGGAGAAGTGGGGGAGGAAGAGCGCGAGGGCCGGGTCGCCGTAGAGGGCCACGTACAGGAGGACGTCCCGGCCGTCGGTCACCGCGCGCCGGTGGGCGGGCAGGGGGTGGCGGGCGCGGAGGTCCGCGAGGAGACGGTGGGCCGCGCGGGTGGTGGGCGGGACGCACAGCAGGGCCGCGGCGGCGAGCACCGGCACGGCGCCGGCGGCGAGCGCCGGGCCCGACGCGCCCGTGGTCCACAGACCCGTGCCGACCGTGACGGGCACGCACAGCAGGAGCACCCGGGCCGCCAGGAGCCGCCCCGGCGGGCGCAGCAGACCTCGGCTGCCGAGCTCCGCGGCCAGCGCGGCGAGGGCCTGGCGGGCCTGGGGCCGGGAGGCCAGGACCCGCAGGGCGAGGGCGCGCTGGAGCGAGCGGTGCACGCCGAGCTGGAGCGGGTCGTGGGTCCGGCCGGCCCCGCCGTTGGCGCGAATCGTGCCCCGCCGGCCCGCCGCCACCGCACCGCGCTGGTGCAGGGCGACCAGGGCCACCGTGACCGCCGCCCGCGGGCCGCCGCGCAGCAGCGCGAGCGCCTGCGGCGGCGGTTCGGGCCCTTCCTGGCTGCGGGTATGCAACAGCACGGCCGCCAGGCCCAGTTGACCGAGCGCCACCCCCAGGAACCACCACATCCCCGTCGTCATGGTGTTCACCCCCCGTAGGTGTTGTGCCCGGGGGAGGGGCGATCGTCACGTGCCGGATGGCCGAATTCCCTCGGCCATGGGGCCTCACGGCCTCATGGCTTCACGGCGCTCCGGTGGCGAGGAGCTCGGCCGCGGGGCCGTTGACGGGCTGCGGGGTGCCGGTGAGGTCGAGGACGAAGAGCGGGATGCCGAGGCCCTCGGCGCGCTCATGGGCCTCGGGGGTGTATCCGGCGAGGGAGAAGGAGACGCTCAGCGCCGCGCTGCTGAGCCCGTTGAGCCACAGGCACTCGACCGCCCGCAGTCCGGTCGGCCGCGTGCTCGGGTCCACCTGGGCGACGAGCCCGGGCCCGCGCAGGTCCACGGCCGAGGCGGACCGCTCCTCGGGCTGGACGACGTCCCGGAAGCCCAGCCACCGCAGATACCCGGCGGACGCGGCGACGGCGTCCCGAGTGGTGCGGATCGTGACGGGCCGGAACGGGGCACGGGCGGCTTCGGGGCCGGGCCGGGCGGCCGCGGGGCGCGGCGGCGGCAGGGGCGAGGGATGCCGTCGTACGAAGGGGGAGAGCGCCTCCGGGCCCGGGTGCCGCACGGCAGCGGCCTCCCCACGGGTGTCCAGGTCGTCCGGGCGGTCCAGGTCGGGAGCAGTTTCCGGGCTCTCCGGTACGAGCGGCCGGCGGCCTTCCGCCCGGGCCGCGCCTGTCCCGCCGGGCCCCTGCTCGTCCCGCTCCACCACGGCGTCGAGCCCGACCGCCGTGCCCGTGCCCACGGGCTCCTGGGCACCCGGGAGTGCGCCGCGCACCGTACCCGTACCTCCGCCGGACCCTGCGGATCCGTCGGACCCGCCCGCCTCCCGTACCGGCACCCGCAGCACCGCCCCGCACGCGCAGCCGACCTCCGGGTGGGGCCAGTCGGTCGCACGGGCGCAGGCGGGGCAGTGGACGGTCACCCACTCGTCGGCCCCGTTGCGGTGGGTGAGGGGCGTGGCGGTGGCGCCGGGGATCACCGGGGGCGCGACCGGGGTGCCGCAGGAACAGGGGAAGGCGGGCGCCGCGTACCGCAGCGCGCGGAGGCACTCCGGGCAGCGCACCTCGACCGAATCACCCACACCGAACCCCCTCCGCCTCGTGCCTCCCCATCGTCCACCAATCCGGCCGCCCGGGGGGTGGACTTCGGCCATCCCGTGCGGCCGGGCCCCGTCCCCCTCTTCGGACGTCTCTTGACGCCTCTCCACCACCCCACCTACATTGCTTCCGTATAGCAGAACAGTACTTCCGCATTATGGAAACAAGTCGTCAGGCCCCGAAGCAGGAGCACTCCCATGCCTCGTATGACCGCCGCCGCAGCGGCCGTTGAGATCCTCAAGCGCGAAGGCGTCACCAACGCGTTCGGCGTGCCCGGCGCGGCGATCAACCCCTTCTACCGCGAGCTCAAGAACGTCGGCGGGATCAGCCACACCCTCGCCCGCCACGTCGAGGGCGCGTCCCACATGGCCGAGGGCTACACCCGGGCCAAGGCCGGCAACATCGGTGTCTGCATCGGCACGTCCGGCCCCGCCGGCACCGACATGATCACCGGCCTGTACTCCGCGATCGCCGACTCGATCCCGATCCTCTGCATCACCGGCCAGGCCCCGGTCTCGAAGCTCCACAAGGAGGACTTCCAGGCCGTCGACATCGCCACGATCGCCAAGCCGGTCACCAAGGCCGCGACGACCGTCCTGGAGGCCGCGCAGGTCCCCGGCGTCTTCCAGCAGGCATTCCACCTGATGCGCTCCGGCCGTCCCGGCCCGGTCCTCATCGACCTGCCGATCGACGTCCAGCTCACCGAGATCGAGTTCGACCCGGAGACGTACGAGCCGCTGCCGGTCTACAAGCCGCGCGCCACCCGCGCCCAGGCCGAGAAGGCCCTGAACTTCCTCCTGGAGTCCGAGCGCCCGCTGATCGTCGCCGGCGGCGGCATCATCAACGCCGACGCGACCGACCTGCTCGTCGAGTTCGCCGAGCTGACGGGCATCCCGGTCATCTCCACCCTCATGGGCTGGGGCACCATCCCGGACGACCACGAGCTCGCCGCCGGCATGGTCGGCGTCCAGACCGCGCACCGCTACGGCAACGCGACCTTCCTGGAGTCGGACCTCGTCCTCGGCATCGGCAACCGCTGGGCCAACCGCCACACGGGTTACAACCTGGACGCGTACACCAAGGGCCGGAAGTTCGTCCACGTCGACATCGAGCCGACCCAGCTCGGCAAGATCTTCGCCCCGGACTACGGCATCGCCTCCGACGCCAAGGCCGCCCTGGAGCTCTTCGTCGAGATCGCCAAGGAGTGGAAGGCCGCGGGCACGCTGCCCGACTTCTCCGCCTGGGCCGCCTCCGCGCAGGAGCGCAAGGCCACCCTCCAGCGCCGCACGCACTTCGACGACATCCCGATGAAGCCGCAGCGCGTCTACGAGGAGATGAACAAGGCGTTCGGCCCCGAGACGCGCTACGTCACCACCATCGGCCTCTCCCAGATCGCGGCCGCGCAGTTCCTGCACGTCTACAAGCCGCGCCACTGGATCAACTGCGGCCAGGCCGGCCCGCTCGGCTGGACCATCCCGGCCGCGATCGGCGCCGCCACCGCGGACCCGGAGACCCCGGTCGTCGCGCTCTCCGGCGACTACGACTTCCAGTTCATGATCGAGGAGCTGGCGGTCGCCGCCCAGCACAAGGTCCCCTACGTCCACGTCCTGGTGAACAACGCCTACCTCGGACTGATCCGTCAGGCACAGGGCGGCCTCGGCATCAACTTCGAGGTCAACCTCGAGTTCGAGAACATCAACACCCCGGAGATCGGCGTCTACGGCGTCGACCACGTCAAGGTCGCCGAGGGCCTGGGCGTCAAGGCGATCCGCGTCGAGGACCCGAACAAGCTGGGCGAGGCCCTGGAGCAGGCCAAGAAGATGGCCGTCGAGTTCCAGGTCCCGGTCGTCGTCGAGGCGATCCTGGAGCGCATCACCAACATCGCGATGAGCAAGACGGTCGACATGAGCGACGTCACCGAGTTCGAGGAGCTCGCGACCGAGCCGGGCCACGCGCCCACCGCGATCAAGGCCCTGAAGGTCTGACCTTCCGCCGTCCGATCCGGGTGCCGTGACCAGGCCCCCGCCCCGAGGAGCACCGGGGCGGGGGCCTCACCCTTCCCGCCCCGCCCGTACGAGAACGGCCCCGGCCTCCGTCCGATCGCACAGCACCGAGCGCCCCGCCCGCCTCCGCCGGACCAGCCCCGCGTCGAGGAGCACGGTGAGCGCGACCCACTGGCTGGTGGACTCGGGCGATCCGAGCCGTACGAGGATCCCGGCGCGGGCCCGCCCGAGGAGCGCGCCGAGCGCTTCGGGCACCACCGGGCCGGCGGCGTCCGCCAGAACGCCCGCGCACGGGTAGACGATCGCGGACCGCTCCGTCCCCTCCCATGACGACCAGCCCCTGGCCGGTGTCACCGGGGACGAACAGCAGCCTGCCGCCGTCGACCGAACGCGGCGGGTAGTCACGGGTGTTGATCTGGAGCCGGCCGTCACCGAGCCGGCGCAACCTGCCCGGACACAGTTCGTCCAGCGCCGCCGCCCAGCCGCCCCGGCTCAACAGGGCCGTCCGCGCGACCACATCGGTCTCGACGATCCGCCTCCGGCGGGGCCACTCCGGCAGGACTGTCTCCCGCCACACCCACTCCAGGACCTCGGCCATCCGTCGCGGCAGATCGCGCCGCGACCGCAGGGGCTCCGGTACGGGCCCGCCCACGGCCACCTCCAACTGCGGTACAGCATCGGCCGGTTCGGCCTCCCGTACCGCCTCCATCTCCTCCTCGAAGGTAGGCTCGCCCTCGCCCAGCGGCGTCGGCGTGAGGAAGTCGGCGTGCGAGCGGCGACACCACGAACCGGCTGCGCGCCAGCGCGTCGGTACCGATGTGCCACCAGCCCATGGCCCCCCTCGCACGCGTCCTTCTTTCGTCTCCGTGCGAAACGATAACGGCGGTGCACGGCCCGGCCCCAGACTCCGCCGCATGCCCCGTTATCGCGATCTCTTCCGCACGCCCGAGTTCACCCCGCTCTTCCTCAGCGGGTCCGCGCTGGCCGCGGCCCAGACCCTCGCCGGGCTCGGCCTGGCGACCCTCGTCTTCCGGGCGACCGGCTCCCCGCTGCTGTCCGCCCTCGCGATGTTCGCTCCGGCGCTCGCGCAGCTCGTGGGCGCCACCATCCTGCTCTCGGCCGCCGACCGGCTGCCGCCGCGCGCGGCACTGACCGCCGTCGCCCTCGTCTTCGCGGCCGGCACCGCGGCGCAGGCCGTCCCCGGCCTGC
The DNA here is from genome assembly GCF_040612775.1 of Streptomyces sp. NPDC006339. Lineage (NCBI taxonomy): Bacteria > Bacillati > Actinomycetota > Actinomycetes > Kitasatosporales > Streptomycetaceae > Streptomyces > Streptomyces sp. NPDC006339. Next base: position 92,665 of record NZ_JBEXQW010000019.1, read on the forward strand.
CGGTCGCTGCCGTCTTCGCGCTGCTCTTCCTCCAGGGGCTCGTCGGCTCCGTCGGCGGGGGGGGGGTGCGCTACGGGCTGCTCACCGAGATCCTGCCGCGTGAGCGGCTCCTGATCGGCCGATCGGTGTTCGACATGGCCGTCGGCGTCTGCCAGATCGTCGGCTTCGCCGCGGGTGGGCTGACGATGGCGCTGCTCTCGCCGCGCGGCACCCTGCCGGCCGGCGCCCTGCTCGCCCGCTGGGGGCTCTCCCGGCGGTCCCCACGGGCGACCGGCCGGGCGTCGGCCGCCGAGACCTGGCGGACCAACGCCCGGCTGTGGTCCTCGCGGCCGCGCCGGCACGCCTATCTGGCGCTGTGGATCCCGAACGGGCTGGTCGTCGGCTGCGAATCGCTCTTCGTGCCGTACGAGCCCGAGCGCGCCGGGCTGCTGTTCGTGTGTGCCGCCGTCGGGATGCCGGCCGGGGACACCGTGGTCGGACGGTTCGTTCCGGTGCGGTGGCGGGGCCGGCTCGCCACGCCCCTGCAGGCGCTGCTCGCGGCCCCGTACCTCCTCTTCCTCCTCCGCCCCGGGCTTCCGCTCGTCCTCGTCGGTCTGCACGCCTCGGGGGATGCTCGCGCTCCAAGGGGTGAGCGCCGCCCTCGCGGGGCCGTCGCCCAGCTCACCTCGCCGGCGACGGCGATGACGGTGCCGGCGGCCGGCTCGCTCGCGGTGACCGCCGCCCTGCGGATCGCCGAGGCCCTCCCCGTACACGAGGAAGAGCGCGGAACCAGGGACCGTAAACCTGGTTCCGCGCTCTCGTGATGCCCGCCCGACGGTGCGAGGCTGGCGCGACAGGACGTTCGCGCCGCCGGGCGGAGTATGGGCCCCCTTCTTGTGCGAGAAGGGGGGCGTTGGGACCGCGGTGGTGCCGACGGGCGCCGGGGACATCCCCTTCCTTCAGGTCAAGAAGGGGAGCCTCGGGCCCTTACCACCGCACTGGCTCGGCGCCACCGCGGTCCTCACGCTGTCCGGTTCGCCGACCACCCCTCATCCGGGCCGGCGATCCGGACCGCGTACGGCACTGACCTCCCGTCAGGGGCCGTACGCAGTCGGGGTGTCGGAGGATCAGTCCTCGCGCAGGGCGCGGACGGCCTCCTCGACGCGCCGGCCGTACTCGGGGTCGGCGGCGGCGAAGTGGGCGATGTTCTTCTCGATGATGTCCTCGCGGGAGACCTGCGAGAGGCCACCGGCGATGTTGGCGACCAGGCGGGCCTTCTCGTCCTCGGACATCAGGCGGTAGAGCTCACCGGCCTGGAAGAAGTCGTCGTCCTTGGTGTGCTGCGGGGCCGCGTGGGTGCCGGTCCAGCCGTGGATGGCGAGCGGCGCGGACAGCGGGACGTCGGTCTGGCGCGGACCGGAGTACGAGTTGGGCTCGTAGTTCTTGTCGTGGCGCGAGCCGTTGCGGGTGGCCATGAAGCCGTCGCGGCCGTAGTTGTCCGCGACCGTCGCCCTGGGGGCGTTCACCGGAAGCTGGGTGTGGTTGACGCCGAGGCGGTAGCGGTGGGCGTCCGCGTAGGCGAAGAGGCGGCCCTGGAGCATCTTGTCCGGCGAGGGGCCGATGCCCGGGACGAAGTTGTTCGGGGAGAACGCGGCCTGCTCGACCTCGGCGAAGACGTTGTCCGGGTTGCGGTCGAGGACCAGACGGCCCACGCGCTGCAGCGGGTAGTCCGCGTGCGGCCACACCTTGGTGAGGTCGAACGGGTTGAAGCGGTAGTCCGCGGCCTCGGCGGCCGGCATGATCTGGACGTAGAGGGTCCAGGACGGGTTCACACCGCGCTCGATGGACTGCAGCAGGTCGGTCTGGTGCGAGTTGGCGTCGCTGCCGACGACCTCGGCGGCCTGCTCGGAGGAGAGGCAGCGGATGCCCTGGTTCGTCTTGAAGTGGTACTTGACGAAGAAGGCTTCGCCCGCCTCGTTGGTCCACTGGTAGGTGTGCGAGCCGTAGCCGTTCATGTGACGGTACGAGGCGGGGATGCCGCGGTCGCCCATCAGCCAGGTGATCTGGTGCGTCGCCTCGGGGGCGTGCGCCCAGAAGTCCCAGACGTTGTCCGGCTCCTGCTTGCCCGTGAACGGGTCGCGCTTCTGGGAGTGGATGAAGTCGGGGAACTTGATCGGGTCCTTGATGAAGAACACCGGGGTGTTGTTGCCGACGAGGTCGTAGTTGCCCTCCTCGGTGTAGAACTTCACCGCGAAGCCGCGCGGGTCGCGGACCGCGTCCGCGCCGCCGAGCGAGTCGGCCACGGTGGAGAAGCGCAGGAACAGCTCGGTCTTCTTGCCGACCTCGGAGAGGAAGGCGGCCTTGGTGTAGGCGGTGACGTCGTCGGTCACCTCGAAGAAGCCGTACGCACCGGAACCGCGGGCGTGCACCACGCGCTCCGGGATGCGCTCGCGGTTGAAGCGCGCGAGCTTCTCCAGCAGGTGCTGGTCCTGGAGCAGGATCGGGCCACCGACGCCGGCGGTGGCGGAGTTCTGGTTGTCGGCGACGGGCGCGCCGGACTCGGTCGTAAGCACACGCTGGACCATCTTGTCGGGTCGACCTTCCGTACGGGAGAGCTGCACTGCTGACTGCGGGTGAGTGCTCTGGAGCGTAAGGACGCGCCGCGAACAACGTCAACAGTTTGTTGAAAATGAAGTCTGGTGTTCCGGGCGGCGGCGACGCCTGGGCGCGACAGGACAGGTTGTCAGCGCCGCCACCGCCCGGAAATCTGGGCCCCGTCACGGACGGGGGGCGGATCAGACCTGCTGGCCGGAGAGGCGCTCGACGGCGCGCAGCAGGGCCGAGTGGTCCAGGCCGCCGTCACCCTGGGCGCGCAGGGAGGCGACGAGCTGGGCGACCACGGCGCCGACCGGGAGGGCCGCGCCGACGTTGCGGGCGGCGTCGGTGACGATGCCCATGTCCTTGTGGTGCAGGTCGATCCGGAAGCCGGGCTTGAAGTCCCGGTTCAGGAAGTTGTCCTTCTTGCGGGTCAGGACCGTGGAGCCGGCCAGACCGCCGTTGAGGACGTCGAGGGCGGCGTTCAGGTCCACGCCGGACTTCTCCAGGAAGACCACGGCCTCGGCGCACGCCTGGATGTTGACGGCGACGATGAGCTGGTTGGCCGCCTTCACCGTCTGGCCGGAGCCGTGCGGGCCGCACAGGACGATGGTCTTGCCGAGGGCCTCGAGGATCGGCAGGGCCGCGTCGAAGTCGGCCTTCTCGCCACCCACCATGATCGACAGGACGGCCTCGATGGCGCCGGCCTCGCCGCCGGAGACCGGGGCGTCCAGGACGCGCAGGCCCTTCTCGGCGGCGTTCTTGGCCAGGTCCACGGAGGTCTGCGGGGTGATCGACGACATGTCGATGATCAGGGCACCCGACTTGGCGTTCTCCAGGATGCCCTCGGGGCCGTAGGCGATCGCCTCGACCTGCGGGGAGGCGGGCACCATCGTGATGACCACGTCGGCGTCCTTGACGGCCTCGGCGATCGAGCCGGCCGCGGTGCCGCCGGCCTTCGCCAGACGGTCCAGCTTGTCCTGCTCGAGGGTGTAGCCGGTGACCGAGTAGCCGGCCTTGATCAGGTTCTCGGACATGGGGGAGCCCATGATGCCGAGGCCGATCCATGCGATCTTGGGGAGGGTGCTCATGGTGAGGGTCCTTCTCTGAAGCTTCGTACGAAAAGGTCGGGGGTCGCCTGGCGGAACGCCTGGACTTACTTGGCGGCGCGGGCCTCTTCCGGCAACCATCCGAAGGAGGCGGCGGCGTCGGCGGCCTTGTACTCCAGGCCGACCCAGCCGTCGTAACCGGCCTTCTTCAGCTCGTCGAGCAGGCGCTCGAGCGGGAGCTCGCCGGTGCCCGGCGCGCCGCGACCCGGCATGTCGGCGATCTGGACGTGGCCGGTCTTGTCGGCGTAGCGCGCGATGACCTCGCTCACGTCCTCGCCGTTCATCGACAGGTGGTAGATGTCGAGCAGGAACTTGGCGTTGCCGAGTCCGGTGGCCGCGTTGACCTTGTCGACGATCTCGATCGCGGAGGGGGCGCTCACCAGCGGGTAGAGCGGGGACTCCGGCTTGTTGAGGGTCTCGATCAGCAGGATCGCGCCGACCCGGTCGGCGGCGCGGGCCGCGAGCACCAGGTTCTCCAGGGCGAGCTCGTCCTGGACGGCCGGGTCCACGCCCTCGACGCGGTTGCCGTAGAGCGCGTTGAGCGCCTTGCAGCCCACCGAGGCGGCGAAGTCCGCGGCGACGTCGATGTTGGCCCGGAAGCGGTCCGACTCCTCACCGGGCACCGAGACCGCGCCGCGGTCCGGGCCGGGGAGCTGTCCGGCGTAGAAGTTCAGGCCCACGAGCTGGGTGCCGGCGTCCTCCAGAGCCTTCTTGAGGGCGTCGAGCTCGCTCTGGGCGGGGGTGGCGGTGTCGATCCAGGGCCACCACAGCTCGACCGCGGTGAAGCCCGCCGCGGCGGCGGCCGCGGGGCGCTCCAGGAGCGGGAGTTCCGTGAAGAGGATCGACAGGTTCACATCGAAGCGCTGGTCCGTGTATCCCATGAGGGGTCGGCGCTCCTTCCGTATTGCGGAAGTAACTTTCTGTCTGACGGAATGTTGCAAGCAGAGCGCTCGGCTTGTCAAGGGGTCCCCGCAGGTCCGGGGCTCCCGTAGCCGCCGAACGGCCCGTAGCGTGGGGGCATGGTGCGTTTGAGAGTGGAGTTCACGACCGAGCCGTTCGACCTCGACGAGGCCCCGGCGCACGCGGTCGTGGCGCGTGAGGTCATCCAGTCGGCCGAACTGGACGCGGTCGACGTCGGCCCCTTCGGCAACACGGCGGAAGGGCGCGCCGACGAGGTGCTCACGGCGGTGGACGCGTTGCTGCGCCGGTCCCTCGCGGCCGGCGCCACCCGGGTGTCGCTCCAGGTGAACGTGCTCGGCGAGGCCGGCGGCGACGCGGCCGGCGAGGGGGCGAAGTGACCGAGCATCCTCTGGTCACCGCGGTGAAGCCGCTGGTCGACGCCATGGGCGCCGAGATGCTGGTGCCGGAGCAGGCCGAGGCCGACGACGTCGTCCTCGCCTGGGAGGGCGAGGACGTGCTCGCGGTGCGGCTGCCGCAGTTGTCCGAATCCCTCGACCACATTCTGGCCGCCATGGAACGACGGCACGGGATGCCGCTCGCCGAGCTCGACCGCAAGAGCAAGCAGGAGGTGGTCCGGATCCTGGAGGCACGCGGTGCCTTCTCCGTCCGCCACGGGGTCGAGACGGTGGCCGGCGCCCTGGGCGTCAGCCGCTTCACCGTGTACAACTACCTGAACCGGGAGACCGCCCTGAACAGGGAAAAAGCCCCGAAGGACAGCTAGTTGATCAATCCGCACCGGAAGCCGTCGTCCAGATGTCGGGACGACGGCTTTTGTGTGGCCGAGTTTTCAACAAAGTGTTGACGTCGTGTTGCGGAGGGCGTTAGCTATCCGCAGCCCGTCCGACGCACAGCGAAAAACAGCCACGGAGGCTTCCCGTGACTTCAGGTACGACACCGGGCCTCACCCGGTTCAACACCTCGGCGGAGGGCGACGCCCTCGCCGCGCTCCACGAGGTGTGCTCCAGCTCGGCGTGGGGGAGCAAGATTCTCGCCCAGCGCCCGTTTGCCACCGCCGAAGCCCTCTTCCTCGCCAGTGACGCCGCCATGGCCGAGCTCACCGCCGAGGACCTGGCCGAGGCGATGGCGGGCCACCCGCCGATCGGTCGTCCGAAGGCCGGGGACCCGACCTCCTCCCGCGAGCAGAGCGGGATGGCCGGTGCCTCCGAGGAGCTCAAGGCCGAGATGCTCGAACTCAACCTGGCCTACCAGGACAAGTTCGGTCATGTCTTCCTCATCTGCGCCACCGGCAGGACCGGCGAGCAGATGCGCGACGCCATCCGGATCAGGATCGAGAACTCGCCCGAGCAGGAGCGGGAGATCGTCCGCACCGAACTGGGCAAGATCAACCGCATCCGTCTGACCCGTCTCGTAGAGACCGAGGAAGAGAACTGATGAGCACCGACACGACCGCCTCGGTGTCCACCCACATCCTGGACACCAGCATCGGCCGACCGGCCGAGGGCGTGGCCATCACGCTCGCGGCCCGCGCCGGCTCCGACGCCGAGTGGGTCGCCCTGGGCGGATCCGCCACCGACGCGGACGGGCGCTGCAAGGACCTCCCGGCCCTGCCGGAGGGCACGACCCACGTACGGCTCGACTTCCAGACCGAGGCGTACTTCCTGAGCAAGCAGAACAAGCAAGCCGAGGCGCAGCAGGACGCCCCCGCGAATCGGGACAGTGGTGCTCCGGTCGCGTTCTTCCCGGAGGTGGCGATCACGTTCGCCGTCGTGCCGGGCGAGCACTACCACGTACCGCTGCTGCTCAACCCGTTCGGCTACTCCGTTTACCGAGGGAGCTAGCAGACATGCCCACGATTCTCGGCCAGAACCAGTACGGCAAAGCAGAGAACCGCGTCGTCAAGATCACCCGCGACGGCGCCACCCACCACATCAAGGACCTGAACGTCTCCGTCGCCCTCTCCGGTGACCTCGACGACGTCCACCTCACCGGCTCCAACGCCAACTGCCTCCCCACCGACACGACGAAGAACACCGTCTTCGCGTTCGCCAAGGAGTACGGCATCGAGTCCGCCGAGCAGTTCGGCATCCACCTCGCCCGCCACTTCGTGACGAGCCAGGAGCCGATCAAGCGCGCCCGGATCCGGATCGAGGAGTACGCCTGGGAGCGGATCGCCAGCTCCGACGCCAACTCCAAGTTCATCGGCGCCGACGAGGTGAACCACTCCTTCGTCCGCAAGGGCCAGGAGACCCGCGTCACCCAGATCACCTACGACGGCGAGAAGTGGGAGGTCATCTCCGGCCTCAAGGACCTCGTCGTCATGAACTCCACCAACTCGGAGTTCTGGGGCTACATCAAGGACAAGTACACCACCCTCCAGGAGGCGTACGACCGCATCCTGGCCACCCAGGTGTCGGGCCGCTGGCGGTTCAACTGGACCGACGACGACCAGCGCATGCCCAACTGGGAGCGGTCCTACGAGCAGACCAAGAAGCACATGCTCGAGGCATTCTCGGAGACGTACTCGTACTCGCTGCAGCAGACGCTCTACCAGATGGCCACGCGGATCATCAACCACCGCGCGGAGATCGACGAGGTCCGCTTCTCGCTGCCGAACAAGCACCACTTCCTGGTCGACCTCGAGCCCTTCGGTCTGAAGAACGACAACGAGGTCTACTACGCCGCGGACCGCATGTACGGCCTCATCGAGGCCACCGTCCTCCGGGACGGCGCCACGGCGCAGATCCCGGTCGACATGACCAACCTCTAAGCGGCACTGCGTCACCGGTCCCGCCCGCCCGCAGTCGGGCGGGGCCGGTGCACCAGACCGGAGGGAACCTCCATGGCACAGCCTGCACAGGGGCCGGCAACCGCCGAAGGCCCGTGTTCCACCCCGCCGTCCACCCCGGCCGCCTGCCACCCCGTGGACGAGAAGCTCCCCGCCTCGCGGCTCGTCCCCGCGGCACTCCAGCACATCGCCGCGATGTACGCCGGCGTCGTCACCCCTCCGCTCATCATCGGCCAGGCCGTCGGCCTCGACGCCGCCGGAATGACCCGGCTGATCGCCGCCAGTCTCCTCATCGCCGGCTGTGCCACCGTCCTGCAGACCCTCGGCCTCGGCCGCTTCGCCGGAAACCGGCTGCCGTTCGTCAACGCCGCCTCCTCCGCCGGCATCGCGCCGATGCTCGCGATCGCCGAGACCAGCGCCCCCGGACACCAGCTTCCCGCCATCTACGGCGCGGTCATGGTCGCCGGTGTGTTCTGCCTCGCCGTCGGCCCCTTCTTCGGCCGGCTCCTGCGCTTCTTCCCGCCGCTGGTCACCGGCGTCGTGATCACCCTCATCGGGGTCACCCTGATGCCTGTCCCCGTGGGCTGGGCCCAGGGCGGCGACCGGCACGCCGCCGACTTCGGCGCCATGAGGTACCTGGCACTCGCCGGCTTCACCCTCGTCGTCATCCTGCTCTTCCAGCGCTTCGGCAAGGGATTCGTCAAGCAGATCGCCCTGCTGCTCGGCCTGTTCATCGGCACGCTCGCCGCGATCCCCTTCGGCATGGCGGACTTCACCGCCCTGCGCGAGGCACCGGTCGCCGCGCTGCCGGCCCCCTTCGCCTTCGGCACCCCCGAGTTCCAGCCCGCGGCGATCCTGTCCCTGTGCATCGTGATGCTGGTCCTGATGACCGAGTCCAGCGCCGGCATGCTCGCCCTCGGCGAGATCTGCGACCGGCGCAGCGACGGCAGGACCATCACCCGCGGCCTGCGCACCGACGGCATCGCCACCCTGCTCGGCCCCGTCTTCGGCGGCTTCCCCACCTCGGCCTTCGCCCAGAACGTCGGCGTCGTCTCGCTGACCCGGGTGCGCAGCCGGTACGTGGTCGCCGTCGCCGGCGGCGCCCTCCTGGTCCTCGGCGCCTTCCCCGTCCTCGGCGCGGTCGTCTCGCTCGTCCCCATGCCGGTCCTCGGCGGAGCGGGCATCGTCCTCTTCGGCTCCATCGCCGTCAGCGGCATCCGCACGCTGTCGGAAGCGGGCCTCGACGACAGCTCCAACATCATCCTGGTGGCCGTCGCCCTGGGAGCCGGCATCATCCCGCTCGCCGCTCCCACCTTCTACGCCGGATTCCCCGCCTGGGCGCAGACCGTGCTCGGCTCCGGCATCAGCGCCGGCGCGCTCGTCGCCGTCCTGCTGAACCTGTTCTTCCATCATCTCGGCACCCGGAGCCGTCACACGGCCCCGGCACTCAAATCCTCCTAGGGTCCTGCCGTGCCCGACCGTCTCCCCTGGAATGAAGGAAGCACCGCCATGGCAGCACCTTCGGCAGCCCCCCAGCGCATCGTCATCGAGAACGCGGCGATCGCGACCGTCGACGCGAACGACACCGAGTACGCCACCGGCCACCTGGTGGTCGCCGACAACAGGATCGAGTCCATCGGTGCCGGCAAGGCGCCCGAGGGCCTCGAGAACGTGGTCCGGCGGATCGACGCCACCGGCCATCTGGTCACGCCGGGTCTGATCAACACCCACCACCACTTCTACCAGTGGATCACCCGGGGCCTCGCGACCGACCACAACCTCTTCAACTGGCTGGTCGCGCTCTACCCGACGTGGGCGCGGATCGACGAGCGGATGGTGCGCGTCGCCGCGCAGGGCTCCCTCGCCATGATGGCCCGCGGTGGTGTGACCACCGCGATGGACCACCACTACGTCTTCCCGAAGGGCTCCGGCGACCTGTCCGGCGCCATCATCGGGGCCGCCCGCGACATGGGCGTCCGCTTCACCCTCGCCCGCGGCTCCATGGACCGCAGCGAGAAGGACGGCGGCCTGCCGCCGGACTTCGCCGTCGAGACCACCGAGGGCGCGCTCGCCGCGACCGAGGAGACGGTGAAGAAGTTCCACGACGCCTCCTTCGACGCGATGACCCAGGTCGCCGTCGCCCCCTGCTCGCCCTTCTCCATCTCCACCGAGCTGCTGCGCGAGGGCGCGGCCCTCGGCCGCCGGCTCGGCGTGCGGATGCACACCCACGGCTCGGAGACCGTGGAGGAGGAGAAGTTCTGCCACGAGCTGTTCGGCATGGGCCCGACGGACTACTTCGAGTCCACCGGCTTCCTCGGCGAGGACGTGTGGATGGCGCACTGCGTCCACATGAACGACTCCGACATCGAGGCGTTCGCCCGCACCAAGACCGGCGTGGCCCACTGCCCGTCGTCCAACGCGCGCCTCGCCGCCGGCATCGCCCGCGTACCCGACATGCTCAAGGCGGGCGTGCCGGTCGGCCTCGGCGTCGACGGCACCGCCTCCAACGAGTCGGGCGAACTCCACACCGAGCTGCGCAACGCCCTGCTGATCAACCGCCTCGGCGCCCACCGCGAGGCCGCGCTCAACGCCCGCCAGGCCCTGCGCCTCGGCACCTACGGCGGTGCGCAGGTCCTCGGCCGCGCGGACAGCATCGGCTCCCTGGAGCCGGGCAAGCTCGCCGACTTCGTCCTGTGGAAGATCGACGGCCTCGGCCACTCGTCGATCGCCGACCCGGTCACCGCCATCGTCTTCGGCGCGGCGGCCCCGGTCACCGCGTCCTTCGTCAACGGCAAGCAGATCGTCGAGAACAACCGACTGCTGACCGCCGACGAGGACGAGATCGCGCGCGACGCGCGCACGGAGGCCCAGCGCCTGGCCCGCATCGCGGCCCAGGGCTGATCCTCCCCCAGGAGTCCGACCGAGGGGGACGGCCCTCGGTCGGTCGCCGCGCACCCGAGCGGGGTGCACGGCAGCCGGGCCGGGGGGTGTCCGTACGCACCAGTCGTACGGCACCCCCCGGAACGGTGAACCCGCGTCCGCCGCCCCCACCGGACGCACCGTCACCGCGCCGCACCCCTCCGCCCGGCGCACCGCACCACCGAGCAACGAGCCGCACCCTCGCACCCGCACCGCATCGCACCACCTCCCTGACATCCTCGTCGCCGCCGACGTGTAACCGACCGGAGGAACCGCCGTGGCCGCCACGCCCCAGGTTCGCAATGCACCAGACGAAGGCTCCGCTCCCGAAGACCGCGAGAAGCATCCGGTCGACGAGACGCTGCCGCCCATCAAGATGCTCACCAGCGGCCTGCAGCACGTGGCCGCCATGTACGCCGGAGTCGTCGCCCCGCCCCTGATCGTCGGAGCGGCCGTGGGCCTCTCCGGCACCGAACTGACCTTCCTCACCGGAGCCAGTCTCTTCACCGCGGGACTCGCCACCTTCCTCCAGACCCTCGGCGTCTGGAAGATCGGCGCCCGGCTGCCGTTCGTCAACGGTGTCACCTTCGCCGGCGTCGCCCCGATGCTCGCGATCATCGACACGACGAAGGACAAGGCCGACGCCCTCCCCGTCATTTTCGGCGCGATCATCGTCGCCGGACTCCTCGGCTTCATAGCCGCCCCCTGGTTCTCCCGCCTCGTGCGGTTCTTCCCGCCGGTCGTCACCGGCTCCGTGATCACGCTCATCGGCGTGTCCCTGCTGCCGGTCGCCTTCGGTTGGGCCCAAGGGCCCAACCCCGCGGCGAAGGACTACGGTTCGACCACCTATCTCTCGCTCGCCGGCATCACCCTCGTCGTGGTCCTGCTGCTGCGCCGCTTCACCCGCGGCTTCCTCAAGCAGGTCGCCGTCCTGGTCGGCCTCGTCATCGGCACCCTCATCGCCATCCCGTTCGGCGTCACCGACTTCAGCCCGGTGACCGAGGCCGACATCGTCGGCTTCCCGACCCCGTTCCACTTCGGCGCCCCGCAGTTCGCCCTCGCCGCGATCATCTCCATGTGCGTCGTCATGCTGGTGTCCATGACCGAGTCGACCGCCGACATGCTGGCGCTCGGCGAGATCGTCGACCGCCCTGCGGATGAGAAGACCATCGCCGCCGGTCTGCGCGCCGACACCCTCGGCTCGGCGATCAGCCCGCTCTTCAACGGCTTCATGTGCAGCGCCTTCGCGCAGAACATCGGCCTGGTCGCCATGACCCGGATCCGCAGCCGCTTCGTCGTCGCCGCCGGTGGTGGCTTCCTGGTCCTGATGGGCCTCTCGCCGGTGGCCGCCTCGCTGATCTCGGTCGTGCCCCGGCCGGTGCTCGGCGGCGCGGGCGTCGTCCTCTTCGGCTCGGTCGCCGCCAGCGGCATCCAGACCCTGGTCAAGGCCGGTCTGGAGAAGGACAACAACGTGCTGATCGTGGCCGTCTCGCTGGCCGTCGGCATCATCCCGATCACCAAGCCGGAGTTCTACCACGCCTTCCCCGAGACGGCGAAGATCATCCTGGACTCGGGCATCTCCACCGGCTGCGTCGCCGCCGTGCTCCTGAACATCGTCTTCAACCACCTCGGCCGGCGCCGGGACGACGACGAGGTGACCGCTCCGATGGAGCCGGGCGAGGAGATCTCCGAGACCCGTACGGCGAAGGCGGCGCACGTCCACTGAGCCACCGCCGTCCGCCTCTCCACCCCGCCGCCCCGGCCCCCGCGCACCTCGCGGGGCCCGGGGCCGCGGCCGTGGTGCTGATCAACCCCAACACCTCCACGGCGACGACCCGCCTGATGACGGCGATCGCCCGCCGCTCCCTGTCCGCCGCGGGGCTCCCCGTCCGGGGCGTCACGGCCCCCGCGGGCCCGTCCATGCTGACCACCCCCGCAGCCCTCCGCGCCGCCGTCCCCCACGTCCTCACCGCCGCCCACGAGGCCCTGACCGGCGGCGCCTGCACGGCCCTCGTCGTCGGCGCCTTCGGCGACCCGGGCGTGTCGGAACTACGGGCCCGCTGGTCGCGGGGACGGGGCGAGGGGACGGTGCCGCCGTACGACCCGCCGGGTGCCGGGACGGGCCCCCGTCGGCCCGCGGGGGACCGAGCGGCGCCCGGGCCGTACGGCTCGCCGGATGCCGAACCGGTGCCCTGGCGGGCGGCCGAGGACCGAGCGGCGTCCGGGCCCGAGGGTTCCCTGCCGCCGTACGGCCCTGCGGCGGGGCTGGCGACCGGCCCCGCAGGTTCCGTGCCGCCGCACCGCCCCGGCTGGGCGTCCGGGCCTGAGGGTTCCGTGCCGCCGTACGGCCCTGCGGCGGGCCTGGCGACCGGCCCCGCAGGTTCCGTGCCGCCGTGCCACCCCGGCTTGACGGCCGGTGCCGAGGGGCCGGCGCCGCCGTACGGGCCGTACGGGCCGGAGGGTCTCGCGCCCGGCCCTCGGCCGGCCGGCGTGGGCCACCCGGCGTGGGGCCACGGGACGCTGGGCGTCCCCGTCGTCGGGATCGGCGAGGCGGCGCTCGCCGAGGCCGCGGCCGGTGGCCGGCGCTTCGGGATCGCCACGACCACGCCGCGCCTTGCCGGTTCGATCGTCGCCCACGTCGCCCGCCTGGGTCTCGCCGACCGGTTCACGGGCACGCGTTTCACTCCCGGCTCGCCCGGCGACCTCGCCTCGCGCCCCGACGTGCTGCTCGCCGCCCTGGAGGAGGCCGTCCGCGCCTGCGTCGTACGGGACGGGGCCGAGGCCGTCGTCATCGGCGGCGGCCCGCTCGGCGACGCCGCCACCGCCCTCCAGGACCGCCTCGACCTGCCGGTCATCGCCCCCGTCCCGGCCGCCTGCCGCCAGTTGCTGCGCCTGCTGGGAGAGCAGGGCCCGCAGGGCTGAACCCCGCCGGGCTGGGCGTGCCGTGTCCTGTTCGCCGTCCCGGCCGCCTGCCGCCAGGTGCTGCGCCTCCTGCGGGAACAGGGCCCGCAGGGCTGAGCCGCGCCGGAGCGGGCGTGCTGCGTCCCGGTCACCGTTCCACCTCCATCCGGCGTCGGCACTCCGGGGCCAGGGCCGGGTAGGCGGCGGCGATGGCCTCGTAGAGGCGGCGGCGGAGGAGGCGCTCGGCCTCGGCGCGGCCCGTGTCGCCGTAGAGGTCGTCGAGGAGGGACTCGTAGCGCGAGAGGGCGTGGCGGAGGTAGCCGACCTGCCAGCGGGCCATCGCCGCCGCCGTGATGCCGCCGGGGCCGCGCGCCCCGAGCAGGTGGCGGTGGCGCACCGCGCGGCGTTCCAGCTCCGGGGCCGGGAGGCGGGGCACCTCGATCGGTTCCGCCCGGATCGCGGCCAGGACGGCACGGCGCCGTCGCTCGGCGGCCACGCCGGTCGCGGCGGAGGTCCGCCCGGCGGTGAACTCCGGGGTGCGCTCGACCGCCTCGACGCGCGCGAGGAGATAGAGCCGCACCGGGGCGGGCGACCACCGCCTCGGGTCGCGGCCCTGGACGTCGGCCTGGCCCAGCAGCTCGCTGACCATCGCGTCGCTCCAGCCGCGCCCGCGCAGTCCGGCAAGGGACACATATGTCGTACGGTCCGTCACGATTCCCCCAGATTCGACTACGGAGAGTGATGAACCCAGTGAAGCGCACCCCACTGACAACGCCCCCTCCATGCCTCCGTCCCCCCGCACTCTTGCCGCGCCCCCGACCCGTGTGTCATACAGGTCCAGACCTTTCACGGACACGGACACGGACACGGATACGGACACGGACCGCCCGGCCGGACGGAGGCATCCCGTGCGACGCCCGCTCGCCACAAGCCTGTTGACGCTCTCGACGCTCACCCTCACCGCCTGCTCCGGCGCCGCCGAACCCGCCGAGGACACCCGCGCCCCCTCCGTCCCCACGGCCGTCACCGCCACCGCCGGCAGTGCGAGCAGCGTCCACGTCATGTGGAGCGCCGCCACCGACGACCGGGCCGTCACCGGCTACACCGTCTACCGCCACGGCCACAAGGTGAAGGAGCTCCCGGCCGGCACCCTCATGACCGACATCACCGGTCTCACCCCCGCCACCCCCCACACCTTCACCGTCCGGGCCCGCGACGCCGCCGGCAACGTCTCCGCCGACAGCGCCGCCGTCACCGCCACCACGCTCGCCGCCACCGCCCAGGACCGCACACCGCCCACCCGCCCCACCGCCCTGCGCGTCACCCCGGCCGGCCGCGACGGCGCCACCCTCACCTGGCGCCCCGCCCGCGACGACACCCGGGTGACCGCCTACGACGTCTACCAGGCGGACGCACGCGTCCACACCGTCCCCGGCACCGCCACCACCGCCCGCCTGACCGGCCTGCGCCCCGGCACCGCCTACTCCTTCACCGTCCGCGCCCGCGACGCCGCCGAGAACTCCTCCCCGGACAGCGACCCCGCCGACCTCACCACCGCGCCCGCCCCCGGCGCCCGGCCGAACACCGCCCCCACCGACGTCACCGTCCGCGCCACCAAGGGCGCGATCACCCTCACCTGGACCCCGCCCCGCACCGGCGCCCCCGTCAAGGAGTACGAACTCCACCTGAACGGACGCTTCGCCACCACCATCGTCTGGGGCGCCCAGCCTCCGCCCGGCCCCGTCGGCTACACCCTCACCGTCCCCGCCGACCCCGGCGTCCGCCACACCCTCACCCTCCGCGCCCGGCTCCCCGACGGCACCTGGGGCGACTTCTCCGCCCCGCGCACCGCCGTCACGGTCTGAGCGCCCCGCCCCGCCCGGAACTACGCTGGGAAACGTGGCCGAGATCGTTCTCACCAACACCGGGCTCGACGCCTTCCTGGAGGCGAGCCCCGAGTTCCGGAGTCCCGGAGCGGCCCGCGCCGCCGACGCCGTCCTCGGTCTGCTGGCGCTGCGCGGGGCGGACCGGACGGCCGGGGTGCCCGAGCCCACGCCGGAGCTCGCGGAGCGGCTGCTCCTGGAGGACCTGCCCGCCTTCGTGTGCGCGGCAGCCGAGGAGCTCGACCTGTACCCGGCGGTGCTGCGGGCGCTCGCCGGACGGTTCGACGGGGAGCGGCGGGCGCGGGTCGAGCGCGTGATCGGCGAGGCCGCGGGCGACTTCGAGCGGGCCATGCGCGACCCCGGGAACCTCACCTGGCCCCGCTGGTACGCCCAGCTTCTGCGCGCCGACGGCACCGACCCGGACGACCCCGAGGCCGTACGGGCGTGGCTGGACGGCCTGGCGGAGCCGCCGCTGCCCGACGGGGCGCGCCGGGCGGACCTGATGGGCCGTACGGCCCTCGCCGACGTGCTCCTCTCCGAGGCCCTGACCCGGGCGTACGTACGGGATGCCGAGCGGCCGCCGGCCGCCGGGCCGGTCCTGAGCGACCACGACGTGGCCCAGGGCATCGGCACCGTCGCCGCCGCGCTGCTCGACCGCTGGACGGCGGCGGGGCTCGCCGAGGGGCTCGTCGGCGACTACGCGCACCTCGCGCCCGGACCGGACGACTTCCCCCATCTCGTCCTCGCCGACGCCCTGCTCGACGAGCACCTCGACTACTACGGGGAGCCGTCCGTCCCGCTGCCGCCACCGGAGCCCGAGGCCGCGCCGGATCAGGACGCCCGGGACCAGGACGCCCCGACGTCCCGGGACCAGGACGCACGGTCGGCCCGGGAACAGGACCTGGAGCACGACGCCGACCTGCTCGCCGCCGCCGTCGAGGCCCTCGCGGAGCCGGACCCCGAGACCGGGGCGTACGGCGGCGAGGCCGCGCACCTCCTGTACACCCTCTACCAGCGCGGCTGCTCCGCCGAGTCCGTCGCCCGCAGAGCCGCCGAGTTCGAGGACTGGACGGTGGATCCGGCCCTGGAGGACGCCCCCGTCCGCGTACCGTCGCCCGCCTCCCCGGCGTACACCACCCCGACCGCCGGGGAGCTCGCCCGGCTGCTCGGCACGCCCGGCGTCAACGACACCGACCGGGCCCGGCTCGACAGGCCCGCGCACGCGCTCGCCGCGGTCGTCGACCGGCTGGCCGCGACCGGGCTCGTCTTCCGCAGCGGTGACGCCTTCGGTCTGACCCCGCACGGCGCCGCCGTCGTCCGCCACCTTCTCGGCGTGCGCGGGGTCGCGGTGCCCGACGCCGCCGCCGCGCGTGCCTGGGACGCGCCGGCCCTCGTGGCCGCCGCCCAGGGCTGGCCCCCGGCCGTCGCGGCCCGGGTCCTCGCCGACTGGCTGCGCGCCCACGGCGGCGGTGACGGAGGCGGTGACGGAGCCGAGGCGGCCTGGCGGCGCCTGCTCGGCGCGGTGGGCAGCGTGCACGCGCACGCGACCGACGCCGCCGCCACCCGTGCGCTGCTCGGTGTCCTCGACTGGTCCGCCGCCCCCGCGGCGGTGCTCCGCACGGCCGTCACCGACCCGGTGGCGGGCGCCCGGGCGGCCGAGGAGCTCCGGGCCCGGGGCGAGTCCGTCGACCCGGAGGCGGTGCCCCGGGCCGCCCGGGCCCTGCACGTCCTCGACCGCCTGCCGGCCAAGCGCGGCCCGCTGGAGTCCCGCCGCGCCGCCTTCGACGCCGCCGCGGCGGACTGGCCCGGCGGCTCGGCCGCCCTGGTCCACGCGATGGCGGAAGCCGACCCCCACGAGACCGCCCGGGTCCTGGGCCCGCTGGGCATCAGCCTGCCGTGAGGCCGGACCGTACGAGGCGCGACCGCGCGAGTCGCCCGGGCGCCCGGGCCCGCCCGCCCTTCCGGCCCCCGCCCCGACGTCAGCCCCGCCGTCAGTCCCGACGTCAGCCGGCCGTCAGGTACATCCCCGACGCGCCCGTCCCCGGCGTGTTGCGGCAGCTCACGTTGCCACCGGGGCGCTCGTCGACCAGGGCGAGGCAGCGGCCGAGGGCCGCCTGCCCGTAGGCGTTGGGGTGCATGTTCTCCTGGAGCGGGCCCTGGGTCTGGTTCTGGTCGATCCAGCGGGCCCATTCGCTCGTCGCCGCCGACGCCGGCACGGTCGCGCTCACCTGCTTGCTGGCCTTCGCGCACACCTCGCGCCCCTGCAGCATGTCGCGCAGATCCATGAACTGCGCGCCCTTGGCCGTGGCCACGGCCTTGAGGCGGTTCGCGATCTGCGGCACGAGGGAGTCGCGCGCCCAGTCGGAGTCCTTGTCCCAGAACGGGCAGCCGCCGGTGTTCGTCCGGCTCCAGCCGCTCTCGGAGTAGCGGTTCTCGGCGGCCCGGGGGATGGGGGAGGGGTACGACTGGAGCACGATCCGGTAGTCGCCGGAGGCGTAGCCCGCACCGGTCATCACGGCCCGGATCTCGTCTATCGCCTTGCCGACGTCCGCCATCACCCCGTCGATCTTCGCGTCGACCTCGGCCTGCTGGTCGTCGTGGCAGTAGGAGTACCAGACGATGTAGTCGGTGGCGCAGGTGGTGATGATGTCGGCGAAGCCGAGGTCGTTGCCGCCGATGGACAGCGCGATCAGCTTCACGTCGTGCGTGGCGGCGACGGTCGCGAGCTGGTCGGCCTGCGGGGCCTCGCCCTTGTACGCCACACCGCCGTGCGTCGCGCGGAAGACGTGGTCGGTGGTCGCGCCCGAACAGGCCAGGTTGACGAGGGCGGAGGCGATCGGTCCGGCGCTCTTGACCTCGGCGGTGTCCGAGCGGTGACAGCCGTTGGCCGCCGTGCTGCCGTAGACCCGCGAGGGGTCGTAGCCGCTGCCGGTCCAGGCGCGGTCGGTGCCGTTGCGGCTGCCGCTGGTGGTGAGGCTGTTGCCCAGCCAGCGGCCCGCCTCGCCGGAGATGTAGCTGTCGCCCATGGCGACGACGGCGGTCGGACCGGAGCCGGGGGAGGCGGCGGCGGGGGAGGGGGTCAGCGCGGAGAGCGCGGCGGCGAGGCACAGCACGAGCGACCCGCGCAGCGCACGGTGAGGGGACGAAGGCATGGCTGTACTCCTGCGGTGTGCGTACGGCGTCGTACGCGGAGCGGTGGGGACAGCCGCCGGCCGGTGGCATGGCGGAATTTCGCATGCCGTGGCTTGTTACCGCTAGGTAGCTGCGCGTCTCGGTTGCGTTACGTGACTTGTGAAACACCATGGATCGAAAAGCGTGCAAAGGGCGAAAAGACCCCGCCCCCGGTGCTGTGCGAACACCGGGGGCGGGGCCTTGCGTGGCCTCTCAGGGGCCGGGCGGCTGCTGTGCGGTCAGCCGACCAGCTCGTCGTAGGCGGGGAGGGTGAGGAAGTCCGCGTAGTCGGCGTCGAGGGAGACGTGCAGCAGGAGGTCGTGGGCCTGCTGCCACTTCCCGGCCGCGAACGCCTCCTCGCCGATCTCCTCGCGGATCGCGGCCAGCTCCTCGGCGGCGACCTCGCGGGCGAGCTCGGGGGTGGCCTTCCGGCCGTTCTCGAAGACGACCTCCGCGTTGATCCACTGCCAGATCTGCGAGCGCGAGATCTCGGCGGTGGCCGCGTCCTCCATCAGGTTGAAGATGGCGACGGCGCCCAGGCCGCGCAGCCATGCCTCGATGTAGCGGATGCCGACCTGGACCGCGTTGCGCAGACCCTCGTACGTCGGACGCGCGTCCAGCGAGTCGATGGCGATGAGGTCGCCGGGGGCCACCGAGACGTCCTCGCGCAGCCGGTCCTTCTGGTTGGGCTTGTCGCCGAGGACCGCGTCGAAGGAGGCCATGGCGATCGGGACCAGGTCGGGGTGGGCGACCCAGGAGCCGTCGAAGCCGTCGCCGGCCTCGCGGTCCTTGTCGGCCTTGACCTTCTCGAAGGCGACCTTGTTGACCTCGGGGTCCTTGCGGGACGGGATGAAGGCCGCCATGCCGCCGATCGCGTGCGCGCCGCGCTTGTGGCAGGTGCGGACGAGGAGTTCGGTGTAGGCGCGCATGAACGGGGCCGTCATCGTGACCGCGTTGCGGTCCGGCAGGACGAACTTCTGCCCGCCGTCACGGAAGTTCTTGACGATGGAGAAGAGGTAGTCCCAGCGGCCCGCGTTCAGTCCGGCGGCGTGGTCGCGGAGCTCGTAGAGGATCTCCTCCATCTCGTACGCGGCCGTGATGGTCTCGATGAGGACCGTGGCGCGGACGGTGCCCTGCGGGATGCCGACGTAGTCCTGGGCGAAGACGAAGATCTCGTTCCAGAGGCGGGCCTCCAGGTGCGACTCGGTCTTCGGGAGGTAGAAGTACGGGCCCTTGCCGAGGTCGATCAGGCGCTGGGCGTTGTGGAAGAAGTAGAGGCCGAAGTCGACCAGGGCGCCGGGCACCGGGCGGCCGTCGACGGTGAGGTGACGCTCCTCCAGGTGCCAGCCGCGCGGCCGCATGACGACCGTGGCGAGCTCCTCGGCCGGCTTCAGCGCGTAGGACTTGCCCGACCTCGGGTCGGTGAAGTCGATGTTCCGGGTGTAGGCGTCGATCAGGTTGAGCTGACCCAGGACCACGTTCTCCCAGGTGGGCGCGGAGGCGTCCTCGAAGTCCGCGAGCCAGACCCGGGCGCCCGAGTTCAGCGCGTTGATCGTCATCTTGCGGTCGGTCGGACCGGTGATCTCCACGCGCCGGTCGTTCAGGGCCGCCGGGGCGGGAGCGACCTTCCACGAGTCGTCGGCGCGGATCGCCGCGGTCTCGGGCAGGAAGTCCAGGGTGGACGTGCGGGCGATCTCGGCGCGGCGCTCGGCCCGCCGGGCGAGCAGCTCGTCCCGGCGCGGGGTGAACCGCCGGTGCAGTTCCGCCACGAAGGCGAGGGCCGCGTCGGTGAGCACCTCCTCCTGGCGCGGCAGGGGCTCGGCTTCGACGACGACCAGGGAGGACGGCGCTGGTGCGGACATGAACTGTCACTTCCTTCAGCGGACTTCACGGGCGGTGCCATCCGGCCGCCGGGCGTCGTCATGCGGCACGCAGTGCCACAGGCGCCGGGATACGGCCGGGAGCGCCGTCACGGAGGATCAGGCGCTTCTGAACAGTGGATACTAGTTTCCTCATAGTGGAAGTTCAATGGTTTGTTGATGTCGAGATTCTTTGGGTCGACACAAGATGGCGCTCGGTGCCACCCCCTTCACTCCAGGTGCACCAGGTCCGCCTCCGTGTCGATGTCGTACGGCTCGGCCACATCCGAACAGTCCACGAGCGTGATCGCATCCCGGTGCTCCTTCAGATAGTCCCGAGCCCCCTGATCCCCGACCGCGCCCGCCGCGATCCCGGCCCAGCGGTCCACGCCGAACAGCACCGGATGGCCGCGCCGCCCCTCGTACGAGGCGGCCGCGAGGGTCCGTGGACCCCGGTACGCGGCCCGGACCCGGTCCACCGCCGCCGCGCCGATCCCCGGCTGGTCCACCAGCGACACCAGGGCCGCCTCCACCGGCAGGACCTCCGCCTCCAGCGACGCGAGGCCCACCCGCAGCGAGGAGCCCATGCCCTCGGCCCACTCCGGGTTGTCGACCAGCACGCACCCCGGCAGCCGCGCCTCCGCCCGTACGCGCTCGGCCGCGGCCCCGAGCACCACGTGCACCACCTCGCAGCCGCCCTCCCGCAGCACCCGCACCGCGTGCTCGACCAGCGGCCGGCCGCGATGGGACAGCAGGGCCTTGGGCCGGCCGCCGAGCCGCCGGCCGCCCCCGGCGGCCAGCAGCAGCCCGGCGACGAGCGGCTCGGCGGCGGCGGGCCGGGTGGGCGCGGGCCGCGCGGGCGCGGGGTGGGCGGCGAGGGTCTCTTCCGTCCCAGGGGTCTCATGATTCATGGGGACTGCATACCGCATCGGGGGCGCACCACACGGATGCCTGAAACTGTGTCCGCCCGCTGGCGCGCCGGGCGCGCGAGGGAGTTAACTGGCCCGCGACCCCGGGCGCCCGACCACCGCTCGACGGTCGGCACACAGTCGTGCGTGGGGGGAGAACACCATGTTGCGAGGCGTGGGGCAGAGGCGAGTGACCGCTGACGGCGTGGACCCGAGAGTGGCCGAGCTGCGTGCCGCCGTGTCACGGCTCCGACGGGAGCTGGCGGGCCACCGGCGGGAGTTCGCCGACCGGGGCATCGCCGAGGACGAGCTCGCCGCGCTGGACGCGATGGCGGCCGGCGGTGCCCCCGAGGTGTGGCGGCTGCGCCGCTCGCTCCTGCTGATCGCCGGCGCCGTCGGCTCCGTCAGCGCGCTCGCCGACGGCCTCGCGGCCGTCCGCGGCGCCGTCGAACTGTTCGGCCCGCCCCCGGCCGGCGGCCGGACCCCCGAACCGCCGCCGGTCCCGGGCCCGCGGGCCGGGGCCTGAAGCCGGCCCGGTCCCCGCGCCGCGACGTCGTCGGCGGCATCGCTTCCCCGGCGCCGCCCGGGCGGTGACCCTGCGCGGGGATGTTTCTCGGTCAGTGTGCCCGGGCGCACTCCGGCCGCCTCGGTGAACGGACGACGGCTTCCCTGTGGCGCCGGCATGTCGGCACGGGCTTTTTCGCGCCGTGGAGCGCCTGAGGACCGCACATCTTTTCCCGCACGTGTCATGGCTGCGACCTGCCGGTGAATCGATCATTCGGACCCTCTGTCTGAAAACTCTTGCAGAGATTTGCGCAAGATTTTTCCGGGCCCGAGGATGCGGCGCATGACGAACCTTCTGCAGCGCGTCTCGCGATCGGCCGCTCTCACCGCGGCGACGGGTGCCGGCCTCCTCGCGGCCCTGGCGGCCGCTCCCTCCGCCGCCGCGGCCACGGAAGGCGCGGCTCCGGAGTGCGTGCGGTACTACCAGAGCTGGCGCTACACCGATGTCCACAACGGCTGCGGCGACACGGTCGCCATCACGGTCGTCTACACGAACGGCCAGTCGGCGCCCTGCCGCGTCATCCCGCCCGGCGGCTGGGCGACCTTCGCCGGATACGGCACGGACGGCAACTACGTGACGGGCCTGCGGACCTGCGACCCGGCCACGCCGAGCGGCGCCTGATCCCCGGCGCCGCCCTGCATGCGGGGGGGCGAAGGCGTGGTCTAGCGCCGGATCAGCCGGCGGGCCGTCGCCGTCGCCACCGCCGCCGTGCGGGAGTCGACGCCCAGTTTGGCGAAGATGTGCACCAGATGGGACTTCACGGTCGCCTGGCTCAGGAACAGCGCCTTGCTGATCTGCTGGTTCGACAGGCCCTCGCCCACGAGCTGGAGCACCTCCAGTTCCCGCTTGGTCAGCGCCTCCGAGGGCGTCCGCATCCGGTCCATCAGGCGGTGCGCCACCGCCGGAGCGAGCGCGGACTGGCCGGCCGCCGCCGTCCGTACCGCCGCCGCCAGCTCCTCCGGCGGGGCGTCCTTCAGGAGATAGCCCGAGGCCCCCGCCTCCACGGCCGCCAGGATGTCCGCGTCCGTGTCGTACGTCGTCAGGACGAGCACCCGCGGCCCGTCCCGTACGGCGGTGATCGCCGCCGTCGCCTCCGAACCGTGCATCCCGGCACCGAACTGGAGGTCCATCAGGACCACGTCCACGCCTCCGGCCGCCGCCAGCTCCACCGCCCGCTCGGCCGTCGCCGCCTCCCCGACCACCGCGAAATCCGGCTCGGTGTCGAGGACGGCCCGCAGCCCGGCCCGTACCACCGGGTGGTCGTCGGCGAGCAGCAGTCGGATCGTCATGCGTCGGCTCCGGCGGTGGGCAGGGGATGGGCGAGAGGCAGGGGGAGGGGCAGGGAGACGGCCACGGCGGTGCCCTGGCCCGGCGCGGACTCGACCGTGAACGTGCCGCCCAGCGACTCGGCCCGCGAGCGCATCGCCGGCAGCCCGAAGCCGCCCTCCGGGGACGGCCGCACCGCCCGCGCGGCGGCCGGATCGAAGCCCCTGCCGTCGTCCACCACGTCCAGCGTCACCGACCCGCCCATGAACGACAGGGTGATCTCGGCCCGCGCGGCCGCCGCGTGCCGGACCGTGTTCGCCAGCGCCGACTGGGCGATCCGCAGCAGCGCCACCTCGTACGGGGTGGGCAGCGCGACCGGTGTCCCGCTCACCGAGCACCGTACCCGCGGACCGTCCGGCCCCGTCGCCCCGCACAACCGCTCCAGGGCCCCGACGAGCGAACCGTGCTCCAGGTCCGGCGGGGTGAGCGCCCGGACGAAGCGCCGCGCCTCCGCCAGGTTGTCCTGCGCCGCCCGCCGGGCCTCCTCGATGTGCCCGGCGGCCGGCGAACCCTCCGGCAGCACCCGCTCGGCGGCCCGCAGCAGCAACTGGATCGACGAGAGCCCCTGGGCCAGGGTGTCGTGGATCTCGCGGGCGAGCCGCTCCCGCTCGGCGAGCGTCCCCGCGTGCCGCTCGGCCGCCGCGAGCTCGGCCCGCGTGGCGATCAGCTCCTCGACCATCCGGCGGCGCCGCTCGCTCTCCCGGTACAGCGCCTGATAGCCGAGGACGGTCGCGACGGCGACCGCCGCGCCGAGCAGCGGCCCGATGAACACGCCCGGGTTGAGGGCGGCGCCGTGCCCCACGTACGACAGGATCGCGGCGCAGGCGGTGAGCCCGACCGCGGGCAGCGACCAGCGCACCGGCAGCAGGTGCAACTGGAGGAAGTACAGCGGGAAGGCGATCCACAGCGCCTCCGGGGTGGCCCACAGCAGCACGCCCCAGGAGAGCGCCAGCACGCCCAGCCACACGGCGGCGGCCCGCTGCGAGCGCCGCACCGGCGGCAGCAGCGAGCCGGCCGCGTACACCCCGCCCGTGACCGCCGCGAGGACCGTCCCCACCGCCGTGTGGGCGCGCACCGCCGCGAGGACGAGCAGCCCCGCCATCAGCAGGTGCAGACAGAGGCGCAGCGCGCGCAGGACGGGAGTGAGGGGACGATCCATGACCCCACCAGCGTAGGCGGGGGGCGGCCGTCCGGGCTCAACCGAAAGTTTGATTGCGGAGCCATCCGTGGCGCGATGCCCGGGACGCCCCCGGGCCAGCAGGCTTGATCCCATGTTCGTGGCATGGAGAGACCTCGGATTCGCCAAGGGGCGATTCGCCTTGATGGGCACGGTGATCGTGCTGATCACGCTACTCGTCGGCCTCCTCTCGGGGCTGACCGCCGGGCTCGCGCGAGAGAACATCTCGGCGATCACCGGACTGCCCGCCGACCGGCTGGCCTTCGCCGCCCCGCCCACCGGGCAGTCGGTCTCCTTCACCCGGTCCACGGTGACGGAGGACCAGTGGCGGCGCTGGGGCGAACGGCCCGGAGTGACGGCCGCCGAACCGCTCGGCATCCGCACCCTCGACGCCACCGCGGGCGAGCGCACGGCCGCGCTCTCCGCCTTCGGTACGGAGCCGGGCGCGGGCCTCGCGCCCGAGAGCGGGCGGCTCGGCCCCGGGCGGGCCGTCCTGTCGGAATCGGCGGCCGAGGAGCTGGACGTCACGGCCGGGGACGCGGTGCGCCTCGGCCCCCTGGAGGCCACCGTCGTCGCGGTCGCCGGGGACGCCTCGTACAGCCACACGCCCGTCGTCTGGATCTCCCTCGACGACTGGGGGAAGACCGGCCGCGACGGCGGCGCCCCCGAGGAGCAGGCCACCGTCATCGTGCTCCGCGGTTCCGGCGCGGACTGGGCGGCCGGCGACGAGGCCCTCGGCACACGGGCGCGGACCATCGACGACGCCCTCACCGCCATAGGGTCCTACCAGGCCGAGAACGGCTCGCTCCAGATGATGCGGGGCTTCCTCTTCGTCATCTCCGCCCTGGTCATAGGGGCCTTCTTCACCGTCTGGACCATCCAGCGCAGCGCCGACGTGGCCGTCCTGAAGGCGCTCGGCGCCTCCACCCCGTACCTCCTGAAGGACGCCCTCGGCCAGGCCGTGGTGATGCTCGGCGCGGGCACGCTGCTCGGCACCGGTCTCGCGGTCGCCATCGGTGTCCTGATCAGCGGCGGCGACGTGCCCTTCGTGCTCCAGCCGCTCACCGTGCTCGGCCCGGCCGCCGTGATGATCGTGCTCGGCGTCCTCGGCGCCGCCCTGTCCGTCCGGCGGATCACCGCCGTCGACCCCCTGACCGCCCTCGGGAGTGCCCGGTGAGCCTGCGACTCGACGACGTGACCCTGACCTATCCCGACGGCGACGGCCGGCTCACCGCCCTCGACTCCGTCTCCCTGGAGGTCCCGGCGGGCGGTCTCACCGCCGTCGTCGGCCCCTCCGGCTCCGGCAAGTCCAGCCTGCTCGCGGTCGCCGCGACCCTGGTCACCCCCGACCGCGGCCGGGTCGTCGTGGCCGGCACCGACACCGCGCCCCTCGGGCCGGCGCAGAAGGCCGCGCTGCGGCGCGAGAAGATCGGCATCGTCTTCCAGCAGCCCAACCTGCTGCCCTCGCTCACCGCGCTCGAACAGCTCCAGGTCATGGCGCACCTCTCCGGCCACCGTCCGCGTACGGTACGGGCCCGGGCGCGGGACCTGCTCGACGCGGTCGGCCTGACCGAGCAGGCGCACCGCCGCCCCCACCAGCTCTCCGGCGGCCAGCGGCAGCGCGTCAACATCGCCAGGGCCCTGCTGAACGAGCCCTCGGTGCTGCTCGTGGACGAGCCGACCAGCGCCCTGGACCACGAGCGGGGCGCGGCGGTCATGGACCTGCTCGCCACGCTGACGGCGCGGCGGGGGACGGCGACGGTCCTGGTGACGCACGACCGCACGCACGTGGGGCGGGCGGACCGGGTGGTGACGGTGCGGGACGGGCGGCTGACGGAAAACGTGCTGGTGGAGAAGTGACGGAGGCGGGTGACGGCATCCGCCGTCACCCGCCTCCGTCGTCGCCGTACGGGCTCAGCCCTGGCCGTTGCCCGCCGTGTTCGCGAGCGCCGTCGAGAGCTCCTCGGCGACCTGGTGGAGGATCGGGACGATCTTCTCGGTGGCCGCCTCCGTCACGCGTCCGGCCGGTCCCGAGATCGAGATCGCCGCGGCCGTGGGGGAGTTGGGGACGGGGACCGCGAGGCAGCGGACTCCTATCTCCTGCTCGTTGTCGTCGACCGCGTACCCCGTCTCGCGCACCACGGCGAGGGCGTCCAGGAAGCCCTCGGGCGTGGTGATGGTCTTCTCGGTCGCGGCCGGCATGCCGGTACGGGCGAGGAGCGCGCGCACCTCGTCGGCCGGGGTGTGCGCGAGCAGCGCCTTGCCGACGCCCGTGGAGTGCGGCAGCACCCGCCGGCCGACCTCGGTGAACATGCGCATGGAGTGCTTGGACGGCACCTGTGCCACGTACACGATCTCGTCCCCGTCGAGCAGCGCCATGTTCGCCGTCTCCCCGGTCTCCTCGACGAGCCGGGCCAGATACGGGCGGGCCCAGGTGCCGAGCAGCCGGGAGGCGGACTCGCCGAGGCGGATCAGGCGGGGGCCGAGCGCGTAACGGCGGTTGGGCTGCTGGCGGACGTAACCGCAGGCGACCAGCGTGCGCATCAGACGGTGGATGGTGGGCAGCGGCAGTCCGCTGCTGGCGGAGAGCTCGCTCAGCCCGACCTCGCCGCCGGCGTCGGCCATCCGCTCCAGGAGGTCGAAGGCACGCTCGAGGGACTGGACGCCTCCGCTCGCGGCGGCGGGCTTGGCGGCGTCGGTGGTGCTGGCGCTGGACGTCGGCACGTCAACGGTCCTTTCGGGGCAGGCGGGCAAGTCAGCAGCCTACCGGGCCGCCGGGCCGGACACACGGCCCAGGTACCGGCGTCCGGGCCGGTCAGGGGGGTGTTTGTCCGTTGTCGGCGGCTGCCCGGAGGGGTCCTGGTCCACCCCGCATGTGCGGAGCTACGTTCTACTGTACGAAATTTCCATTCCACTTCATGGAAACATCCAAGCAGGCTTCATCGGCGGCCCATGCTGGAAAGTGTGCCCTTGACGACATGTCGTCTCGCGCGCAGACTCCTTCAACAGTTCGTTGAAATTCTGCTTCGCGGAAGAAGCATCGAGGAAGAAGGGGTACGGGTGGACGTCAACCTGGTCCTGCGCTCGACGCGCGTCATCACCCCCGAAGGGACCCGCGCGGCGTCGATCGCCGTCTCCGGCGGGAAGATCGCGGCCGTACTGCCGTACGACGCCGAGGTACCCGCCGGCGCCCGGCTGGAAGACGTCGGCGACGACGTCGTCCTGCCCGGACTCGTCGACACCCACGTCCATGTGAACGACCCCGGCCGCACCGAGTGGGAGGGCTTCTGGACCGCCACCCGCGCCGCGGCCGCCGGCGGCATCACCACCCTGCTCGACATGCCGCTCAACTCGCTGCCGCCCACCACCACCGTCGAGAACCTGCGGATCAAGCAGGACGTCGCCCGGCCCAAGGCGCACATCGACACCGGCTTCTGGGGCGGCGCGCTTCCCGACAACGTCAAGGACCTCCGGCCGCTCCACGACGCCGGCGTCTTCGGCTTCAAGTGCTTCCTGAGCCCCTCCGGCGTCGACGAGTTCCCCCAGCTCGACCAGGACCAGCTCGCCGCCTCGCTCGCCGAGATCGCCGGCTTCGACGGCCTGATGATCGTGCACGCCGAGGACCCCCACGAGCTCGACGCGGCCCCCCACAAGTCGAGCGAGAAGTACGCCGACTTCCTCGCCTCCCGCCCCCGGGTCGCCGAGAACACCGCCATCGAGAACCTGATCAACCAGGCCCGCCGGCTCAGCGCCCGCGTCCACGTCCTGCACCTGTCGTCCTCCGACGCGCTGCCGCTCATCGCCGCCGCCAAGGCCGAGGGCGTCAAGATCACCGTCGAGTCCTGCCCCCACTTCCTCACCCTCACGGCCGAGGAGGTCCCGGACGGCGCCACCGAGTTCAAGTGCTGCCCGCCCATCCGCGAGGCCGCCAACCAGGACCTGCTCTGGCAGGGCCTCGCCGACGGCACCATCGACTGCATCGTCTCCGACCACTCGCCGTCCACCGCCGACCTCAAGACGCCCGACTTCGCGTCCGCCTGGGGCGGCATCTCCTCCCTCCAGCTCGGCCTGCCCGCCATCTGGACCGAGGCGCGGCGCCGCGGCCACGACCTCACCGACGTCGCCCGCTGGATGTCCACCGCCCCCGCCGCCCTCGCCGGCCTCCACCGCAAGGGCGCCATCGAGGCCGGCCGCGACGCCGACTTCGCCGTGCTCGACCCCGACGCCACCTTCACCGTCGACCCCAACGAGCTGGAGCACCGCAACCGGATCACCGCCTACGCGGGCAAGACCCTGTACGGCGTCGTCACCTCCACCTGGCTGCGCGGAGAGCGGATCGCCGACCGAGGCACCCTCGCCGAGCCCACCGGCCGCCTCCTCGAAAGGAACAACTGACGTGTCCGCCATACCCAGCTTCACCGGTGACGCCAGCCCCTACGGCGGCGGTGACCCCTACGCCGACTACCGCACCGCCGACTTCCCCTTCACCCAGTACGCCGACCTCGCCGACCGCCGCCTCGGCGCGGGCGTCATCGCCGCCAACGACGAGTTCTTCGCCGAGCGCGAGAACCTCCTCAAGCCCGAGGCCGCCGAATTCGACCCCGAGCACTTCGGCCACAAGGGCAAGATCATGGACGGCTGGGAGACCCGCCGCCGCCGCGGCGTCTCCGCCGACCAGCCCCACCCCACCGAGGACGACCACGACTGGGCCCTTGTACGCCTCGGCGCCCCCGGCGTCATCCGCGGCATCGTCGTCGACACCGCCCACTTCCGCGGCAACTACCCGCAGGCCGTCTCCATCGAGGCCACCTCCGTCACCGGCTCCCCCTCACCCGAGGACCTCCTCGCCGACGACGTCAAGTGGACCACCCTCGTCCCCCGCACCGCCATCGGCGGCCACGCCGCCAACGGCTTCGCCGTCGACGTCGAACAGCGCTTCACCCACCTCCGGGTCAACCAGCACCCCGACGGCGGCATCGCCCGCCTCCGCGTCCACGGCGAAGTCGCCCCCGACCCGAAGTGGCTCGCCGTCCTCGGCACCTTCGACCTCGCGGCCCTCGAGAACGGCGGCCAGGTCGAGGACGCCTCCGACCGCTTCTACTCCCCGGCCACCAACACCATCCAGCCCGGCCGCTCCCGCAAGATGGACGACGGCTGGGAGACCCGCCGCCGCCGCGACAAGGGCAACGACTGGATCCGCTACAGCCTCGCCGCCGAATCCGAGATCCGCGCCGTCGAGATCGACACCGCCTACCTCAAGGGCAACAGCGCCGGCTGGGCCGCCCTGTCGGTGGCCGCCGAAGGCTCCGAGGACTGGACCGAGATCCTCCCCCGGACCCGCCTCCAGCCCGACACCAACCACCGCTTCGTACTCGACACACCGGCCGTCGGCTCCCGCGTCCGCATCGACATCTACCCCGACGGCGGCATCTCCCGCCTCCGCCTCTTCGGCTCCCTCACCGAAACGGGCGCCGCCCGGCTGACCGCCCGCCACCAGGAGCTGGGCGGCTGACGCCACCCCACCCCAGAACTGGGCGGGCACGACACCCCGCCCGGCACGCGAGGGCGCACCGGCCCGACAGCACCGGTGCGCCCCGCTTATTTTGTGGCTCGGTTCGCCTCCGGGCGCCTTCAGCGTGCGTCGACGGTCGATCGTGCTCGGTCCCTCGTTCCTCGGGACCTCCGCGCGTTCTCCCTTTCGACGCCCGCGGCGCCCTTCGGCTCACTCGCCGAGGTGGTCGTGGGCGTCGTCGGGTGGTCGTGGGCGGCGTTACGGGTGGGCCGCACGGCTCGGGGTGTCGGTAAGGCCGGCCGTGGGGCGGGACGCCCTGGCGGGGTCAGGCCGCGTGGCCGCCGTCCACCGAGAACTCGGCGCCCGTCACGTACGCCGCGTCCGGGCCCGCAAGGAACGCGACCGTGGCCGCGACCTCGTCGGCGGTGCCGAAGCGGCCCAGAGCCGTCATGGCCGCCTGCCCGTCCGCGTACGGGCCGTCCGCCGGATTCATGTCGGTGTCCGTCGGGCCCGGGTGGACGATGTTCGCGGTGATGCCGCGCTCGCCCAGCTCGCGGGCGAGTGCCTTCGTCAGGCCCACGAGCGCCGCCTTGCTCATCGTGTACAGCGTGCCGCCGGGGCCCGGGACCCGCTGGGTCATGCAGGTGCCGACGGTGACGATCCGGCCGCCGGCCTCCATGCGGGCGGCCGCCGCCTGCGCGGCCAGGAAGGCCGAGCGGACGTTCACGGCCAGCACCCGGTCCACCTCCGCCAGGCTCAGGTGTCCCAGCGGCGCGAGCACCCCCACGCCGACGTTGTTCACCAGCACGTCGAGCCGGCCGAGGGCGTCCGCCGCCCAGTCCACGGCACCCGCCGCGTCGCCCGCGTCACCGGCGTCGGCCCGCAGCGGCAGCGCCCGGCGGCCCAGCGCCTCGATCCGGGCGGCCACCTCCTTGGCCCGGACCTCGTCCCGGACGTAGGTGAAGGCCACGTCCGCGCCCTCCCCGGCGAGCCGGACGGCCGTCGCGGCCCCCACGCCCCTGCTGCCGCCGGTGACCAGGACCGCCCTGCCGCTCATGCCGTTCGTGCCATTCGTCGTGGACATCGCGAACTCCTCGCACCTCGTTTGTCGTTGCGAGTTCAATCAAACGCGGGCGGGGCCCCGGACACCGGCGGGAAACGGACACCGAGGCGATCACCGGCGGGGGCCGGCGATGAGTTCCGCCGAGCGGCGCGGTCGGTACGGGTGGGACACGATGGTCCGCAAGAGAGAAAGGCACCCGTCATGGCCACCCTCAGCCTCACCCAGTTCCTCACCCTCGACGGCGTCTACCAGGCCCCCGGCGGCCCGGAGGAGGACCCCAGCGGCGGCTTCGACCGGGGCGGCTGGGTCGCGCCGTACGTCGACGAGGACTTCGGCCGTTTCATCGACGAGGTCTTCGCCCGGCCCGCCGCCTTCCTCCTCGGCCGCCGCACCTACGAGATCTTCGCGAGCTACTGGCCGCGGCAGACCGATCCCGGAGACCCGGTCGCGAGCAAGCTCAACGCGCTGCCCAAGTACGTCGTCTCGACCACGCTCGCCTCCGCCGACTGGCCCACCACCACGGTGCTGCGGGGGGACGCGGCCGACGGAGTCCTCGCCCTCAAGGAGCGCGTCGACGGCGAGATCCAGATGCACGGCAGCGGCGGCCTCGCGCAGACCCTGCTGGCCCGCGGCCTCATCGACCGGCTCCACCTGCTCTTCTTCCCCGTCGTCCTCGGCGCCGGCAGGCGCCTGTTCCGCGAGGGCGCCACGCCGAGCGCCTTCCGGCTCCTCGACGCCCGCAGCACCTCCCTGGGCGTCACCATCCAGACGTACGAGCTCGCGGGACGCCCCGAGTTCGGCACCATCGGAGAATGATGTAGCCACCACCGTTGTCCGCCGGATACGGTGAGCGCGCCCGAGTGAGAGCCGCCGAAGTCTCCACCCCCACCCAAGAGTCGGAGACCGCTCCCCATGACCGCCCCCTCGGCGCTCGCCGCACCCCTGCCCCTCGGCGCCCCTCGCCGGGCCTGGCTCACCGACCTGCCGGTCCTCCTCGTCGCGGTGGTGTGGGGCGCCAGCTACCTCGCCGCCAAGGGCATCACCACCACCCACACCGTGATCGCCGTACTCGTCCTGCGGTTCGCCGTGGTGCTGCCGGTCCTCGTCGGCGCCGGATGGCGCAGACTGCGGGCGCTGAACCCCGCCCAGTGGCGCGGGGCCGGTGTGCTCGGACTGATCCTCGCCGGGATCTTCCTCCTGGAGACCTACGGAGTCGTCCACACCTCCGCCACCAACGCGGGCCTGATCATCAGCCTCACCATGATCTTCACCCCGCTCGCCGAGGCGGCCGTGACCGGCGTCCGGCCACCCCGCGCCTTCCTCGCCGCCGCGGCCCTCTCCGTGGCGGGCGTGATCCTGCTGACCCAGGGCGGAGGCTTCACCACCCCCTCGCTCGGCGACCTGCTGATGCTGCTCGCCGCGCTCGCCCGGACCGTGCACGTCCTCGCCATGTCCCGGATCAAGGCCGTGCGCAGCGCCGACTCGCTCTCCCTGACCACCGTCCAACTCGGCTCCGCCGTCGTCGTCTTCGCCCTCCTCGCCGCCGTGCCCGGCACCGGCGACTCGCCCTGGGCGGTCGCCGTCGACTTCGGGTCCCGCGAATGGGCCGGGCTCGTCTTCCTCTCCGTCTTCTGCACCCTCTTCGCCTTCTTCGTGCAGATGTGGGCGGTCCGCCGCAGCTCCCCCTCTCGCGTCAGCCTCCTGCTCGGCACCGAGCCCCTGTGGGCCGCCGCCGCGGGCATCGCCCTCGCCGGCGACCGCCCCGGCCCCCTCGGCCTCGCGGGCGCCCTCCTCGTCCTCGCCGGCACCGCCTGGGGCCGCCGCTCCGCCGACCGCACCGCCGGATAGGTCCGGCGACACTCCGTCGGTGCCGCGCCTGGCGAGCACCCCCACGGCGGCCCCGTCAGCGTCGCGGCACCCGGTCCGAGAGGACCAGGACCGCCACGCCCAGGGCCGCGACGACGATGTTCGCGAAGACCTCGTGGCCGTGGAGGAAGGCGACGTTCTCCGTGAGGAAGCGGGTCATGCCCAGGAGCTTGAACCAGCCGTCGGTCAGTTCGCGGACCACTCCGGCTATGCCGAAGATCAGCAGCAGGGAGCCCGTGACTTCGAGAAACCTCTTCATGCCCCGATCATGATCCATTGGCGCCACGGCCCGCGTCGGCCGTCGGTATCCGTTCCGCCGCGCCCCTGTACGACGTTCGTACGACCGAAGTCGCCGAGTCCGCGACTTTGGTATCGACCCCTCGCTCCGACCCCGCGTCACGGCCCCCATCTGCGTACATTTCCGCTATGACACGCACCTGGCTGCTCCCCTCCCACCTGGTCGAGGCCACCGGGGCCGAGGGGCGGGCGGCGCGGCGGACCGTGCGGGACGCCCGGCCGTCACCCGCCAGCTCATGAGCGTCCCGACCGTCAAGACCCACGTCTCGCGGATTCCGGCCAAACTCGGCCTCAACAACCGTGTCCAGATCGCGCTGCTCGTCCACGACGCCGGTCTCCTCGACCTCCCCGAGCCCGACGACGGCGCCTAGCCTGGATCGATGTCCGCCATCGATCTGGGCGCGTACGGCCCGGACTTCACCGCCGACCCGTACCCGTACTACGCGAAACTCCGCGCGGCCGGCCCCGTCCACGAGGTCCTCACGCCCGAGGGCGTCCCGGCCTGGCTGATCGTCGGCTACGAGGAGGGCCGCGCCGCCCTCGCCGATCAGCGGCTCGTCAAGGACCCCTCCGCCGTCCTCGACTTCGTCCCGCTGGACGTCGAGGTCATCGGCCCCAACCTGCTTGGCGTCGACCCGCCCGACCACACCCGGCTGCGCAAACTCGTCGCGGGCGAGTTCACCGGCCGCCGGGTCGAGGCCCTGCGCCCCCGCGTCCAGCGGCTGACCGACGAACTCCTCGACGCGATGGCGCCGGCCGGCCGCGCCGACCTCGTCGACGCCTTCGCCTTCCCGCTGCCCATCACCGTCATCTGCGAACTCCTCGGAGTCCCGGCCGCCGACCGGGACAGCTTCCGGGCCTGGTCCAACGAGCTCGTCGCCCCGACCGGCGCCCTGACCGAACGGGAGGCCGTCGAAGGCTTCGGCGACTACCTCGACGAGCTCATCGAGGACAAACGGGCCGCCGGCCCCGCCGACGACCTGCTGTCCGCCCTCATCGCCACCCGCGCCGAGGACGGCGACCGGCTCTCCCTGCCCGAACTGCGCGCCCTGGCCTATCTGCTGCTGATCGCGGGCCACGAGACCACGGTCAACCTGATCGCCAACACGGTCCGCGCACTGCTCACCCACCCCGGACAACTCGCCGCGCTGCGCGCCGACTTCGGCCTCATCGACGGTGCGATCGAGGAGGGCCTGCGCTACGACGGACCGGTGGAGGCGGCCACGTACCGCTTCGCCGTCGAGGACGTCCGCATCGGCGGCACCGTCGTCCCCGCCGGCTCCGTCGTGCTCGTCGGGCTCGCCGCCGGCGCCCGCGACCCGGGCCGTTTCCCGGAACCCGACCGCTTCGACATCCGGCGCGACCCGCGCGGCCACCTCGCCTTCGGACACGGCATCCACTACTGCCTGGGCGCCCCGCTCGCCCGCCTGGAGGGCAAGATCGCCATCCGGTCGCTTCTCGAACGCTTCCCCCGGCTGGAACTCGACCCCGACGCGGGCCCGTTGGAGTGGCTGCCCGGTCTGCTGATCCGCGGCACCCGCCGCCTTCCCGTCATTTGGTGAGCGACATCATGAACCCCATGCAGCCTACGAATCCCGCGGAGCCGGTGAGCCCCTCCCACGCTCCCGCCGACCATGCCGACTCGGCCCACGACCCCGCCCTCGACCCCACCGCCGACCCGGGCGTCGCCCTCGCCCAGAAGGTCCTCGACAGCCAGCCCTTCAGCCGGCTCCTCGGCGCCCGGATCACCGCCTTCGGCGACGCCGCCGCCGTCCTGGAGCTCGACATCCGGGAGGAGCACCGGCAGCAGAACGGCTTCGTGCACGGCGGAGTGCTCTCCTACGCCGCCGACAACGCCCTCACCTTCGCCGGCGGGGCCGCCCTCGGCCCGGCCGTCCTGACCGGCGGCTTCAGCATCCAGTACCTGCGCCCGGCGGTCGGGGCCGTGCTGCGCGCCCGCGCGTCCGTCGTGCACGCCGGCCGCCGCCAGGCCGTCGTCCGGTGCGACCTGCTGACCGTGGACGCCGAGGGGGCCGAGACCCTGTGCGCGGTGGCGCAGGGCACGGTGCTGTCAGCCGGCGGCTGAGGACGGCACCTCGTCGAGCCGCACCGGGCGTCGCTCCCGCCGCGACCGCTCGCACGCCTCCGCGACCCGCAGCGCCGCGAGCGCCTCGCGCCCGTCGCAGGGGTTGGCCCGCTCCCCGCGCACCAGGCCGACGAAGGCGTCGAGCTCCGCCTCGTACGCCGGGGCGAACCGCTCCAGGAAACCGGTCCACGGCTTCCCGGGCGGCGGCGGGCCCTGCGGCTCGACCGACTCCAGCGGCGTGCGCTCGTCCATGCCGACGGCGAGCTGCGCCCGCTCCCCGGCCAGCTCCATCCGTACGTCGTACCCGGCGCCGTTGCAGCGGGTCGCGGTCGCCGTGACCAGCGTCCCGTCGTCCAGGGTGAGCAGGGCCGCGGCCGTGTCCATGTCCCCGGCCGCGCGGAACATCGCGGGCCCGGCGTCCGACCCGGCCGCGTACACCTCCACGACCTCACGGCCCGTCACCCAGCGCAGGATGTCGAAGTCGTGCACCATGCAGTCGCGGAACAGGCCGCCGGACAGCGGCAGGTACGCGGCGGGCGGCGGCGCCGGGTCGGAGGTCACCGTCCGTACGGTGTGCAGCCGCCCGAGCCGGCCCGATCCGAGCGCCTCCCGCGCCGCCCGGTACCCGGCGTCGAACCGCCGCATGAACCCGAGCTGCAGCTCGGTGCCGGCCGCCGCGACCGCGTCGAGCGCGGCCAGCGTCCCCGGTACGTCGAGCGCGATCGGCTTCTCGCAGAACGCCGGCAGCCCCGCCGCCGCGGCCCGCCCGATCAGCTCCGCGTGCGCGGCCGTCGCCGACGCGATCACCACCGCGTCCAGCGCGTGACCGAACAGCGCCTCGACCGTCGGCGCCGCCTCGGCCCCCAGCGCCCCCGCCACCCGCGCGGCCCGCTCCCCGTCGGCATCGGCGAGCACCAGCCCCTGCACCTCCGGATGCCGTGCGAGCACCCCCGCGTGAAAGCCGCCGATCCGCCCCGTCCCCACCAGTCCGATCCGCATGGGCCCCAAGGTGGTGCGCCACGGATCGGGTGTCAAGGAACCCCGGACCACCCGCCTCCGCGCCGCCCCCGCGCCGCCCCGCGCCTTCTCGTCGCCCGCCCCCGGGCCCACCCTCCCGGGCGTTTCGCGTTCCGGCGGCGCGACCGCGGGTAGAGACCAGCAGGCCCCGCTGGAGATCGGCGTGACCCCCATGACCGATACTGCAATGCACGCAGAAGGACACAAAGGAGGGCACGGCCTCGTGACCAGGGTTCCTACAGGAGGGGTACGCGCGGCCGTCGGCGCCGTGCTCGCGGTGGCGCTGACCGCCGCGCTCGCGGGATGCAGCAGCACCGGCGGGAAGCGCGCGGAGGACGCGCGCAAGGCGGCGGCGGCCCAGGGCAGGGCGGCCGTGGACACCCCCCGGTGGACCTTCGCCATGGTCACCCACTCGGGCGACGGCGACACCTTCTGGGACATCGTCCAGAACGGCGCCAAGCAGGCCGCCGTCAAGGACAACATCA
Source organism: Streptomyces sp. NPDC006339 (assembly GCF_040612775.1). Taxonomy (NCBI): domain Bacteria; kingdom Bacillati; phylum Actinomycetota; class Actinomycetes; order Kitasatosporales; family Streptomycetaceae; genus Streptomyces; species Streptomyces sp. NPDC006339. The sequence continues at coordinate 129,089 of NZ_JBEXQW010000019.1, forward strand.
ACTTCCTCTACGCCCACAGCGACGAGGCCCAGACGCAGGCCCAGCTCATCGACTCGTACGTGGCCAAGAAGGTCGACGGTCTCATCGTCACCCTCGCCAAGCCGGACGCGATGAGGACGGCGGTCGAGAAGGCCGTCAAGGCCGGCATTCCGGTGATCACCGTGAACTCCGGCGCCGAGCAGTCCCGGGCCTTCGGCGCCCTCACCCACATCGGCCAGGACGAGACCGTCGCGGGCGAGGCCGTCGGCGACGAGCTCGACCGGCGCGGCCGCAAGAAGGCCCTGTGCGTCCTGCACGAGCAGGGCAACGTCGGCCACGAGCAGCGCTGCGCCGGAGCGAAGAAGACCTTCGGCGGCGACTTGCAGAACCTCTACGTCGACGGCACCAACATGCCCGACGTCCAGGCGTCCGTCCTCGCCAAGCTCCAGTCCGACCCGTCCATCGACGCCGTCGTCACCCTCGGCGCGCCCTTCGCCGACGCCGCCGTCCAGGCGAAGAAGACCGCCGGCAGCAAGGCCGAGATCGACACCTTCGACCTCAACGCCAAGGTCGCCGGCGCCCTGGAGGCCGGCACCCTCGGCTTCGCCGTCGACCAGCAGCCCTACCTCCAGGGCTACCAGGCCGTCGACCTGCTCTGGCTCTACCGCTACAACGCCGACGTCCTCGGCGGCGGCAAGCCGGTCCTCACCGGCCCGCAGATCATCACCAAGGACCAGGCCGGCGCGCTGAAGGGCTACACCGAGCGGGGCACCCGATGAGCGCCACCGCACCGCCCTCCGACGGCCTCGACCACGTCGACGAACGTCTCCTGCGCACCTCGCCGCTGAAGAAGCTGCTCGCCCGGCCCGAGCTCGGCTCGATCGTCGGCGCGATCGCCGTCTTCGTCTTCTTCTCCGTGGTCGCCGACAGCTTCCTGCGCGCCTCCAGCCTCGGCACGGTCCTGTACGCGGCCTCCACCATCGGCATCATGGCCGTGCCGGTCGCCCTGCTGATGATCGGCGGCGAGTTCGACCTGTCCGCCGGCGTCCTGGTCACCACCTCGGCGCTGATCTCCTCGATGTTCAGCTACCAGATGACCGCGAACGTCTGGGTGGGCGTCGGCGTCTCGCTGCTCGTCACCCTCGCCGTCGGCGCGTTCAACGGCTTCATGCTGACCCGCACGAAGCTGCCGAGCTTCATCATCACCCTCGGCACCTTCCTCATGCTGACCGGACTGAACCTCGGCTTCACCAAGCTGATCAGCGGCACCGTCTCCACCAAGTCGATCGCCGACATGGAGGGCTTCCCCTCCGCCCGCGCGCTGTTCGCCTCCACCTGGACCGTCGGCGGCGTCGAGCTCAAGGTCACCGTCCTGTGGTGGATCGTCCTGGTCGGCCTCGCCACCTGGATCCTGCTGCGCACCCGCTTCGGCAACTGGATCTTCGCCGTCGGCGGCGGCGCCGACGCCGCCCGCGCGGTCGGCGTCCCGGTCCACCGGACCAAGATCGGCCTCTATATGGGCGTGGCCTTCGCCGCCTGGGTCTCCGGCCAGCACCTGCTGTTCTCGTTCGACGTCGTCCAGTCGGGCGAGGGCGTCGGCAACGAGCTGATCTACATCATCGCGGCCGTCATCGGCGGCTGCCTGATCACCGGCGGCTACGGCTCCGCCATCGGCTCCGCGGTCGGCGCCCTCATCTTCGGCATGACCGGCAAGGGCATCGTGTACGCGGAGTGGAACCCCGACTGGTTCAAGTTCTTCCTCGGCGCCATGCTGCTGCTCGCCACGCTCCTGAACGCCTGGATCCGCAAGCGCGTGGAGGCCGCCAAGTGACCCCGACGACGAAGACCGCCGGGCCCGCGCCCCTGGTCGAGCTCGACACCGTCAGCAAGTACTACGGCAACATCCGGGCCCTCGAAGGGGTCTCGCTCCAGGTGCACGCGGGGGAGATCTCCTGCGTCCTCGGCGACAACGGCGCCGGCAAGTCCACCCTCATCAAGATCGTCGCCGGTCTGCACGGGCACGACGCCGGCACCTTCCGCATCGAGGGCGAGGAGGTCGCGCTCGCCAACCCGCGCGACGCCCTGGACCGCGGCATCGCCACCGTCTACCAGGACCTCGCCGTCGTCCCCCTGATGCCGGTGTGGCGCAACTTCTTCCTCGGCTCCGAGCCCACCCGGGGCAAGGGCCCCTTCAAGCGGCTCGACGTCGAGCTGATGCGCACCACCACCCGCGAGGCCCTGCTCCGCATGGGCATCGACCTGCGCGACGTCGACCAGCCCATCGGCACCCTCTCCGGCGGCGAGCGCCAGTGCGTGGCCATCGCCCGCGCCGTCCACTTCGGCGCCAAGGTCCTCGTCCTGGACGAGCCGACCGCCGCGCTCGGCGTCAAGCAGTCCGGGGTGGTCCTGAAGTATGTGGCCGCCGCACGTGACCAGGGCCTCGGTGTGGTCCTCATCACCCACAACCCGCACCACGCCTACCTCGTCGGCGACCGTTTCGTGCTGCTCAAGCGTGGCGTCATGGCCGGCAGCCACACCAAGGGTTCCATCAGCCTGGACGAGTTGACCCGCCAGATGGCCGGCGGCAGCGAGCTGGAGGACCTCCGCCACGAGCTGGCGCGACCGTCCGGCCCGCCGTCCGCTTCGTAACGCGTCCCTCACACCCCACCTGGCAGAATCGAGCCGATGAGTACCTACCGTGACCTCGCCCACCGCGGCTCCGCCCGCGGCACGGTCCTGCGGACGATCGGCAGCCGGGAGCGGCGCTCGCACCTGTCCGCGCCCCGGGTGCCGACCGTCGGCATCGACATCGGCGGTACGAAGGTGATGGCCGGTGTCGTCGACGCGGACGGCACCATCCTGGAGCAGGTCCGCACGGAGACCCCGGACAAGTCCAAGAGCCCGAAGGTCGTCGAGGACACCATCGTCGAGCTCGTCCTGGACCTCTCCGACCGCCACGACGTGCACGCCGTCGGCATCGGCGCGGCCGGCTGGGTGGACGCCGACCGGGCCCGGGTGCTCTTCGCCCCCCACCTCGCCTGGCGCAACGAGCCGCTGCGCGACGCCCTCCAGGACCGGCTGGCCGTCCCCGTCATGGTGGACAACGACGCCAACACCGCCGCCTGGGCCGAGTGGCGCTTCGGCGCCGGCCGCGGCGAGGACCACCTCGTCATGATCACCCTCGGCACCGGCATCGGCGGCGCCATCCTGGAGGACGGCCAGGTCAAGCGCGGCAAGTTCGGGGTCGCCGGCGAGTTCGGGCACATGCAGGTGGTGCCCGGCGGCCACCGCTGCCCCTGCGGCAACCGCGGCTGCTGGGAGCAGTACAGCTCCGGCAACGCCCTGGTCCGCGAGGCCCGGGAGCTCGCCGCCGCCGACTCCCCGGTCGCGTACAACATCATCGAGCGGGTCAAGGGCAGCGTCCCCGACATCACCGGCCCGCTGATCACCGAGCTGGCCCGCGAGGGCGACGCCATGTGCGTCGAGCTGTTCCAGGACATCGGCCAGTGGCTCGGCGTCGGCATCGCCAATCTCGCCGCCGCCCTCGACCCGTCCTGCTTCGTCATCGGCGGCGGCGTCTCGGCCGCCGACGACCTGCTGATCGGCCCCGCCAGGGACGCCTTCCGCCGCCACCTCACCGGCCGCGGCTACCGGCCCGAGGCCCGCATCGCCCGGGCCCAGCTCGGCCCCGAGGCCGGCATGGTCGGCGCCGCCGACCTCGCCCGGCTCGTCGCCCGCCGCTTCCGCCGGGCGAACCGGCGCCGCGTCGAGCGCTACGAGCGCTACGGCCGCTACGCGCAGGCCCTGCGCGGCGCCGCGGCCGCCGCCGACCGCACCCCCCGCACCCCCGGCACCACCCAGGACCCTTCTTCATGACCGTGCCCCACCCGACGGCGTCCCCGGAGCACCAGGACGGCAAGCTGCCCGAGGACCGCCGGCACATGCTGCGCCGCCGCTGGCTCACCGCGATCATCATCGTGCTCCTCGTCGGCGTCCCCGCCGGCTATCTGGTGATCTCCGCCGGCCAGAGCCGCGACAGCGGCCGCGACAAGGAGCGCGAGTCCTCCGTCGTCGGCCTCCAGGACAACCGGCCCTCCCTGATGAAGCGCCGGATCTACGAGATCCCGATCCCCACCGACGCCTGGCACGTGGCCTACTACGAGACCAGCAACTGGAAGACCAGCCGGCTCTACGTCCAGTTCACGACCACCGCGGCCGGCCTCGACGCCTACCTCCACGACAGCGGTACCGGCCGCGCCGCCCTCACCCCCGGCGAGGTCACCGTCAGCGACCGTGACGCCGGGATCGTGGGCTGGGACTTCCGCCCGGACCGGAGCTGGTCCGGCACCACCGTGAAGCGCGAGAGGCCGCGCCCCACCAGCGACATCACGGTCAATCTGGATGATCCGGCCTTCCCCCGTGTGTACGTGGTCTCCACGACGTCTCCCTGATCGGGAGACGGTCTTCACCGCACCCTGACCGAAAATACGAAAGTAGGCCGAATATCTCGACGCGGTGACCCCCGATCGGAGAAGCTGTCCCCAACAGGCCGTCACTCGGGCCTCGTTGGACAACTTCTGTATATGTTCGGGGGAGAAGATGGCAGGACTCGCACACCGCTGGTTGACGCGCTCGATAGGCGTGGCGACCGCGGCGGTACTGATCACCGGGGGTGCGGCCGGCGTCACGTTCGCCGCCGAGAGCGCGCCCACCGTCGCCGCGGCCGAGACATGGCTGCCCTCGTTCGAGGTCACCTCGAAGTTCGGGGTCGTGGCGACCACGCACCCGGACACCGTGGGCTGCGACGGCTACAACGTGACGGGGTCGGGCACCTCGACCGGCCGGCCCATCACCAGCGGCACCTGGACCCAGACCGAGGTGGCGTGCAAGGCGACCATCCCCGGGAAGTGGGACATCAAGGGGACCGGCACCATCACGGAACCCGACGGTGACAAGCTCCACGTCAGCTACCAGCTCACCGCCCCGCTGACCTCGGACACCATGGTCTACCCGACCGGCACCTACAAGATCACGGGTGGCACCGGGAACTACCAGTTCGCGACCGGCACCGGCAAGATGAACGCCCGGGTCAACATGCTCGACCACTCGGACGTGACGAGCACGATGATGGGGACGATCGAGTACCTCGGCTGATCTCCGCCCCGCCGACGACGGAAGGCGGCGCCCCGGACCACCGGGCGCCGCCTCTCGTACGTCTCGCCCGTACGTCTCGCCCGTACGGATCAGCCGGCCGTGCGCCGGGCCGCCTCGGCCAGCAACTCCCGCTGCTCCTCGGGCCCGAGACCCAGCTCCCGTACCATCCGCAGCGTCAGGACCAGCAGGGCCTGCATCGTCGTCTCCGCGACCGGCCGCCCGCCGCCGGACGGCACGGTGCCCTCGGCCAGGGCGTCGGACAGGGCGTCGGCGATCAGGCGGGCCAGGAACGCCGCGTCGAAGTCCTCGGCGCCGGCCTCCAGCGAGCCGAGGAACTCCGCGACGTAACCGTCGATCTCCTGCGGTGTCGCACCCTGCGGGAAGCGGCGGCGGACCGTGATCCCGAAGGCGGCGCCGACCGCCCGCCCGTAGCGCTCAGCGGCCGGGTCGAGCGCGGCGGACTTCTGCGCGAACCCGATGAAGTCGAACGCCAACAGCGCGCCCAGCACGTCGAGTTCGGTCGCGTACGTCATGGAGGTCGTGGAGGTCGTCGCACCGGTGGTCATGACGGTTCGCCTTCTGCCGTGGCGGGAGTGGTCGTGGTGCCGCCGTGGGCGGCGGTGGTGATCGCCGCGGCGATGTGCTCGGCGTCCCGGCCGACGAAACCGATCAGTGCCGAGCCGCGGGTACGCATCCGGTACAGCCCCAGGTAGTAGCTGCCCGGCAGCGCCCCCACCCCCTCGGTGTGCAGCGGCTGCCCGGCCTCGTCGAGCATCTCCGGGTCGAGCCAGCTCCAGTCGGTGCGGTAGCCGGTCGCCCATATCACCGTGGACGGCTTGACGCGCTCGCCGTCCGCGGCCAGCAGCTCACCGCCCTCGGCCGCGACGATCCGGCCCACCGTCCGGATCCGGCCCGCCGCGACCAGCTCCGGCACCCGGTCCCCGACGACCGGATCGGGCGCCTGCATGTTCACCGGCAGACTCATCACCCCGAGGACGCTCATCCACCAGAACATGTCCCGGCCGACCACCCTCTGCGGCAGCGGCGGCGACACGCTCTCGCCGCAACCGAGCACCACACTGTGGGTCTCGGCCAGCTCCACGGCGATCTGCCGGCCGGAGTTGCCGTCCCCGACCACCACCACGGGCCCCGGCGGCAGTTGCTCCGGGCCGCGGTAGTCGGAGGTGTGCAGGGTGAACACGTCCCCGCTCAGCCCCGCGGCGAACTCCGGGATCCGGGGCACGCCGAACGCGCCGGTCGCGATCACGACCTGCCCGGCACGGCACTCGCCGTGCGCGGTGCTCAGCACATAGCCGTCACCGTCCCGGCGCAGCGACCGCACCCGGTGGCCGGCCAGCACCGGAAGCTCGAACCGCTCGGCGTAGTCCCGCAGATACGCCGCCACCTCGTCCTTGCCGGGGTAGCGGGCCGCGGGACCGGGGAACGGCAGCCCCGGCAGCCCGGAGAACTGCGCGGACGTGAACAGCGTCAGCGAGTCCCAGCGCCGCTCCCAGCTCTCGCCTATCCCGTCGCCCGCGTCCAGCAGCACACACTCCACGCCGGCCCGGCGCAGGTGGTACCCGACGGCGAGGCCGGACTGGCCCGCCCCGACGACCGCCACCGGCACCGTGGCCGGCAACTCCTCCACCGGCCGCCGTCGCGGGTCGGCCTGATCACTTCGCATACCGCATGTCCTCACGTCGTGGACCTGGACCCCGCCGGACCGGACCCTCGAGGACCGGTCCGGCGGGAAGGAAGGGGCCGGCCGGGCCGCCCGAGAGCGGCCCGGCCGGTTCGGATCAGTGGGCGCCGAGCGCCCGGCGCAGCTCACCGGCCAGCACGCGCAGCCGCTCGCCGCGCATCACCGAGTAGTGGTCGCCGGGCACGTCGACGAGCGTGGCGTCGCCGGTGAAGAACTCCATCCAGCGGGCGGCCGTCTCGACCGTCGCACCGCCGTCCGCGGCCCGCAGCGACACCACCCGCCCGGCGAACCCGCTCGGCGCGTAGCGCAGCAGAGCCCGGTAGTTGCGCTGGAACCGGCCGACGATACGGCTCAGCGTGCCGAGGTCGATGTCCTCCGACAACGCCCCCGCCGCACGGGCCTCGGCATGCAACACCTCGACCGGCGGGCGGCCGTCGAACGCCTCAGGCGGCAGCTCCCAGTCGACCCCGGCCAGGCCCGCCAGATCCCGGGCGAACCAGGACAGCAACACCTCGTCGGAGACCGGCGCACCCTCGTCCGGCCCCGGCCGCACCATCAGATCGACCACGGCCAGCAGATCCACCTCGGCACCCGAAGCGGTCAACTGGGCCGCCATCTCCAGGGCGATCACCCCGCCCATCGACCAGCCGCCGAGCCGGTACGGCCCCTCGGGCAGCGCCGCGCGCACCGCCGCGACATAGTGGGCGGCCATCTCCTCCACACTGCCCAGCTCGATGTCCGGCAACTGCAGCGCGTAGAACGGCTGGTCCGCGCCGAGGAGTTCGGCGAGCTCCGCGTAACAGAGCACGTCACCGCCGACCGGGTGGACGAACACCAGCGGAGTCCGCGACCCGCCGGTGCGCACCGGCACCAGGGCCCCACGGCCCTCCTCGCCGCTGCCGGCCTCCCGGACCGCCCGGGCCAGCAGCTCGATCGTCGGCCGGGTGAAGAGCGTGGACAGCGGCAGACTGCGCCCCAGACCACGGGCGATCCTGGCCATCAGCCGCACCGCGAGCAGCGAGTCCCCGCCGAGCTCGAAGAAGCTCGCGGTCACCCCGATCTCGGTCACGCCGAAGAACTCGGCCCAGATCTCCGCGAGCCGGCGCTCCACCTCGTCGCGCGGCGCCACGAAGCCGGACCCCTCGGCCGCGACCTCGTCGGCCGCCGGCAGCGCCGCCCGGTCCACCTTCCCGTTGTCGCTGAGCGGCAGCTCGTCCAGGACCAGGACCCGCTGCGGCACCAGATGCTGCGGCACCACCCGGCGCAGCGCCTCGACGATCTGCTGCTCGCCGTCGTCGCGACCCTCGTCGAGGACGACGTACGCGATCAGCCGCTTGGGCCCGTGCTGCTCGCCCGCCGCGACGACCGCGGCGGCCCGCACGCCCTCGCACTGGGTGAGCGCGGCCTCCACCTCGCCCAGCTCGATGCGATACCCCTGGATCTTCACCTGGGAGTCGAGCCGGCCGAGGAACTCGATGGTGCCGTCCGGCAGGAAGCGTCCCATGTCCCCGGTGCGGTAGAGGCGTTCACCGGTGACCGGGTGGTGCAGGAAGGCCGCGCCGGTCTTCGCCTCGTCGTTCAGATAGCCGCGGGCCAGACCCACACCCGCGATGTACAGGTCGCCCGGCACCCACACCGGGCACGGCCGCAGCGCGCCGTCCAGCACGTGGAAGCGCTGGTTACGCATCGCCTTGCCGTACGGAATGCTCACCCAGTCGTCCCCGACGTCACCGATCGGGTGCAGGATCGACCAGATCGACGCCTCCGTCGCGCCACCGAGGCTCCACAGCTCGGCGTCCGGCAGCAACTGCCGGATCCGGCCGGGCAGGGTCACCGGGATCCAGTCCCCGCTCATCATGACCAGCCGCAGCGGCAGCCCGGACAGCCCTTCGGCGAGGGCGTGTTCGGTGAACATCTCCATCAACGCGGGAACGCTGTTCCAGACCGTCACCCCGTGCTCGGCGACGAGCTCCGCCCAGCGGGCGGGCTCGCGGTGCGCGGCCGGCTCGGGCAGCACGAGGGCACCGCCCACCGACAGCAGTCCGAAGACGTCGTACACCGACAGGTCGAAGTGCATCGCGGACAGCCCCAGGGCCCGGTCCGCCGCCGTCACCCGATAGCGCTCGTTGACGTCGACGACCGTGTTCAGGGCCGCGCCGTGCTCGATCATCACGCCCTTGGGCAGTCCGGTGGACCCCGAAGTGAAGATCACATAGGCGAGATCGGTGGGCGTGGCGCCGGACGGACCGAGCGGTTCGTCCTCCTCGCCGCCCGGTGCGTCGGACGTGTCCGCCGTGACCTGGTCGCCCGCCACGGCCTGGTCGTCAGCCATGGCCTGGTCGTCCGTGCCCACCACGGTCCTGGCCACGCCCTGCGGCCAGTCCGCCGTGTCCTCCACCCACGGCTGGGTGACGACCCGGCTGATCCCGGCACTGTCGAGCAGGACGTGCAGCCGCTCGGCGGGCACCCGCGCGTCGATCGGGACGTACGCCGCCCCCGCCCGCAGGATGCCGAGCGCCGCGACGACCTGCTCCCAGCCCTTGTCCATGACGATCGCCACCAGGTCGCCGGGACCGGCTCCCTGGGCGCGCAGCGCGTGCCCCACCCGGCGGGACCTGCGCTCGAGCTCCCCGTACGTCAGGGTCAGCGCCTGCGAGATCACCGCCGGCGCGTCCGGCGTGTCCGCCGCCCGGGCGAGGACCGCGTCGTGCAGCAGCCCCTCGGGCAGGGGCCCGTCGGTGGCGTTCGCCGCGGCCCGCACCTCCAGGTCGGCGGCCGGAGTGAGGACGGGCCTCGGCCGCTGCCAGGCCGCGGGGTCACGGCACAGGTCGTGCAGCAACCGCAGATAGCCGGCGAACATGGCGTCCACACAGCCCGCCGGGAACAGTTCCTCGATCACGTCCCAGTTCAGGACGAGCTCACCGGCCTCCTCGACCGCCTGGTGGTCCAGCCACACCTGCGGGGTGCGGACCGAACTGCTCACCTGACGGCCGTTCTCGCCGATCCCGGCGAGGTACTGGACGACTCCGCGCTGCTCGGTGTCCTGCTGGCCGCTGAAGTTGACCAGACTGGTGAACACGACCGGCGCGGCGGCCCGCACCGAGGCACCGCGGGCCCGGTTCAGCTCCCGCAGCACCTGCACACCGCTCACCTGGCTGTGCTCCAGGTCGCTCCACAGCCGGCGCTGCACCTCGGCGGCGCGGGCCGCGAACGCGTCGTCGGCCGCGTCCCGGATCTCCAGCATCAGGGTGGTGGAGAAGTTGCCGATGACGTCGCCGACCTGCGGATGCAGCGGCAGCCGGTTGAAGAACAGCAGGTTCAGCGAGAAGTCGGGCGTGGCGCTCCACTCCGCGATCACCTGCGCGTACGCCGTGCACAGGGCCGCCGAGGCGCTGACCCCGGCCGTGGCCGCGTGCTCCTTGAACCGGGCCCAGTCCTCCTTCGACAGGGTCGCGCCCCGGTGGTCGAACACCGGCCGCACCAGGCTCGACGGGTCGACCGCCAGCGGCAGTTGCGGCGCGGGCGGCAGCGTGTCGAGCCGGTCCCGCCAGTAGGCGAGCGCCCGGTCGTACTCGGGCCCGGACTCCAGCTCACGCACCTGCCGGACGTAGTCCCGGTAGCGCAGCCGCAGTTCGGGCAGCGTCTCCCCGCGGTAGTGGGCGGCCCACTCCTTGAACAGGATCGACGTGCTGAACCCGTCGATGATCAGGGCGTCGAAGCCGGCGTGCAGCCGGATCGCCCGGTCGTCGACCCGGGTCACCCGCACGTCGAACAGCGGCCAGCGGGCGGTGTCGAAGACCTGGTGCCGCATCTCCTCGTGCACGGCGGCCAGCGCGGCCTCACGGCCGTCGGGATCCAGGGCGGACACGTCGGTCTCACGGATCACATAGGCCGGGACCTCGCGCAGCACGCGCTGCTCGCCCTCCGGCGTGAAGACCGCCCGCAGCATGTCGTGGCGCTCGATCATCGCCCGGAACGACGCGCCGAGCCGGTCCAGGTCCACGTTCTCCAGGTCGATCTCGATCTGGAAGTACGTGGAGGTGTTGCCCAGTTCGAAGGCGTCACCGCGTCCGACGAGATACGCCTGCTGGAGGTCGGTCAGGCCGAAGGGCTCGTACCGCTCGTCGTCGGGGGCGTGGGGAGCGTCGGTGGTGTCGATGGCGTCGGTGTGCGGGGTCTCCGCCGGGGTGTCGGGGGCGGTGACGGGGCTGAGGGCGGCGAGGACGTCCTCGGCGAGGTCGTCGGTGCTGCGGCCGTCGAGGAACGCCGTCATCGGCAGCAGGACGTCGAACTCGCGGTTCAGCGTCGTCCGGATCTTCATCGCGATCAGCGAGTCGAGCCCCAGCGCCTGCAACGACTGCCCGGCGTCGAGCCGCACCGCTGTGGTGCCCAGCGCCTGCGCGACGGTCCGGATCACGAGGGCCCGTACGTCGTGCGGCTCGGGAGCCGGCGTGGGCGGGGCTACGGGGAGGAGTACGGGTTCGGGCGCGGGCGCGGGCGCCGGGGCCGTCGCCTCTGCCGTCGCCGCTGTCGTCGCCGGTTCCGTGGCGGGCCGGGTCAGGGCGGGGGCGAAGCGGACGCCGTCGGCCTCGGCGACCAGCCGGCCGTGGACGTCGACGAGCCGGATACGTGCCAGGGTGCCGCCCTCGAACAGCTCGGCGTGACAGCGCAGCCCCTCCTGGGAGCCGCCGCGGTCGTAGTGCACGAAGCGCTCCAGAGCGACCGGCACGAGGGCCGGGCCGTCCACCGGGAAGCAGGCCAGCGCGGTCTGGAACATCGCGTCGACGAGCCCGGGGTGCATCCGATACGGCTCCGCCTCGCCGGGTGCGGCGGGCCGGAGCTCGGCGGTGGCCTCGCCGCGGCCGAGCCGGATCAGCTCCACCCAGCGGGCGGCGGAACCCAGATACAGGGCACGCTGCCACAGCATCCGGTACAGCTCGTCACCGGTCAGCTCGCGGCCCGAACCGACCGGGGCGAGCGTCACCGTCGGAGCGGCCGACGCACCGGACCGCGCCCGGCCCTGGGCGTGGAGCTGCCAGCCGCCGGCCGCGTCCTGGGCGTAGTAGCGGAACTCCCCGTGGTGCACGACGAGTTGCGCGGCGCGCTCGGCACGATCCGTCGGCCGGTCGGCGACGACGGGCTCCAGCACCAGGTCGACGGGCAGCTCCAGGTCCTCCACGGACACCGGCCCGGCCCCGGCGAGCTCCGTGACCGCCTCGATCAGCGTCTCCACGACCACACCGGCACTGACCACGGGCCGCCCACCGACCACGAAGTCACCGAGGCAGGCGTGCGCCACCGGATCGAGCCGCGGGGCGAACTGCGCCTCCGCGAGCGGGGACGACGGCAGCCGCACACCCAACAGGGCTCCCGCTTCCGCGGACTGTGCCACCGGCTGGGGCGCACGGTGTGCGGCGACGGGTTCGGGACGGGGTTCGAGCCAGTAGCGCTGGCGTTGGAAGGGGTAGGAGGGGAGTTCGGTGGTGTGGGGGTGGTAGGGGGTGAGGAGGGTGGTCCAGTGGGGGG
>NZ_JBEXQW010000020.1:0-141285 GCF_040612775.1 Streptomyces sp. NPDC006339
GCCGGCGTGCCCGCGGGCGGCGTGGCGGCGGGCGCGGGTTCGACGGGGGTGGTCTCGCCGGCGAGGTCGGCGACGAGCGCGAGGGCCCGGCGGCCCGCGACGGTGCCGCGCTTGTCGGCGAGGGCGCCGCGCATGCCGATGGACGCCTCCAGTTCGGCGCGGGCCCGCTGGAGGCTGCCCCGGCAGAGGGCGAGGATGCCCAGTTCGTGGTGGAACCAGGCTTCTTCGGCGACCTCGCCGGCCAGCCGGGCGGCCTCCTGGCCGCCGCGCAGGGCGCGTTCCCAGGCGCTCCAGTGCAGTCCGGCGGCGAAGGCGGGCGCGGCCGCGCGGGCGAGCCGGGCGGCGGTGACCGGATGCTCGGGCGCGGCGCCGGGGACGAGCGCGGCGAGGGCGGCGAGCAGGGAGTCGGCCTCGGCGGTGGCGCGCTCGGGGCTGACGGAGGGGTGCCCGGCCCACCAGGCGTAGTGCTGGGCGACGGCGTGGGCGCGGCCGGCGGCGTCGGGCTCGTAGTCCTGGGCGAGGAGCTGGGTGAGGACGCCGGCGGCGAGCCGGTAGCGGGTGCCGACCGGGGAGAGCAGTCCGCAGGACATGAGCTCGCCGACGGCCGCGTCGGCGTGGGTGTCGCCCACGAGGGCGGGCAGGTGCGCCTGGTGGGGGACCTCGCCGCCGAGGGCGACGGCGAAGCGCAGGGTCTCCTGGGCGGCGCGGCTGAGCCGGGAGGCGAGCAGGGCGGCCGGGGCGGCGCCTTCGCCGAGGCTGGGCAGCGGTACGGCGCGGACCTCGATGTCGGGGTCGTCGGCGGGGTCGTGCGGGGAGGCGTTCCCGGTGGAGCCGCCGGACGGGCCGAACGCCTCCTCCAGGGCGCCGAAGGCGTCGAACTCGGCGGGGGCGACCCGGAGCCGGTCGCGCTGCCGGAGCAGGGCGCCGGCCTGGACGAAGCGGAGCGGCAGCCCCTCGGACTCGAACCAGAGGTCGCCGGCCCAATTGGCCTCGTCCTCGGTGAGGGCGCGGCCGACGGCGCTCTCCAGGAGCTCGACGGCGGCGGCGCGGCCGAGTCCGGGGAGGTCGACCTCTTCGAGGGCGGCCTCGGGCGAGGCGGCGGGGACGTCGGGAGTGACGGCGAAGAGGAAGGCGCAGTCGGGGGTGGCGGCGAGCAGCTCGTCGAGGGCGGCGCCGCCGAACTCCAGGTCGTCGACGACGACGATGGCGCCGATGCCGCGGACCTCCATGAGGAGTTCCTCGCGGTCGGGCCGGAAGCCGGGGGCGTGCTGGACGGCGTGGAAGAGCTCGTACAGCAGGTCGGTGGGGGTGCGGTGGTGCCCGGAGAGCCGGACGACGCCGTCGGGGGCGATGCCGGCGCAGTCGGCGGCGACGGCGTCGAGGAGGGTGGTGCGGCCGGAGCCGGCGGGGCCGGTGAGCCGGGCGGAGCGGCCGCGGCTGAGGTGGTGGACGAGCTGGTCGCGCTGTTCCTGCCGTTCCAGCAGCGGGAGGGCGGGGGCGGCGGGTCCGGGCGGTACGGGCGGGGTGGCGGCGCGGGCGGCGTCGGCGCGCTCGCGGGCGGTGCGGCGGCGGGGCGCGGGGGGCTGCTCGCCGGGCGGGCACACCTCGATCTCGCTGCCGTCGAGGGGGTTGACGGTGAGCAGGAGGCCGCCGGAGACGAGCCGGGCGGTGCGCACGCGGGCGGGGGCGGTGGACGCGGGCGTGGGTACGGCGTGTCCGGGGCGGGCGTCCTCGCCCTCGGCGTCGTGACCGTACTCCTCCGGTCCCCGGTTGATCGGGTCCATGGTCCAAGCTCCCAAGCGGCGGGCGATGTGCAGGCGAGCCGACCCTAGACGGTTGTCCGAGCTGCGGGAACAGTCGGGGTGGCACCGAGCCCAAGACGTCATGGTCTTGTGAGGATTGCGCGTGACGCCTGGTTCTCACAGTGGCTTCACAGCCGCGTGTCGCGGCTGTGACGTGACGTCCGTTCAGACGATCGGACGCCCGGACGTCAGACGCGCGGACGTCAGACGCGGGGCAGCGACTCGGCGGCGAGTCCGCCCTCGATGGCGAGGATGCGGTGCAGCCGGGTCGCCACGAGCAGGCGCTGCATCTGGGGCGGCACTCCGCGCAGCACCAGGCGGCGGCCGCAGCGCCCGGCCCGCCGGTGGGCGCCCATGATGACGCCGAGCCCGGTGGCGTCCCAGGAGTCGAGGCCGGTCAGGTCGAGCACGAGGTCGCCGACGCCGTCGTCGACGGCCGAGTGCAGGACCGTGCGGGCGTCCGCCGCGCTCCGGACGTCGAGGCGGCCCCCGACGACCAGCTCGGCATGGTCGCCCCTGATGTGCATATGCGCTCCCCGAGAGTGCTCCGTCGTGTGCCCGTCTACGCAACGCTTGACTGCCGCATCGGCAGAAGCGTTGCGCCTTGTAAGCGAACCGATATCGAAATTCACCCCTGAGGGCGATGGTGCGGGGGCGGTCGGACCCCTGTGCGGAACCGGTGGACGGTTCAGTACGTGTAGAAGCCCTGCCCGCTCTTGCGGCCGATGTCACCCGCGTCCACCATCCGGCGCATCAGCTCCGGGGGCGCGAACTTCTCGTCCTGGGTCTCGGTGTAGATGTTGCTCGTCGCGTTGACGAGGATGTCGACACCGGTGAGGTCGGTGGTGGCGAGCGGGCCCATGGCGTGCCCGAAGCCGAGCTTGCAGGCGATGTCGATGTCCTCGGCGGTGGCCACGCCCGACTCGTAGAGCTTGGCGGCCTCGACGACGAGCGCCGAGATGAGGCGGGTGGTGACGAAGCCGGCCACGTCGCGGTTGACGACAATGCAGGTCTTGCCGACGGACTCGGCGAACTCCCGCGCGGTGGCGAGGGTTTCGTCGCTGGTCTTGTAGCCGCGGACGAGCTCGCAGAGCTGCATCATCGGGACCGGCGAGAAGAAGTGGGTGCCGACGACGGCCTCCGGGCGCTCCGTCACCGCGGCGATCTTGGTGATCGGGATGGCGGAGGTGTTGGAGGCGAGGACGGCGCCGTCCTTGGCCACCTTGTCGAGGGAGCGGAAGATCTCGTGCTTGACCTCGAGCTTCTCGAAGACGGCCTCGACGACGATGTCGGCGTCGGCGACCGCGTCGAGCTCGGTGGTCGCGGTGATCCGCCCGAGCGCGGCCTCGGCGTCGGCGGCGTCCAGCTTGCCCTTGGCGACGAAGCGCTCGTAGGAGGTCTTGATGGCGTCGGTGCCCCGCGTCAGTGCGGCGTCGGTGACATCACGCAGGACGACGTCCCACCCGGCCTGCGCCGAGACCTGCGCGATACCGGACCCCATGAGTCCGGCCCCGATGACGGCGAGCTTCCCAGCCACGTCTTCCACCCCTCAATGCCCTCAACCACTGTTCACTTCCGGCTCTTCGGCGGAGATTAGCGGGCCCGGGCGGCGTTGTGACCGAGAAGTAAGACGCGTCACGTCCCGTTTGACGGACGTCACACTCGCGACAGGCCATCCGGCCCCACGGTCGTGACCATCGGCACACGTGCCTCCCGGAACGGCGGGGCGTAACTACGCTGGGTGGCATGGTCAATCTGACGCGCATCTACACCCGCACCGGCGACCAGGGCACCACCGCCCTCGGGGACATGAGCCGGACCGCCAAGACCGATCTGCGGATCGCGGCCTACGCCGACGCCAACGAGGCCAACGCCGTGATCGGTACGGCCGTCGCGCTCGGGCGGCTCGACGAGGAGGTCGTGAAGGTCCTCGTCCGCGTCCAGAACGACCTGTTCGACGTCGGGGCGGACCTGTCCACGCCGGTGGTGGAGGACCCGAAGTACCCGCCGCTGCGGGTGGAGCAGTCGTACATCGACAAGCTGGAGGCGGACTGCGACCGCTTCCTGGAGCCGCTGGAGAAGCTGCGCTCCTTCATCCTGCCCGGCGGCACGCCCGGTGCGGCGCTGCTGCACCAGGCGTGCACGGTGGTCCGGCGCGCGGAGCGGTCGACGTGGGCGGCGATGGAGGTGCACGGGGAGACGATGAACCCGCTGACCGCCACGTACCTCAACCGGCTGTCAGACCTGCTCTTCATCCTTGCGCGGACCGCCAACCAGGAGGTCGGGGACGTCCTGTGGGTTCCGGGCGGGGACCGCTGAGTCCTTACCGGCCGGCTCCCTCTTCGGCCAGAGCGCGTAGCTGAGCGCGATCAGACCGTGGATGCCGACGGCCCGCCAGGCCCCGTACATCCAGCTCTTCAGCGAGGACGTGTCGCCGTCGGAGCCGACGTACCACATCGCGCCGAGCAGCAGGGCGGAGGCGACGGCGCCGGCGACCACCGAGCCGAGCCACACCCGGCCCTCGTGGCGGGCACGGGCCATGCCGTACTTCGGCGGGCCGGCGGGCCGCGGGCCACCGCCCAGGCGGTGGGCGGCATGGCCGTCGAGCCACTTCACGGTGCGGTGGCCGTGGCCGACGGTGTAGCCGATGTACAGCGCGGCCAGCCCGTGCTTCCAGCTCGGCTCGGCCCCGTTCTCGAGGTCGATCGCCGTCACCACGAGCAGCAGGACCTCCAGGAGCGGCTCGCACAGCAGCAGCGCCATGCCGGTCCGCGGCATCTTCAGCAGATAGCGGGTCACGAGTCCGGCCGCCAGCAGCACCCAGAACCCGACCTCGCAGATCACGATCAGCCAGACGATCACAGCAGGACTCCCCTCTCGGTTCCCTTTCAGCCTTCCGTGCCGGGGAGGGCGTTGCGTCGTCGTGACCGATGAACCGCGTCTACATCCTTCGGCGGAGGGACGGCACGCCGCGGATCGGCCCGGACGGCGACGTCCGGGCGGCCGGCAGCGTGTTGGATGGGGGTGTGAGACTCCCCCGCCCGCACCGCGTCGACCTGCTCATCGCCGCCTGTGGCCTGGCCTTCGGCCTGCTGCTGTGGGGCTTCGGCATGGTGGTGCGGACCGAGGCCCTGATCGAGACGCGGTGGGCGCCCCTGGTGCCGCTCCTGGTGATGACCGCGATGGAGACGGTGCGCCGGTCCCTGCCGCGCACCGCGCTGATCGTCGGCACCCTCACCGTCGTGGCGAACGAGTTCACCTACGGCAATGTGCTGACCATCCTGATGTTCACGGACGTGGTCTACGCCGCCGTCGTGTACGGGACGCCCGCCTCGGCCCGCCGCATCCCGTACACGACCGGACTGATCACCGTCGGCATCACGATCGGCTTCCTGGTCTGGTGGCAGAACGCCTACGCGCTGCTGATCGGCGTGGCCAGCGGCATCGTCTGCTTCCTGCCGGCCCTCACCGGAGCCGTGGTGCGCAATCACCGCCAGGCCGCCGAGGCCGCCCGGCTGCGTGCCGAGCAGACCGCGCTGCTCGCCGAGATGGACCGCGCCCAGGCGGTGGTCGCCGAACGCGCCCGGATGGCCCGCGAGCTGCACGACATGGTGGCCAACCACCTGTCGGCGATCGCCATCCACTCCACGGCCGCGCTCTCGCTCGACGACCCGGACACCACCCGGCGGGCGCTGGGCGTCATCCGGGAGAACAGCGTGGCGGGCCTGGACGAGATGCGGCGGCTGATCGGCCTGCTGCGGGACAGCAGCGGTGACGCCGAGCCGGCGGCGGCGCCCACGCTGGCCGGCCTGGAGGCGCTGATCGCGCAGGCCCGGACGAACGGGACGTCCAGCGGCCTGACGTTCACCCTCGACGACCGCCGCGAGGCGGACGGGGAGCCGCTGCCGACGCCGGTCGAGCTCGCCGCGTACCGGATCGTGCAGGAGTCGCTGACCAACGCCCTCAAGCACGCCCCGGCCGGCCCGGTCGTCGTCCGCCTGGCCCGGGACGCCCGGACCCTGACCGTACGGGTGACCAGCCCCTACGGGGACCGTCCCGGCCCTCGCGCGCCGGGGTCCGGGTCCGGTCTGGTCGGCATGCGCGAGCGGGTGGCGCTGCTCGGCGGGGAGTTCGAGGCGGGGCCCGTGCCGGACGGGGACGGGACGAAGACCTGGCAGGTGCGGGCCGTGCTGCCCGCCGAGGAGAGGACACCGGAGGGATGACGATCCGGATCGTGGTCGCCGAGGACCAGAGCGCGGTACGGGCCGGACTCGTGCTGATCCTGGGCAGCGCGCCCGACATCGAGGTGGTGGGCGAGGCGGAGGACGGCGAGCGGGCGGTGGAGCTGGCCCGCGCCCTGCGCCCCGACCTGGTCCTGATGGATGTGCAGATGCCGAAGCTGGACGGGGTGGCGGCGACCCGGCAGGTGGTGGCGGAGGGGCTCGCCGACGTCCTGGTGCTGACCACCTTCGACCTCGACGAGTACGTGTTCGGGGCGCTGCGCGCGGGCGCGGCGGGCTTCCTGCTGAAGAACACGGACGCCAGGGACCTGGTGGAGGCGGTGCGGACGGTGGCGCGCGGCGAGGGGCTGATCGCCCCGGCGGTGACGCGGCGGCTGATCGCCGAGTTCGCGGCGCCGAGCCGGCCCGCCCCGGCCGCGTCCGGTGTCCTCGACGCGCTGACGCCCCGGGAGCGGGAGGTGCTCGCGGCGCTCGGCGGGGGGCTGTCCAACGCGGAGATCGCGGTGCGTCTGGAGATGGCGGAGGCGACCGTGAAGACCCATGTGTCGAAGGTGCTCGGCAAGCTGGAGCTGCGAAGCAGGGTGCAAGCGGCAGTGTTGGCCAGGGAGTTGGGGCTCTAGACAAGACCGGCGACGTTGGTCTGGACCTCTTGACGATTGGTCCAGACCTTCCTACGCTCGCGGGGCGCGCGCATCTCCACGGACCACCCCCACTTTGTCCGTCCGCAACTTGAGGAGCACCGTTGAGCACTCAAGCACCGACGCGCAGAGCAGGCTTCAGACACCGGATCGCCGCCGGTCTGACCGCCCTCGCCCTGCCCCTGGCCGCCATGGTCGGTCTCGCCGCCCCCGCCGAGGCGGCCACCTCCGCCACCGCCACGTACACCAAGGTCTCCGACTGGGGAACCGGCTTCGAGGGCAAGTGGACGGTGAAGAACACCGGCACCACCACCCTCTCCTCCTGGACCGTCGAGTGGGACTTCCCCTCCGGCACCGCGGTCACCTCCGCCTGGGACGCCACCGTCACCAACTCCGGCACCCACTGGACCGCCAAGAACATCGGCTGGAACGGCACCCTCGCCCCCGGCGCCACCGTCTCCTTCGGCTTCAACGGCACCGGCACCGGCTCGCCCAGCGGCTGCAAGGTCAACGGCGGCTCCTGCGACGGCTCCACCCAGCCCGGTGACAGCGCCCCGTCCGCCCCCGGCACCCCCGTGGCCTCCGGCGTGACCGACACCTCGGTGAAGCTCACCTGGACCGCCGCCACCGACGACAAGGGCATCAAGAACTACGACGTCAAGCGCGACGGCACCACCATCGCCACCGTCACCGGCCTCAGCTACACCAACACCGGACTGACCGCGGGCACCGACTACAGCTACACCGTCGTCGCCCGCGACACCGCCGACCAGACCGGCCCGGCCAGCGGCGCCGTCTCCGTGCGCACCACGGGCGGCGGGGGCAACCCCCAGCCCGGCAGCACGGTGAAGATGGGCTACTTCACCAACTGGGGCGTCTACGGGCGCAACTACCACGTCAAGAACATCGTGACCTCGGGCTCCGCCCCGAAGATCACCCACATCAACTACGCCTTCGGCAACGTCACCGGCGGCAAGTGCACCATCGGCGACGCCTACGCCGACTACGACAAGGCATACACCGCCGACCAGTCCGTCGACGGCGTGGCCGACACCTGGGACCAGCCGCTGCGCGGCAACTTCAACCAGTTGCGCAAGCTGAAGAAGGCATACCCGCACATCAAGGTCCTCTGGTCCTTCGGCGGCTGGACCTGGTCCGGCGGCTTCGGCCAGGCCGTGCAGAACCCCACCGCCTTCGCCCAGTCCTGCTACGACCTGGTGGAGGACCCGCGCTGGGCCGACGTCTTCGACGGCATCGACCTCGACTGGGAGTACCCCAACGCCTGCGGACTGTCCTGTGACACCAGCGGCCCGAACGCCTTCAAGAACATGATGCAGGCCATGCGCGCCAAGTTCGGCGCGAACAACCTGGTCACCGCGGCCGTCACGGCCGACGCCTCCGCCGGCGGCAAGATCGACGCCACCGACTACGCGGGCGCCGCGCCGTACATGGACTGGTTCAACGTCATGACGTACGACTTCTTCGGCGCCTGGGCGGCGAAGGGCCCGACCGCCCCGCACTCCCCGCTCACCTCGTACGCCGGCATCCCGCAGGCGGGCTTCAACTCCGCCGAGGCGATCGCCAAGTTCAAGGCGAAGGGCGTCCCGGCGAAGAAGCTGCTGCTCGGCATCGGCTTCTACGGCCGCGGCTGGACCGGAGTGACGCAGAAGGAGCCCGGCGGCACCGCCACCGGACCCGCCGCCGGCACGTACGAGCAGGGCATCGAGGACTACAAGGTCCTCAAGAACTCCTGCCCGGCCAACGGCACCGTCGCCGGCACCGCCTACGCCCACTGCGGCACCAACTGGTGGAGCTACGACACCCCCGCCACCGTCACCTCGAAGATGGGCTGGGCCAAGAACCAGGGCCTGGGCGGCGCCTTCTTCTGGGAGTTCAGCGGCGACACCTCGAACGGCGAGCTGGTCGGCGCCCTCAACGGCGGACTGAGCTAGACGGTCCGCGGCACGATCCGGTGGGCCGCCTCCCCCAGCAGGGCGACGGCCCCCCGGTACCCCTCCCCCGCGTCCAGGTCGTACAGCCGCACCGGCAGGTGCGGCTGTACGTCGTCCCGCCCCCGCGGGCCCTCCCGCCCCCGCCAGCCGAGCAGCTCCGCCGGCCGGTCGGGGGCCGAGACCGTGAGCCGCGCCGGATCCACCCGCAGGCCCTCCCCGGTCGCCTTCAGGACCGCCTCCTTGCGCACCCAGTACGCGGTGAAGGCCGCCGCCCGCTCCGGCCCCGGCACGCGGTCGAACACCGCCCGCTCCTCGGCGGACAGCACCGGCAGCGGCAGCTCCACCAGATCGGTGACCCGCTCCACGTCCACCCCCACCGGGGTGCCCGAGGTCAGCGCCACCGCCACCCGCTCCCCCGAGTGGGACAGCGAGAACTCCACGCCGGCGCCCTCCAGGTACGGCTTGCCGTGCGGCCCGGCCGCGAAGACCAGGCCCGCCGGATCCCGGCCCAGGGCCTCGCCCAGGACCAGCCGCAGCAGGGCGTGCGCGGTCAGATACAGCGCGCGGTCGGGCTCCCGCAGCAGCGACTCGTACACCCGTCGCTCGCGGTCGTCGAGCAGACGGACCTGCGCGGGGGAAACAGAAACGGCCCGGGCGGTCCACACATGGCACTCACCGGGCCGTACAAGAACATCAGTGGCGGGATCGGACGGCATGATCAGGCGACGTTGACCCTCTGCCCGGGCGGCGCCGCCTCCAGCCAGGCCAGGAAGCCGGTCAGCGCGTCCTCGCTCATCGCCAGCTCCAGGCGCGTGCCCTTCACCAGACAGCCCTGGATCACGGAGTCCGACAGCAGGGCCAGCTCCTCCTCGCCCTCCGGCATCCGGCGCTCCAGGACCTCGATGGCCGAGCGCTCCAGGACGCGGCGGGGGCGGGGCGCGTACGAGAAGACCCGGAACCAGGCGATCTCGTCACCGCTGTAGCGGGCGACCCCGTACACCCAGCCCTTGCCGGTGGAGTCCGGCGTCTCCGGCACGTTCCAGCGCAGGGAACAGTCGAAGGTGCCGCCGGCCCGCTGGATCAGTCTGCGGCGCAAGCCGAAGACGAAGAGCCCGATCACCACCAGTGCGACGACCAGGCCGCAGACAAGCAGCGCGAGGAACATCTTCACCGACCTCCTCGCCGCTTCCCGTAACCGGTGGACCCGGCCTGACCGAATACAACCTGCATATGCATCGCCTCAGCCGCGACACGGGCTGGAAAATTCCATCCGTGCCGCGGCTGAGGGCTGGCTCTCGGCGCGGACCGCTAGCGGACCGCTACCGCGCGCAGCCGGACCTCGGCGCGCCGCTCGGCGGCGGCGTCCGACTCGCCCTTGGCGCGCTCCAGCGCGCGCTCGGCGCGCTGGGCGTCGATCTCGTCCGCCAGCTCGGCGATCTCCGCGAGCAGAGACAGCTTGTCGTCGGCGAACGAGATGAACCCGCCGTGGACGGCGGCCACGACCGTGCCGCCCTCGCTCGTACGGATGGTCACCGGGCCCGACTCCAGCACACCGAGCAGCGGCTGGTGACCGGGCATGACGCCGATGTCGCCGGAGGTGGTACGCGCGATGACCAGGGTGGCCTCGCCGGACCAGACACTCCGGTCAGCGGCGACCAGCTCGACGTGCAGCTCAGCAGCCAAGGTTGGCTCCTCGGGTCACCACCCGGCGGTGCTGCCGGGTGTTGGGATCAATTCTAGTGGGCGTGACGAGGGGGGCGGGACCGATCCCGCCCCCCTCAGGCGAGCACGGGGCTCAGGAGACGCCGAGCTCCTTGGCGTTCTTCTTGAGGTCCTCGAGACCACCACACATGAAGAATGCCTGCTCCGGGAAGTGGTCGAACTCTCCGTCGCAGATCGCGTTGAACGCGGAGATCGACTCGTCGAGCGGAACGTCCGAACCGTCCACACCGGTGAACTGCTTCGCCGCGTGGGTGTTCTGGGACAGGAAGCGCTCGACACGGCGGGCGCGGTGGACAACGAGCTTGTCCTCCTCGCTCAGCTCGTCGATACCGAGGATCGCGATGATGTCCTGGAGGTCCTTGTACTTCTGCAGGATGCCCTTGACCCGCATGGCGGTGTCGTAGTGGTCCTGCGCGATGTAGCGCGGGTCCAGGATCCGGGACGTGGAGTCCAGCGGGTCCACGGCCGGGTAGATGCCCTTCTCGGAGATCGGACGGGAGAGAACCGTCGTCGCGTCGAGGTGGGCGAAGGTGGTCGCCGGCGCCGGGTCGGTGAGGTCGTCGGCGGGGACGTAGATCGCCTGCATCGAGGTGATCGAGTGACCACGGGTCGAGGTGATGCGCTCCTGGAGGAGACCCATCTCGTCGGCCAGGTTCGGCTGGTAGCCCACCGCGGAGGGCATACGGCCGAGCAGGGTCGACACCTCGGAACCGGCCTGGGTGAAGCGGAAGATGTTGTCGATGAAGAACAGCACGTCCTGCTTCTGCACATCGCGGAAGTACTCCGCCATGGTCAGACCGGCGAGGGCCACGCGCAGACGGGTGCCCGGGGGCTCGTCCATCTGGCCGAAGACCAGCGCGGTCTTGTCGAGAACGCCGGCCTCCTCCATCTCGACCATGAGGTCGTTGCCCTCACGGGTGCGCTCGCCGACGCCCGCGAAGACCGACACACCCTCGTGCAGCTTCGCCACACGCATGATCATTTCCTGGATCAGAACGGTCTTGCCGACACCGGCACCACCGAACAGACCGATCTTTCCACCCTTGACGTACGGGGTGAGAAGGTCGACGACCTTCAGGCCGGTCTCGAACATCTCGGTCTTGGACTCGAGCTGGTCGAAGGCCGGGGCCTTGCGGTGGATCCCCCAGCGCTCGGCGTCCGCGACCGTGGAGGGGTCCTCGTTGAGGACCTCGCCCAGGGTGTTGAACACCTTGCCCTTGGTGACGTCACCGACGGGGACGGTGATCGCGTCGCCCGTGTCGGTCACCGGGGCCTGGCGGACCAGGCCGTCGGTGGGCTGCATGGAGATGGTGCGGACCATGCCGTCACCGAGGTGCTGCGCGACCTCGAGGGTCAGCGTCTTGGTGCCCTGACCCGACGGGTCCGGCACCTGGACGTTCAGCGCGTTGTAGATCTCCGGCATCGCGTCGACGGGGAACTCCACGTCGACGACCGGGCCGATGACCCGGGCGACGCGGCCCGTGGCGGCGGCCGTCTCAACAGTGGTCGTCATTACTTGTCACTCCCCGCGGTCGCGTCGGCCAGGGCTGCGGTGCCACCGACGATCTCGCTGATTTCCTGGGTGATGTCGGCCTGGCGGGCCGCGTTGGCAAGTCGGGTGAGGTTGGTGATCAGCTCACCCGCGTTGTCGGTCGCCGACTTCATCGCGCGCCGCGTGGCGGCGTGCTTCGAGGCCGAGGACTGAAGCAGCGCGTTGTAGATCCGGCTCTCGACGTAGCGCGGGAGGAGGGCGTCCAGGACGTCCTCCGCCGACGGCTCGAAGTCGTACAGCGGACGGAGCTTGTCCGTCTCGCCGGCCTCCTTCGCCACCTCGTCGAGGCTGAGGGGCAGCAGCCGGGCCTCGACCGCCGTCTGCGTCATCATCGAGACGAACTCGGTGTAGACGATGTGGAGCTCGTCCACGCCGCCCTCGGCCGTTTCCTTCTCGATCGCCTCGATCAGCGGTTCGCCGATCTTCTTGGCGTCCGCGTACGTCGGCTCGTCCGTGAAGCCGGTCCACGTGTCGGCCAGCTTGCGCTCACGGAAGTTGAAGTGCGCGACGCCGCGGCGGCCGACCACGTAGATGTCGACCTCCTTGCCCTCGCCCTCCAGCTTCCGGATGAGCTGCTCCGCCGCCTTGATGGCGTTGGAGTTGAACGCGCCGGCCAGACCGCGGTCGCTCGTGAGGAGCAGGACCGCGGCGCGGGTCGGGTTCTCCGCCTCGGTGGTCAGCGGGTGCTTGTCGTTGGCGCCCGTGGCCACCGCGGTCACCGCGCGGGTGAGCTCGGTGGCGTACGGGGTCGACGCCTGCACCTTGCGCTGCGCCTTGACGACGCGCGAGGCGGCGATCATCTCCATCGCCTTGGTGATCTTCTTCGTCGCGGTGACGGATTTGATGCGACGCTTGTAGACCCGGAGCTGCGCTCCCATGAGTCAGGTCCCTTCCGTCGTCACTTCGAGACGTTGACGGCGGAGGCGTCGTCGCCGAGAAGCTTGCCGTCAGAGGTCTCGAACTGCTTCTTGAACTCCGCGATCGCGTCGGCGACGGACTGCAGCGTGTCGTCCGACATCTTGCCGCCCTCACGGATGGAGGTCATGAGGCCCGAGTGGTTCTGGCGCAGGTACGCCAGCATCTCGGCCTCGAAGCGACGGATGTCGGCGACCGGGACGTCGTCCATCTTGCCGGTGGTGCCGGCCCAGATGGAGACGACCTGGTTCTCCGTGGCCATCGGCTGGTACTGCGGCTGCTTCAGCAGCTCGACCATCCGCTGACCGCGCTCGAGCTGCGCCTTCGACGCGGCGTCCAGGTCGGAACCGAAGGCGGCGAACGCCTCCAGCTCACGGAACTGGGCCAGGTCCACGCGGAGGCGGCCGGAGATCTGCTTCATCGCCTTGTGCTGGGCCGAGCCACCGACACGCGAGACGGAGATACCGACG
Organism: Streptomyces sp. NPDC006339; assembly: GCF_040612775.1. NCBI lineage: Bacteria > Bacillati > Actinomycetota > Actinomycetes > Kitasatosporales > Streptomycetaceae > Streptomyces > Streptomyces sp. NPDC006339. The sequence continues at coordinate 13,293 of NZ_JBEXQW010000020.1, forward strand.
TTCAGGGCCGGACGCTGACCGGCGTTGAACAGGTCGGACTCCAGGAAGCACTGGCCGTCCGTGATGGAGATGACGTTGGTCGGGATGAACGCCGAGACGTCGTTGGCCTTGGTCTCGACGATCGGCAGACCGGTCATCGAACCGGCACCCAGCTCGTCCGAGAGCTTGGCGCAGCGCTCGAGCAGGCGGGAGTGCAGGTAGAAGACGTCACCCGGGTATGCCTCACGGCCCGGCGGGCGGCGCAGCAGCAGCGACACGGCGCGGTAGGCGTCGGCCTGCTTCGACAGGTCGTCGAAGACGATCAGGACGTGCTTGCCCTGGTACATCCAGTGCTGGCCGATGGCCGAGCCGGTGTACGGGGCGAGGTACTTGAAGCCGGCCGGGTCGGACGCCGGGGCGGCGACGATCGTCGTGTACTCGAGCGCGCCGGCCTCTTCGAGGGCCGCGCGCACGGACGCGATGGTGGAGCCCTTCTGGCCGATGGCGACGTAGATGCAGCGAACCTGCTTGTTCACGTCGCCCGAGCGCCAGTTGTCGCGCTGGTTGATGATCGTGTCGACGGCCAGGGCGGTCTTGCCGGTCTGGCGGTCGCCGATGATGAGCTGACGCTGACCACGGCCGACCGGGGTCATGGCGTCGACGGCCTTGTAGCCGGTCTCCATCGGCTCGTGGACCGACTTGCGCTGCATGACGCCGGGCGCCTGCAGCTCGAGGGCACGGCGGCCCTCGGTCGCGATCTCGCCGAGACCGTCGATCGGGTTGCCGAGCGGGTCGACGACGCGACCCAGGTATCCCTCACCGACACCGACGGAGAGGACCTCGCCGGTGCGCTGCACCGACTGTCCCTCCTCGATGCCGCTGAACTCGCCGAGGACGATCGCACCGATCTCGCGCTCTTCCAGGTTCAGCGCGAGGCCGAGGGTTCCGTCCTCGAACTTCAGCAGCTCGTTCGCCATGGCCGAGGGAAGACCCTCGACCTTCGCGATACCGTCGCCGGCCAGGCTGACCGTGCCGACCTCCTCGCGCGAGGCCGCGTCCGGCTGGTACGACTGGACGAAGTTCTCCAGCGCGTCCCGGATCTCCTCCGGCCGGATCGTGAGCTCCGCCATCTGGGTTCCCTGCTCTCCTTGTTGGGCCCGAAGTTTCTTAAGGGGTCTGGGGGCCGACCCCCAGGAATCTTCTGCAATCTCTGCACGGCCCAACCGGGCCGCTGGTGATGCTTCTTGAGTTGTGGCCGAGATCAGCCGGCGAGTCGCCGGGTCGCCTCGTCGAGGCGGTCGGCGATGGTGCCGTTGATGACCTCGTCGCCCACCCGCACCGAGATCCCGCCGAGGACCGTGGGGTCCACATCCAGGTTCAGGTGCATCTGGCGGCCGTACAGCTTGGCCAGCACGACGCCGAGGCGCTGCTTCTGCTGGTCGCTGAGCGGCACCGCCGAGGTGACGACGGCGACCATCCGGTCCCGGCGCGCCGCGGCGAGCTTGGACAGGGACTCGAGTCCCGCTTCCAGGCTACGTCCCCGGGGCTGCGTCACGAGACGGACGATCAGGCGCTCGGTGACGGGGTTGGCCTTGCCGCCGAGCAGGCTGCGCAGCAGCTCGCCCTTGGCGGTGGCCTTCGCGGCCTTGTCCGTCAGCGCCGAGCGGAGCTCGGTGCTGGAGGAGACGATCCGGCCGAAACGGAACAGCTCGTCCTCGACGTCGTCGAGGCGTCCCGCCTTCTGGGCGGCGGTGAGGTCGGCGGTGTTCGCCAGCTCCTCGACCGCGTCGACCAGGTCGCGCGAGCGCGACCAGCGGGAGCGGACCATTCCGGAGACCAGGTCGACGGTCTCGCCGCCCACCTGACCGGAGAGGAGTCGCTGCGCGAGCGCGGCCTTGGCCTCGCCCGACTGCGCCGGGTCGGTCAGGACCCGACGCAGCGACACCTCGCGGTCGAGCAGCGCGGTGACGGCAGCCAGCTCGCCCGCGAGCTTGCCCGCGTCGACCGACGTGTTGTCCGTCAGCGCGTCGAGGGCCTCGCGTGCGGCGCCCAGTGCCTCGCGGCTCGCTCCGTTCATCGGACGGCCTCGGCCTTCTCCTCGAGCTCGTCGAGGAAGCGGTCGATGGTGCGGCTCTGGCGGGCGTGGTCCTCGAGGGCCTCGCCGACCAGCTTCGCGGCCAGGTCGGTGGCGAGCTTGCCCACGTCCTGACGCAGCGCGGCGGACGCGGCCTTGCGGTCGGCCTCGATCTGGGCGTGACCGGCCGCGATGATCTCCTCGCGCTGGCGCTGGCCTTCCGCCTTCATCTCCTGGATGATCGCGGTGCCCTGCTCCGTCGCCTCCTGGCGGAGACGCGCGGCCTCGTGGCGGGCCTCGGCGAGCTGAGCCTTGTACTGCTCCAGCACACTCTGAGCCTCGATCTGGGCCGACTCGGCCTTCTCGATGCCACCCTCGATGGCCTCGCGGCGCTCGTCCAGAACCTTGTTGATGTTCGGGAGGAGCTTCTTGGCGAGGAAGCCGAAGACGATGACGAAGGCGATCAGGCCGATGACGAGCTCGTCGAGATGCGGGATGAGCGGAGGCTGCTCCTCCGCCGCTGCCGCAAGAAGCAGAGCGTTCACATCAGTGCCTTCCGTAAAAAGGTATGGGCTGTCGGTCCGGCTTACTTGTAGACGAAGCCCATGACGATGCCGATGAGGGCGAGCGCCTCACAGAACGCGAAACCCATGATCTGGTTGGTACGGATCAGGCCGGCCGCCTCGGGCTGACGGGCGAGGGCCTGGGTGCCGTTACCGAAGATGATGCCGACGCCGACGCCGGGGCCGATGGCCGCGAGGCCGTAGCCGATCGAGGCGACGTTTCCGTTGACGGCGGCGAGAGTCTCGAGAGCGGACATGCCGGTTCTTCCTTCTCTTTCAAGGACCCGGTGGGGGTTGGCCACCGGACGACTGTTGGTAAGGGGGGTGGTGCTGCTGCCGGGCCGGCTCAGTGGTGCTCGGAGAGCGCGCCCTGGACGTAGCTGCAGGCCAGGAGGACGAAGACGTACGCCTGGACGGCCTGGATGAAGAGCTCGAAGGCGGTCATGATGATGACCATCACGAACGAGGCGCCGGCGTAGACGAAGCCCAGCCCGTTCATGAGGTAGTAGGTCGCCAGCGAGAACATCACGATCAGCAGGTGACCGGCGAACATGTTCGCGAACAGTCGGACCGCGTGCGTGAAGGGCCGGATGAGCAGGTTCGAGAAGAACTCGAGGACGACGACCAGAGGAAGGATCGGGCCGAGCGACTTGTCGTAACCGGTGATGTTCTTCCAGCCGCCCACGAAGCCGTGCTTCTTGAAGGTCAGCGAGATCCAGAGCACGTAGACGATCAGCGCGAGGGCCGCCGGGAAGGCGATCAGCGAGGTGACCGGGAACTGCGCGAGCGGGATGATGGACCAGAGGTTCATGATCCACACGAAGAAGAACAGCGACACCATCAGCGGGACGTACTTCTCGCCGTCCTTCTTGCCGATGATCTCGTAGACGATGCCGCGGCGCACGAAGTCGTAACCGGCCTCGCCGACCATCTGCATCTTGCCGGGAATCAGCTTGGGCTTGTTGAAAGCGGCCCAGAAGAAGCCGACGACCACGATCGAACCCAGGATGGCGAGCAGCATCGGCTTGGAGAAGTCGAAGCCACCCACGGAGAAGATGGGCTCGTACATGAACGTGTGCAGGCCCGGCGCCGGGAAGCCACAAGGAGTGAAGATGTGGCAATCCGGGTCGAAGGCAAGCGTCTGGTCAGCACTCACCGCGGGCTCCTTCAGCGTGGCGCATAGGTACGGCAACCTCGTTGTGTCGGCGCGGCACGCAGCCGCGGGTCGGCACTGGACTGGTCTTACGGATAAGGGGGCGGCGGTTCGGCATCGAGCCTCGCGCTGGGACAGGCGCCGCTTCGGATGCCCGCGCCCGCAGTGCCGCAGTTGGCACCGGACGATAGCAGGAAGCCGAACGCGTCTTTATCCCGGCCCTACCCTTCACGACTTCGGCCCCGTGTTCTCGGGCTCGACGTACATGATCTTGGCCTTCATATAGGCCCGGGCCTGGGCGGCGACCCACACGATGGTCGTGGCGAGCAGCGTGAAGGCGAAGGCCTTGAAGTCGAACGCCGAGGTGTCCTTCAGCAAGGCCAGGAAGATGAAGAGGACCAGGAGCTGGGCCGTGTACAGCATCAGCCCCATGGCCTGGAAGAGCTGCGGAAGCTTCTTCGCCGTCCGCTGCAGAACCACCAGCCCGATGCCCATGAAGAGGATCACGACCGCGGTGCCGATGGCGGCGCCGAGCGCGCCCTTGCCACCGGCGACCACACCGCTGACGACCGTGGCGATGGCGCCGACGGCTGCGGTGGGCACGGCGGTGTGCAGCAGGGTGCGTGCGTCGTTGGACGGCATGGCGGTGTCTCCGCTTGCTGGAGGGGGCGATGGTGTCGTCATGGACGAGCGTAAGCCCGGTCCGAGGTGGGTCTCGGGGCCGACGGACCGTCGCACTACGGTCCTTCGGCTCTGTCGCCGGGTCTCGTGAACCGTATCACAAACTATTTGAATAGGTCTTTACCCAGAGGGTGTGCCAACTGTCACACGTGAGAGCTACTGCGCGCGTGTGTGCAGGACAGAGAGGCGTCTTGTCTGGTATTGGCGCCGGATGGGGCTTTCGTCAACCTCGCGCCCCGGCCTTACTCCGGTCGGAGAACCGCGAACGGTGACCGATGGCGGTCGCCCCGTTGACCCCGGCGGGGACGGGCACCCGGTCCTCCGAGGGCTCCGAGGGCTCCACGGCCTCCTCGGGAGCCGGCTCGGCCTTGCGGCGCCGGTAGCGCGGCGGGACGACCGCCTCCGCCCAGCGCGGGGCGCGCGGCGAGAAGCGCGGCAGCAGGAGCAGCACCAGACCGACCGCGCTCAGGAAGACCACGGCGAGGACGATCCACATCGACGTGGAGTGCACGGAGTAGGCCAGCGTCCCGAAGGCGATCAGCGCCGACCAGAAGTACATGATCAGCACCGCGCGGCTGTGCGAGTGCCCGATCTCCAGGAGCCGGTGGTGCAGGTGCCCCCGGTCCGCGGCGAACGGCGACTGGCCCTTCCACGTACGGCGCACGATCGCGAGCACCAGGTCGGCCATCGGGATCGCGATGATGGTCAGCGGCAGCACCAGCGGGATGAAGACCGGCAGGGCGGCGTGGGTGGCCGCCTTCGTCGAGCCCTCGAAGATCTTCAGCGCGTCCGGGTCGACCTGGCCCGTGATGGAGATGGCCGAGGCGGCCAGGATCAGACCGATCAGCATCGAGCCGGAGTCGCCCATGAAGATCCGCGCCGGGTGCATGTTGTGCGGCAGGAAGCCCAGGCACATGCCCATGAGGATGGCGGCGAAGAGGGTCGCGGGGGCGGCCGCCTCGATCGTGTAGCCGAACCAGATCCGGTACGCGTAGAGGAAGAAGGCGGCGGCGGCGATGCAGACCATGCCGGCGGCCAGACCGTCCAGACCGTCGACGAAGTTGACCGCGTTGATGGTGAGGACGACCAGGGCGACGGTGAGCAGCGTGCCCTGCCACTGGGTGAGGGCGACCGTGCCGACGCCGGGGATCGGCAGCCACAGGATCGTCAGACCCTGGATCACCATCACGCCGGCGGAGATCATCTGCGCGCCCAGCTTGATCAGCGCGTCCAGCTCGAACTTGTCGTCGAGGACGCCGATCAGCCAGATCAGGGCGGCACCGGAGAGCAGCGCGCGGGGCTCGTTGGAGAGCTCGAAGACGCTGTTGAGGTTCTGCAGGTGGTCGGCGACGAGAAGTCCCGCGCACAGCCCGAAGAACATGGCGATGCCACCGAGCCGCGGAGTCGGTTCTCGGTGTACGTCGCGGGCGCGGATCTCCGGCATCGCCCCGGTCGCGATGGCGAACTTCCGCACCGGACCGGTGAGCAGATAGGTCACCGCAGCCGTGACACAGAGCGTCAGCAGGTAATCACGCACGGGCTGCCCCACAGGAATCGCTGGCCATCTCAGCCCCACACCCTAGCCGGGCCGTCCCCATGGTCGAGGACACGCGGACGGCCGGAACGGTTCCCCCGGGCTCCGGAAGCGGCCCCTTCACCGCCCATACGGGGGTCCATACGGAGGAAATCGCCCGGCAAGCTCGCGTACCTCCGCCCGTACCCCGGCCGTCTCCTCCGCGTCGTCCCGCAGCGCGGCGGTGAACAGCGCGGCGATCCTCGCCATCTCGGGCGCCCCCATCCCCTGCGTGGTGACGGCGGCGGTGCCGAGCCGGATGCCGCGCCCGTCCCCGTACGGCAGCGCGCAGGTGTCGAGCACGATGCCGGCGGCGGCGAGCCGGGAGCGGGCGGTGCGGCCGTCGACGCCGAGCGGGGCGGTGTCGGCGGTGATGAGATGGGTGTCCGTGCCGCCGGTGGTCGGCGCGAAGCCCTCGGCGGCGAGTGCGGCGGCGAGGAGGCGCGCGTTGTCGACCACCCGATGGGCGTACGCCGAGAAGGCCGGTGTCTCCGCCTCGCCGAAGGCCACCGCCTTGGCCGCGATCGTGTGCATCTGCGCGCCGCCCTGCGTGAACGGGAACACGGCCCGGTCCACCTGGTGGGCGAGCTCGGCCCCGCACAGCACCAGACCGCCGCGGGGACCGCGCAGCACCTTGTGCGTGGTGCCGCAGACGATGTCGGCGTACGGGACGGGGTTCGGGGCGGCGCCGCCGGCGACCAGGCCCAGGGGGTGGGCGGCGTCGACGATGAGATAGGCGCCCACCTCGTCGGCGATGTGGCGGAAAATCGCGTAGTCCGGATGGCGCGGATAGGAGATGGAGCCGCAGACGATCGCCTTGGGCCGGTGGTGCCGGGCGAGGGCCGCGACCTGCTCGTAGTCGATGAGTCCGGTCTCGGCGTCGACGCCGTACGGGACGAAGTCGAACCAGCGGCCCGAGAAGTTCGCGGGCGAGCCGTGGGTGAGGTGCCCGCCGTACGCGAGCCCCATGGCCAGCACGGTGTCACCGGGCCGCAGCAGCGCGGCGTACGCGGCGAGCACGGCGGAGGACCCCGAGTGCGCCTGTACGTTCGCGTGCTCGGCGCCGAAGAGCGCCTTGGCCCGTTCGACGGCGATCCGCTCGGCGGCGTCCGCGTACTCGCACCCGCCGTGGTGCCGGGCGCCCGGATAGCCCTCGGCGTACTTGTTGGCGAGCCGCGATCCGAGCGCGGCCAGCACGGCCGGGGAGGTGAAGTTCTCCGCGGCGATCAGTTGCAGACTGTCCCCCTGCCGCCGCGCCTCCCCCAGCAGCACGTCGGCCACTTCGGGGTCCTGACGGCGCAGCACGTCGAGTTCGTCTTCGGGAGGTGCGGTGACCGGCATGGGGCACTCCGTGCGGTGAGGAGCATGGCCAGAAAACCACTGTAGGCACACCACCCCGCCCCCGCTCCCCCACTGCGCCAGGTGGCCCCTACCGCTTGGCCGGCACCCCCGTCAGCGCCGCGCCGGCACCCCCGTCAGCGCCGTCACCACCGGGTCGAGAGCCTGCTGGATTTCGTCGCCGATGGAGCGGAAGAAGGTGATGGGGGCGCCGTACGGGTCGTTGACCTCGTCCGCCTCCGCCGACGGGGCGAGGAGCCACCCGCGTAGAGCCGCGGCCGCGCGGACCAAGGCGCGGGCGCGGTCGACCGTGCCGTTGGCGCCCATGGGGTCGGGGAGGGTCGCGGGGTCTATGGCGCGGACGAGGCGGGTGAACTCCTTCAGGGTGAAGGTGCGCAGGCCCGCCGAGTGGCCCATCGAGATGACCTGCGCGCGGTGGTCGCGGGTCGCGGTGAGGACCAGGTCCGCGCGGATGACGTGCTCGTCGAGGAGCTCGCGGCCCACGAAGCCGCTGGCGTCCGCGCCGAAGTCGGCGAGGACCAGCTCCGCGTTGGCCTCCATCGGCGCGCCCTCGTGGCCCCACGTGCCCGCGCTCTCCACGATCAGGCCGCCGCCCAGGGGGTCGCCGAGGCGGTCGATCAGGGCATGGCGGGTCAGCCGCTCGGTGATCGGCGAGCGGCAGACGTTGCCGGTGCTGACGTGGAGGATGCGGAAGGTACTGCCGTCGTGCTCGTGCCCCGCTATGCCACGCCCCTCAGGGGCGGTCAACTGGCCACCTCGAGGTCGGGTACCACCCGCCGGAGCTCTTCCGCCGTCAGCGCGCCCTCGCGCAGCAGCACCGGCACCTTGCCCGTCACGTCGACGATGGACGAGGGCACGTTGCCGGGCGTCGGGCCGCCGTCGAGGTAGACGGAGACCGAGTCGCCGAGCATGCCCTGCGCCGCGTCGCAGTCCTCGGGCGCCGGGTGCCCGGCCGAGTTCGCCGAGGAGACCGCCATCGGGCCGACCTCGGTGAGCAGCTCGATGGCGACCGGGTGCAGCGGCATGCGGATCGCGACCGTGCCGCGGGTGTCGCCCAGGTTCCACTGGAGCGACGGCTGGTGCCGGGCGACCAGGGTCAGGGCCCCCGGCCAGTAGGCGTCGACGAGCTCCCAGGCGTGCTCGGAGAAGTCGGTGACGAGCCCGTGCAGGGTGTTCGGGGAGCCGATCAGGACGGGCGTCGGCATGTTCCGGCCGCGGCCCTTGGCCGCGAGCAGGTCCGCGACGGCCTCCCCGCTGAACGCGTCCGCCCCGATCCCGTACACCGTGTCGGTGGGAAGCACGACCAGCTCGCCGCGGCGGACGGCGGACGCGGCCTCGCGCAGACCCGTGGCACGGTCCGTCGTCTCGTTGCAGTCGTATCGCCGAGCCATTACTCGCCTGCCTCCTCGTACGCGTCGTGCCTGGTCATGGGGTCGCCTTGCGGGCGGTCGCGAAGCGCGGCCGGTTGTTGAGGTCCGGGTGGTCGGCGGCGTCCGTCCAGCCGGCCTCCTCGTTGAAGATCCACGGCACCTGGCCCCCCTGCGTGTCCGCGTGCTCGACGACGACGAGCCCGCCGGGCCGCAGCAGCCGGTGGGCGGTGCGCTCGATGCCCCGGATCGTGTCCAGGCCGTCCTCGCCGGAGAACAGGGCCATCTCCGGGTCGTGGTCGCGGGCCTCGGGCGCCACGTACTCCCACTCGGTGAGCGGGATGTACGGCGGGTTGGAGATCACCAGGTCGACCTGGCCGTCGAGCTCCGGCAGCGCGGTCAGGGCGTCGCCCTGGTGGACGGTGACGCGCGAGCCCTCGGCGTTCCTGCGGGTCCACACGAGCGCGTCGTCGGAGAGCTCCACGGCGTGCACGCGCGAGCGCGGCACCTCCTGCGCCATGGCGAGCGCGATGGCGCCGGATCCGGTGCACAGGTCGACGATGAGCGGCTCGACGACGTCCATGGCCCGTACGGCGTCTATGGCCCAGCCGACGACCGACTCGGTCTCGGGGCGCGGCACGAAGACGCCGGGACCGACCTGGAGCTCCAGGTAGCGGAAGAACGCCCGGCCGGTGATGTGCTGGAGCGGCTCGCGCGCCTCGCGGCGGGCGATGGCCTCCCAGTAGCGGGCGTCGAAGTCCGCGTCCTTGACGTTGTGCAGCTCCCCCCGCTTGACGCCGTGCACGAACGCGGCGAGCTCCTCGGCGTCGAAACGCGGTGAGGGAACGCCGGCGTCGGCCAGCCGCTGGGTGGCCTGGGCCACCTCGGCAAGCAGCAGGTTCACGCTGGTCCTCCGTGGTGCGGGGTGCGGGGTGGGGCTTGGGGCGGCGGCCCGGCGCGGCGGGCGGGCCGCGCCGGGGCCGACGGACGGGGCCGGCCGGACGGGCTCGCCCTACGCGCCGGCCAGCTTGGCCGCCGCGTCGGCGTCGACGCATGCCTGGATGACCGCGTCGAGCTCGCCGTCGAGCACCTGGTCCAGGTTGTACGCCTTGAAGCCGACGCGGTGGTCCGAGATGCGGTTCTCCGGGTAGTTGTACGTCCGGATCTTCTCGGAGCGGTCGACGGTGCGGACCTGGCTGCGGCGGGCGTCGGCGGCCTCGGCCTCGGCCTTCTCCTGCGCGGCGGCGAGCAGCCGGGAGCGCAGGATGCGCATGGCCTGCTCCTTGTTCTGGAGCTGGCTCTTCTCGTTCTGGCAGGAGGCGACGATGCCGGTCGGCAGGTGGGTGATGCGGACGGCGGAGTCGGTCGTGTTGACGGACTGGCCGCCGGGGCCGGACGAGCGGTAGACGTCGATGCGCAGGTCGTTGGCGTGGATCTCGACCTCGACCTCCTCGGCCTCCGGCGTGACGAGCACGCCGGCCGCGGAGGTGTGGATGCGGCCCTGCGACTCGGTGGCGGGCACGCGCTGCACGCGGTGCACGCCGCCCTCGTACTTCAGTCGCGCCCAGACGCCCTGGCCGGGCTCGGTGGCCCCGTTGCCGCCCTTGGTCTTGACGGCGACCTGGACGTCCTTGTAGCCGCCGAGCTCGGACTCGGTGGCGTCGATGATCTCGGTCTTCCAGCCGACGCGCTCGGCGTAGCGGAGATACATCCGCAGCAGGTCGCCGGCGAAGAGGGCGGACTCGTCGCCGCCGGCGCCGGCCTTGATCTCCAGGATGACGTCCTTGTCGTCGCTGGGGTCGCGCGGGACGAGCAGCAGCCGCAGCTTGTCGGTCAGCTCCTCGCGCTGCTTCTCCAGCTCCTTCACCTCGGCGGCGAAGTCCGGGTCGTCGTGCGCCAGCTCGCGGGCGGTCTCGATGTCGTCACCGGTCTGCTTCCAGGAGCGGTAGGTGGCGACGATCGGGGTCAGCTCGGCGTACCGCTTGTTCAGCTTGCGCGCGTTGGCCTGGTCGGCGTGAACCGAAGGATCGGCGAGCTTCTTCTCGAGGTCGGCGTGTTCGCCGACCAGTTCCTCGACCGCCTCGAACATCGGGGGCTCCTGGTGTTTCGTAAGTTGCTACGGGACGGCAAAGCGCCGGTCCCGGCCGCCCCGCGCAGGGGCAGCCGAAGACCGGCGCAGTGGCTCGCTACTTCTGGGCGGAGCCGGCAGCCTTGCCGAAGCGGGCCTCGAAGCGGGCCACGCGGCCACCGGTGTCGAGGATCTTCTGCTTGCCCGTGTAGAACGGGTGGCACTCGGAGCAGACCTCGGCACGGATGGTGCCCTCGGTCAGGGTGCTACGGGTGGTGAACGACGCGCCGCAGGTGCAGCTCACCTGGGTCTCGACGTACTCGGGGTGGATCTCGCGCTTCAAGGTGTCTCCTAGTTTCGGGAGGGCTCCGGGTCGCCCGTGCGGGATGCACCTGCGTGAACCGGGGCCGACGTACCAGTCTGCCAGGACCGGCCGCATCTCCCAAAACCGGGGTCGGGCCGGAACTATTCCTGACCGCTGTCAGGCGGTCCGGGGCTACCGGACGACGCCGTCGGCCTTGCCGGTGGCCGCGTCCTTGGTGGCCGTCGCCGGGATCGGCTTGTCGGCCTTGAGGGCCTTCCAGACCTGCCGGCCCTGGGCCTGGAGGGGCACGACCCGGTTGGGGTCGAGGGGGTCGTACTCGACCGGCAGCGTGATCATGTGGACGTCGTCGGCGCCGAGTGCGGACAGGCCCTTGGCGAAGCCCATGAGCTCCTTGACGCCGTCCAGCTCGGAGTCGGGCGTGATGGCCTTGGTGGCGGTGTCGGCGAGGTCGAGCAGGGTCTTGGGGTTCGAGAGGACGCCGACGCTCTTCACCTGGTCGATGAAGGCCCTCATGAATGCCTGCTGGAGCTGGATGCGGCCGAGGTCGCTGCCGTCGCCGACGCCCTTGCGGGTGCGGACCAGGCCGAGGGCCTGCTCGCCGTCGAGGGTGTGGGTGCCCGGGGCGAGGTCGAGGTGGCTCTTGGAGTCCTCGATGGCCCGGGTGGTGGTGATGCGGACGCCGCCGAGCTCGTCGACGAGCTTGGTGAAGCCGGTGAAGTCGACCTCGATGTAGTGGTCCATGCGGATGCCGGACATGGCCTCGACGGTCTTCACGGCGCAGGCGGGGCCGCCGACCTCGTACGCCGTGTTGAACATGGCCCGGTGCGCGGCGGGCACGGTGGCGCCCTTGCCGTCGGTGCACCGCGGGCGTTCGACGAGGGTGTCGCGCGGTATGGAGACCACGGATGCCTTCTTGTGGCCCTCGTGGACGTGGACCACCATCGCGGTGTCGGAGCGGGCGGTGCCCTCGTCCCTGCCGTAGGCGCCGTTGGCGCCGGAGCGGGAGTCGGAGCCGAGGACGAGGATGTCCATGGAGCCGTTGTCGGTGTCCGCGGGGCGGTCCTTGCCGAGCTGGCCGTTGATGTCGACGCCCTGGAGGTTGCCGTCGAGGCGGTGGTAGACGTAGCCGAGTGCGGAGCCTCCGGCGAGGACGAGCACGGCGGCGCCCCAGGCGGTGACGGTCGCCGCGCGGCGGCCCCTGGCGGGCGCCTTGCGCCGGCGGCCGGGGCCGGGACCGGCTATGCGGCCGCTCTTGTTCTGCTCGCTCATCGTCTTCCCCTCGGGCCTGTGGTTCACCTTGTGTGACGGCGAACCACCCGAAAGGGTTGCATATGAGCCTGTGAGGTTTCGGTGAGCAACGACTCATAAAAAGACCGCGCCCACCGTGCGGACACGGTGGGCGCGGGGTGCTCCTACGCGGCGACGTCGACGTCAGTCGTTGTTGGCGCCGGGCGTCGTCTTCTGGATCTGGAGCAGGAACTCGGCGTTCGACTTCGTCTGCTTCATCTTGTCGAGGAGCAGCTCGATCGCCTGCTGCTGGTCGAGCGCGTGCAGCACACGGCGCAGCTTCCAGGTGATGGAGAGCTCGTCGCTGCCGAGCAGGATCTCCTCCTTGCGCGTACCCGAGGCGTCGACGTCGACGGCCGGGAAGATGCGCTTGTCGGCGAGCTTCCGGTCGAGCTTGAGCTCCATGTTGCCGGTGCCCTTGAACTCCTCGAAGATCACCTCGTCCATGCGCGAGCCGGTGTCGACCAGCGCGGTGGCCAGGATGGTCAGCGAGCCGCCGTCCTCGATGTTGCGCGCGGCACCGAAGAAGCGCTTCGGCGGGTAGAGCGCGGTCGAGTCGACACCACCGGACAGGATGCGGCCGGAGGCGGGCGCCGCGAGGTTGTACGCGCGGCCCAGACGGGTGATGGAGTCGAGCAGGACGACCACGTCGTGACCCAGCTCCACGAGGCGCTTGGCGCGCTCGATGGCCAGCTCGGCGACGGTGGTGTGGTCCTCGGCCGGGCGGTCGAAGGTCGAGGAGATGACCTCGCCCTTGACCGACCGCTGCATGTCGGTGACCTCTTCCGGACGCTCGTCGACCAGGACGACCATCAGGTGGCACTCGGGGTTGTTGTGGGTGATCGCGTTGGCGATCGCCTGCATGATCATGGTCTTGCCGGTCTTCGGCGGGGCCACGATCAGACCGCGCTGGCCCTTGCCGATCGGCGACACGAGGTCGATGATCCGCGTGGTCAGCACGCCCGGGTCGGTCTCCAGACGGAGCCGGTCCTGCGGGTAGAGCGGGGTGAGCTTGTTGAACTCGGGGCGGCCGCGGCCGGACTCCGGCGCCATGCCGTTGACCGAGTCGAGGCGCACCAGCGCGTTGAACTTCTCGCGGCGCTCGCCGTCCTTCGGCTGGCGCACGGCACCGGTGACGTGGTCGCCCTTGCGCAGGCCGCTCTTGCGGACCTGGGCGAGGGAGACGTACACGTCGTTCGGGCCGGGCAGGTAGCCGGAGGTCCGGATGAACGCGTAGTTGTCGAGGATGTCGAGGATGCCCGCGACCGGGATCAGGACGTCGTCCTCGGAGACCTGCGGCTCGCCGGCGGCGAAGTCGTCACGGCCGCGACGGCCACGGCGGTCGCGGTAGCGCCCGCGCCGGCCGCGACGGCCGCCCGCCTCGTCGTCGTAGTCGTCCTGCGGACCGGCCTGCTGGCCCTGCGGCTGACCCTGACCCTGGCCCTGGCCCTGGCGCTCCTTGCGCTGGCCGCCCTGGCCACCGCCCTGCTGGTCGTCGCCCTTGCCGCGGTCGCGCTGGCGGTCCCGGCGGTCGCGGCGCTCGCCGCGGTCACCGCGCTCGCCCCGCTCACCGCGGTCGCGACGGCCACGGCCCTCGGCGGTGTCGGCGGCGGCCTCGGCCCTGGCGTCGGCCTGCGTGTCGGTCCTGGTCTCGGTACGGGTCTCGGGGCGGGCCTCGGTCTTGACGACCGTGGCGGCCTCGGCCTTGGCCTCGCCCTCCGGCGAACCGGCGGGGGCGGTGGCGCGACGGCGGCGGCGCTCGCCGGCCGGGGCGTCGTCGGAGGCCGGCTGACCCGGGATCTCGATCTGCTGCTGGGCGACCGGCTCGGCCTTCTCGGCCTTCTCGGCCTTCGGCGCTGCCTCGGCGGCGGTCTCGCCCGTACGGGCCTTGGAGGTGGCGCGACGCTTCGGCTTGGTCTCGGCGGCGTCGGCCGACGGGGCGGGCGCGGCGGATCCTCCGCCGGCCTGCGCCTCCTTGATGACCTCGATCAGTTGGCTCTTGCGCATGCGCGCGGTGCCCCTGATGCCGAGGCCGGACGCGACCTGCTGCAGCTCGGCCAGGACCATGCCCTCGAGGCCGGTGCCGGAGCGGCGGCGCCGTGCGGTGGTGCCAGTGGCAGCACCTGCGGCGGGCGCGGCGGTGTCGACGCTGTTGTCGGCAGTCACGCCCATCAGATCGGTGGTGTCGCTCACGAAGGGTCCTTCCCTGGAGCGGACGTCGGCCATCTGGCTCGGCGACCGGTTGTGCTGTCCGGCAGCGGTCCTGTCTTTGGTGGACCGTGTCGGGGCGGTGGTCCCGCCGGGTACGGCGGAAGAGAGAAAACGTGCTGTGGGTCCGGCCCGAGCGCCCCCTGCTCGGCCCTCACCTGGAGAGGAGCGAGGGGTGTCGTGCCGGTTCCGGAGCGTGCTCGAAACTGCTCAGGCAGGCTGCTCAGGCAGTGGAGGAGGCTCCCGGAAGAATGGGTGGTCCCTGATGGGGACACTCAGCACCGCGCCACAAAGACGTCGGGTGCAGACTTGAGGTTAACACTACCGGCTCCAACAAACATTCCCCCTCTCCGTCACCGGCAATCTCGTGTCCGCGCGGTCCCTGCCCGGGGACCGCGCGGCCGCCCGTCAGGGCGCGAGCGGCAGCACGCTCGCGCCGGGGCCGTCGAGGTCGAGCCGGTTCGCGGCCCACCCCTCGCCCGCGAGCAGTGCGACCTTGTCGGCGGTCGCGTGGTCCGCCAGCGCGAGGACCGTGGGGCCCGCGCCGGAGATGACCGCGGGCACTCCGTCCGCCCGCAGCCGGTTCACAAGAGCGATGCTCTCGGGCATCGCGGGCGCCCGGTACTCCTGGTGCAGCCGGTCCTCGGTGGCCGCGAGCAGCAGCTCGGGGCGGCGGGTCAGGGC
The DNA here is from genome assembly GCF_040612775.1 of Streptomyces sp. NPDC006339. NCBI lineage: Bacteria > Bacillati > Actinomycetota > Actinomycetes > Kitasatosporales > Streptomycetaceae > Streptomyces > Streptomyces sp. NPDC006339. The sequence continues at coordinate 28,614 of NZ_JBEXQW010000020.1, forward strand.
CTCGACGAGGAGGGCGGCGCGGCCGGCGTTGGCGGCGGCGTCCACGTGCGGGACGGTGCGCGGGAGCAGTCCGCGGGCGGTCTCGGTGAGCACGGGCTTTCCGGGGACGAAAACCACCGGAACGATGGAATCCGAGGGGTCCATCCTGATCGCCCGGGCGGCGCCGCCCTCGGTCCAGGCGAGCGTGAAGCCGCCGAGCAGACAGGCGGCGACGTTGTCGGGGTGGCCCTCGATCTCGGTGGCCAGCTCGAGCAGGGCCGTCTCGTCGAGCCGGGCGTCGCCGCCTATGGTCACGGCGCGGGCGGCGACGATGCCGGCGCAGATGGCGGCGGAGGAGGAGCCGAGGCCGCGGCCGTGCGGGATGCGGTTGGCGCAGACGACCTCGAGGCCGCGCGGCTGCCCGCCGAGCAGGTCGAAGGCCGTGCGCATCGAGCGGACGAGCAGGTGGCTCTCGTCGCGCGGCAGGGTGTCGGCGCCCTCTCCGGCGATGTCGATGTGCAGCCCGGAGTCGGCGACCCGGACGACGACGTCGTCGTAGAGCCCCAGCGACAGGCCGAAGGCGTCGAAGCCCGGGCCGAGGTTGGCGCTGGTGGCGGGAACGCGCACCCGTACGGCGGCGGCGCGGAACGCGGGACCGGCCATCGCTCGATGACTCTCCTTGACTTGCGGGGATTCTGCGGAGGGACAGGGGACGTACGCGGGAACCCGGGGGCCGGTCGCGCCTGTGGCGCGACAACGGCAACACCACCGCGCATATGCGACGGGGTGGGTTCGGTACAGCCTATCGAAGGAAGGTTCTGCGGCGACATAGGGCGCACAGGAGGCGCACGATGCGTGTCGCGCGCCAACCTGTGCGCCTATGTCGGTTCCTGATCGGGTATGACACCAGGTCAGAAAGCGACGAACGGCTACTTCAGGCCATTCTCAGGCGAGGCCGAGGCGCTCGGCGGCAGCGGCGGCGTCGACCGGGACGGTGACCGGCTGCGGGGCGCCGGCGACGGCCCAGTCGGGGTCCTTGAGGCCGTTGCCGGTGACCGTGCAGACGATGGTCTGGCCCGGGTCGACCTTGCCCTGCGCGGCGGCCTTCAGCAGACCCGCCACGGACGCGGCCGAGGCCGGCTCGACGAAGACGCCCTCCTGAGCGGCCAACAGGCGGTACGCCTGCAGGATCTCACGGTCCGTCACCTCGTCGATGAAGCCGCCCGACTCGTCGCGCGCGGCGAGCGCGTACTGCCAGGAGGCCGGGTTGCCGATCCGGATCGCGGTGGCGATGGTCGACGGGTCCTTGACCACCTCGCCGCGCACGAGCGGCGCGGAGCCGGATGCCTGGAAGCCCCACATGCGCGGCTTCCTCGAGGAGACGCCGTCCGCGGCGTACTCGCCGTACCCCTTCCAGTACGCCGTGATGTTGCCGGCGTTGCCGACCGGCAGGACGTGGATGTCGGGGGCGTCGCCGAGCATGTCGACGATCTCGAACGCGGCGGTCTTCTGGCCCTCGATGCGGACCGGGTTGACCGAATTGACCAGCGCCACCGGGTAGTTCTCGGAGAGGCCGCGGGCCAGGGTGAGGCAGTCGTCGAAGTTGCCGTCGACCTGGAGGATCTTCGCGCCGTGCACGAGGGCCTGGCCCATCTTGCCGAGGGCGATCTTGCCCTGCGGCACGAGGACGGCGGAGACCATCCCGGCGCGCACCGCGTAGGCGGCGGCGGAGGCGGAGGTGTTGCCGGTGGAGGCGCAGATGACGGCCTGCGCGCCCTCCTCCTTGGCCTTGGAGATGGCCATGGTCATGCCCCGGTCCTTGAAGGAGCCGGTGGGGTTGGCGCCCTCGACCTTGAGGTGCACCTCGCAGCCCGTGCGCTCGGAGAGGACCTGGGCGGGGACGAGCGGCGTGCCGCCCTCGCGGAGCGTGACGACCGGCGTCGTATCGGTGACCGGAAGGCGGTCCCGGTACTCCTCGATGATGCCGCGCCACTGGTGGGTGCCCTGGTAGGTCATGGGTCCTTACTCCCCTTCAACACGCATGATGCTGGCGACACCGCGCACGGTGTCGAGCTTGCGCAGCGCTTCGACGGTCCCGGAGAGGGCGGCGTCGGGCGCGCGGTGGGTGACGACGACGAGGGATGCCTCGCCGTCCTTGCCCGTCTGACGGACGGTGTCGATCGACACGCCGTGCTCGGCGAAGACCGTCGCGACCTGGGCGAGGACGCCCGGCTTGTCGGCCACGTCGAGGCTGATGTGGTACCGCGTGACGACCTCGCCCATGGGGCTCACGGGCAGTCGGGTGTACGCGGACTCGCCGGGGCCCGTCGCCTCGTTGAGACGGTTGCGGCAGACGGCGACGAGGTCGCCGAGTACGGCGGACGCGGTCGGCGAGCCGCCGGCGCCCGGTCCGTAGAACATGAGCCGCCCGGCCGCCTCGGCCTCGACGAAGACGGCGTTGTACGCCGCGCGGACGGAGGCGAGCGGGTGGCTGAGCGGGATCATCGCGGGGTGCACGCGCGCGGTGACGGACTCGCCGTCGGCGGCCCGCTCGCAGATCGCGAGCAGCTTGATGGTGCAGCCCATCTGCTTGGCGGAGGCGAAGTCGGCCGCGGTGACCTCGGTCATGCCCTCGCGGTAGACGTCGTCGAGACGCACGCGCGTGTGGAAGGCGATCCCGGCCAGGATGGCGGCCTTGGCGGCGGCGTCGAAGCCCTCGACGTCGGCGGTCGGGTCGGCCTCCGCGTATCCGAGGGCGGTGGCCTCGTCCAGGGCCTCGCTGTAGCCCGCCCCGGAGGTGTCCATCTTGTCGAGGATGAAGTTCGTCGTGCCGTTGACGATGCCCATCACCCGGTTGATCTTGTCGCCGGCGAGGGACTCGCGCAGCGGCCGGATGAGCGGGATGGCGCCCGCGACCGCGGCCTCGTAGTAGAGGTCCTGGCCGTGCTGCTCGGCGGCGGCGTAGAGGGTCGCGCCGTCCTGGGCGAGCAGCGCCTTGTTGGCGGAGACGACGGAGGCGCCGTGCTCGAAGGCGGTGGTGATGAGGGTGCGGGCCGGCTCGATGCCGCCGATGACCTCGACGACGACGTCGATGTCCCCGCGTTTGACGAGGGCGGTGGCGTCGGTGGTGATCAGCTCGGCGGGGACTCCCCCGCGGACCTTGTCGGGCCGGCGGACGGCCACGCCGGCGAGCTCGACCGGGGCGCCGATGCGCGCGGCGAGGTCGTCGGCGTGCGTCGTCATGATGCGCGCCACCTCTGAGCCGACCACTCCACAGCCCAGCAGCGCCACCTTCAGCGGACGCGTACGCATCATCCGACCTCGTTTCTCATGACCTTCTGATCCGTATCTCTACGGTCGTTTCCTTACGGTGGAACCAGTCTCACTCACCGGACGGCCGTTTCCGGCCTCAGTCCGGATGATGAGACATGAATTCCATTACTCGACTATTCCGGCGGGGGGCTCTCCCCCCGCCGGACTATTTCGTCATCCGACGTCCAGACGCAGGAGATCCTCCTCCGTCTCGCGTCGCACGATGACCCGCGCCTCGCCGTCCCGGACGGCGACGACCGGCGGCCGCAGCGCGTGGTTGTAGTTGCTGGCCATGGAGCGGCAGTACGCCCCGGTGGCCGGCACCGCGATCAGGTCGCCCGGCGCCACGTCGGCGGGCAGGAAGGCGTCCCGTACGACGATGTCACCGCTCTCGCAGTGCTTGCCGACCACCCGCGAGAGCATCGGTTCGGCGTCGCTGGTCCGGGAGACCAGGGCGACGCTGTACTCGGCGTCGTACAGGGCGGTACGGATATTGTCCGACATTCCGCCGTCGACCGAGACGTACGTCCGCAGCCCCTCCAGCGGCTTGACCGTGCCCACCTCGTAGAGCGTGAAGGCGGTCGGGCCGACGATGGCGCGCCCGGGCTCGACGGAGATGCGCGGCGTGCGCAGCCCGGCGGCCTCGCACTCCCGCGTCACGATCTCGGTCAGCGCCTTGGCGATGTGGTGCGGCTCGCGCGGATCGTCCTCGGAGGTGTACGCGATGCCGAGACCGCCGCCGAGGTCGATCTCGGGCAGCTCGACGCCGTGCTCGTCGCGGACCTCGGCGAGCAGTTGGACGACGCGCCGCGCGGACACCTCGAAGCCGGCCATGTCGAAGATCTGCGAACCGATGTGGGAGTGGATCCCGATGAGCTCGAGCCCGTCGAGGGAGAGCGCCCGGCGGACGGCCTCCGCGGCCTGCCCGCCGGCCAGGGCGATGCCGAACTTCTGGTCCTCGTGCGCGGTGGCGATGAACTCGTGCGTGTGCGCCTCGACGCCGACGGTGACGCGGATCTGTACGCGCTGCCGCTTGCCGAGGGACTGGGCGATGTGGGCGACGCGGACGATCTCCTGGAAGGAGTCGAGCACGATCCGCCCGACTCCGGCGCTCACGGCCTTGTGGATCTCCTCCGTGGACTTGTTGTTCCCGTGGAAGGCGATCCGCTCGGCCGGCATGCCGGCGGACAGGGCGGTGGTGAGCTCGCCCCCGGAGCAGACGTCGAGGTTGAGCCCCTCCTCCGTGAGCCAGCGCACGACGGCGCGGGAGAGGAACGCCTTGCCGGCGTAGAACACGTCCGCGTCCTGGCCGAAGGCGTCGGCCCAGGCGCGGCAGCGGGTGCGGAAGTCGTCCTCGTCGAGGAAATAGGCGGGCGTCCCGAACTCCTCGGCGAGCTCGGTGACGCTCAGGCCGCCGACGGTGACCTGCCCCTGTTCGTTGCGCCGTACGGTCCGCGACCACACCTTGGGGTCGAGGCGGTTGAGGTCGGCCGGCGGCGCGGTGTAGTGCCCCTCGGGCAGGACGTCGGCGTGGCGGGGCCCGGCGGGGTGTGCGGAACGGCTCATGGTCTGCGTCTTTCAGATCTGGTCGGGTGCGCTGATGCCGAGCAGGGAGAGGCCACCGGCGAGCACCGTCCCGGCGGCTTCGGCGAGCGCGAGCCGGGAACGGTGGGCGGCCGAGGGTTTCTCGTCGCCGAGGGGCAGAACGGTGTGCTGGAACGCGAGGAGCGCGTCGGCGACGGCCTCGAGATGCCGTGCGACCCGGTCGGGGGCGCGGTGGCGGGCGGCGGAGAGGAGGACGGCGGGGTGATCCCCGAGGAGGGTGAGCAGCCGGGATTCGTCGACGGGGTGGTCGGGGTGGTCGTACGCGGGGCCGAAGCCCAACTGGCCGGCGTTACGGCTCAGGGTCGTGGCCCGGGCGTGGGCGTAGCGCACGCGGAAGAGGGGGTTGCGCTCGTGCTGGACGAGGAGGGGCGCGCCGGGCAGGGCCTGGTCGTGGGCGGCGGGCCGGAGGAGGGCCCAGCGGGCGGCGTCGGTGCCGAGGGCGAGGGGCTCGTAGGCGCCGGGCAGGACGTGAATCGGCTCCCCGTCCTCTGCCGTCCCGGCGTCGGCGCCTTGTGCGTGCAGCAGCCGGACGACGGTGTCGGTGAGGAGGGCGGCGCGGGGTTCGGTGGCGGTACGGAACCGGACGCGGGTGCCGGCGAGGGCGTCGGAGTGCCCGTAGGACGGTCCCGCGGCGCGGATCCGGCGGATGAGCTCGCCGTCGGCGTCGCGTTCCAGGGTGAAGTTGAGGAAGCCGGGTCCGGTGATGTCGACCCGGGCGATCCCGGGCCGGTCGTCGAGCCGCTCCTTGAGGACGGCGGCGACATCACGCGCATCGATCCCGGCGGGCCGCGCGAGCCCGAGGGCGACGCTGCTGGCGTAGTCACCGACCCCACCGGCCCGCGGCCGCTCGACCTTCACCCGCGCGGGCACGTCCACCCGCAACGCACCCTCGTCGACCGCACGGCGCACGGCCTGCAGCACGGTGAGGGAGAGGTCCGCGGGGGTCACGGGACCAGCCTAGGCGAGGAGGGGGGTCGGAACGCGAACCGGTTTCGGCATGTGGGCGGTGGGGGTGGGAGAGAGGGAGGGAGGGGCGGGAAGCCGTCCCGCTACGGGATTCCCCCTAGTGGCCGGTGCACGGACCTCTACCCTTGGCGCTCCGGGCGGCTCCCTGCCGCCTCCTCCGCGACGGGCACTGCGGGAGGCGACACTGCGGGAGGCACTCCGGGCGACGGCACTGCGGGCGGCGGCACTGCGGGCGGCTCCTCACCGGCCTCCTGCCCGGCGTCACCCCCGCCGCCGTGATCCCCGTGATCCCCCCGCCGCTCCCGGTGCATGAGCTGCCGCACGACCCGCACGAGCTCGGTCGGCTCGAAGGGCTTGGCAAGGAACGCGTCGATCCCGTGCGCTCCCCCGCCGTCCGCCGCGTACTCGGTGCAGGCGCTGATGATCGCCACGGGCAGATGACTCGTCCGCGGGTCCTCCCGCAACCGGGCGGCGGTCTTCAGCCCGTCCAGCCGGGGCATGACGACATCGAGGGTGACGACATCAGGACGCACCTCATGTACGACATCCAGACACTCGGCACCATCGGCCGCGGTCACCACCTCGAACCCCTCGAGCTCGAGATTGACCCTGATCAACTGGCGGATCACCCGGTTGTCATCCACAACCAACACCCGCCCGGACACCCCTGACACACGTCGAGAGTAGGTCGCGAGGAGGGACCGCGTCCGGCTTTTGCCCACTTCTGACCCGTGCGAGGGAACGCCCCTCCCGTCACGCGACGGAAATACCTGTTCACAGGCACCCTCCGGGAGCTGGTAGTGTTCTACCCGTCGCCGCCGAACGCGGCAACGCCCCCGTAGCTCAGGGGATAGAGCAACGGCCTCCGGAGCCGTGTGCGCAGGTTCGAATCCTGCCGGGGGCACTTCGCAGGAAGTGCCAAAAGACCCCGTGATCAGCGGAAACGCTGAGGACGGGGTCTTGTCGTATGCGCAGCCGTATGTCGAGGCCCGCAGACGAGGCGTGGACGGGAGGGGTGCCGTCGGCGTACGTACCGGCATGCCGGCGCCGAACCGTCAGCACGCGCACGTCACCGGCGACATGATCGGTGTCGCACCGGCGGCTGCGTGCACCGCCGCGTCCGCCGTGCGGGCCGTCCCCGCATGGAATCGGCACCGACTGCCGACAGGAGGGACGACCTGGCTACCGTCCGAGGTGAGTTACAGCACATCGGGCGTCGACGATGGTGCGCGGTAGGCCACCCAACCCGGGACGGAGGCGGGCTTGCGTATCAGCGTAGAGGCTTCTTGCGCAGCTTCGGGAGGGGTTTGGCGGGACCGAACTGCCAGTCGAGACGGCTGCCAGGATTCTTCTCGATCTTCAGCATGACCGAATGGGACGCGGAGAACTTGAGAACCAGCCCCGCGCGGAACCTTCCATCGGCTTGTCTTTCCCAGACAAGGTCACTATTCGCCCTGACCCACTCCGCGGCGTCCACAAACCGGGAGAGCAAGGGGGGCGGCTCGGCGTCTTTCTTCTGCTCCTCGTCCATCGGCTCTTTCTCCCCCACTTCCGAAGACCCGCGCCCCGAGGTTCGTACGACGCTCGGCCTCCAGCTCACGCTTAGGTCTCGGCCGCGCTCGCACTCTAGGGCACGGCGGACCGGCCTCGCCGACGATTCGGCAGTTTCGCTCCACCATGGACTTGTCCACCGAGCCGACGGGTTCACTGCTGCCCTCCCGGTCGGCGAGCAGGAGCCTGATAGCGAGCCTCGCCGGCCCCGGCCGACAAAACGAGCGACATAGGCGTCAGCCTCCAGGCGGATAGGCGTGGCCGTCCCGTCGCCCGGATGTGCAACGGGCTAGCTGGCTGCTGATCGAAACGCCGCCCCGTCAACGAACGCAGGCCGCTTGCCCGCGACGTTCCCGCCGCCTGACCGCGTCGCTATCGTCCTCGAGGAGATCGACGGTCAGGTGCACGGGCCCGGCGTCTGGCGGCATGCACCGCCATCAGGCGCCGCACACCCTTTGCACTTCGGTACCCGGAAGCGGCCCAGGCGTCCTAGGTGGCGGCGGCTCAGCCACCACTCCTCCTCACGGTGCTCCCTGCGGCCGAATCCCACAAAGTGAGGAGTTGGGCTGACAGGGAAGACAGCGACGCCCCGAGCTCCTCACAATGTGCACATGGACGATGACTGGAGGCAACGACTCGACGCGATGCGGCGAGAGCTGGAGCTCGGGGGTGACCCGGTCGCATGGGTGAGTGAGACCGATGCGGCCGAGGCTTGGTTGCGGTACCCGTCGCTGGCCGTCCGGGGGGCGCTCTTCGGGGTGTGCGTGCAGCAGCGGGACGCGGGTGGAGGCCGGGAGGGGGCGTGGCGGATGGTGGTTCCGCTACAGGACGGGATGCCCCAGGGGGCGAGGGACAGCCTGAACTCTCTGCTGTGGTTCAGGGCCAAGGACGACACCGACGATCCCGCTGTGCGACGGGAGTTGCTCGCGGCCGTTTCCCTCCTCGAGCGGGAGCCCGTCGACGAGGTGGAGGTGCTCGACGAGCGCTACCGCGTGGTGCGGGGCGACGAGCTGGCGCGGTCCGGCCCTGACGGGCTCGAACCGCCGCGCCCGACCGATGTGGAACCGTTCGACCGGTCCTGGGAAAAACGTCGTGCCTCCGACCCGCCCGATGTCGGATTCGTGCTGGATCCGCTGCGGGAGACGAGCGTGGTGTCGGAGGCCCTACGGCTAAGCCTGCGGTCCTTCGACTACGCGGGAAACCGCTATCCCGCCGACGTACGCGAGGACTCGCGGCGGGCGGTCACGCGGCATCCGGACGTCGCCCTGCTCCCCACCACGTTCGGGATCGTCGAACAGCGCGGTGCGACGTGGCGGCCGCAGGGTTCGCTCCTTCCGTCCCCCCACGACGCCCGGCTGTTCCTCTACCAGTCACTGATCGAACTCTGGCCGCTGATGTACAAGTTCGACGAGGTGAAGCGGGAGCGGTACGCGCGGGCCGCCGAGAGGTTCCGCGCGGCCGGGCGGGCCGACGAGCTGGAGGTCGACGGACGCCGGTTCCGGATCTGCCGCATCGAGCGCATGGTCCGCTTCGGCCCGGACGGCCCCGAGCCGCCCCGGCCTTCGGACATCGACGAGTACGAGCCCATGAAGATGCACCCGACGATGGACGAGCACGGGGTCGTGCACTTCGACGCCTGACTCGTCTCGGCAACGGCTGCGAGGGCGTGCCTGTGACGGTTCACCGGTAGCGCTGGAGGATCCCCTGGCGCTGGAGCTCCTGGATGTGCTCGGCGGCCCGGGTGGGCGCCGAGCCACCCGTCACGAGCACTCCGGCCTCGATATTGCGATCCACTCCCGACTGCGTGAAATTGGCGCTGGTCGTCAGCAGCACACGTCGGTCGGCCACCGCCAATTTGGCGTGTGTCTTGGCCCCCCGCTCCGTCCTGTTGGCGAGGGGCCAATGCCAGATCCGGAGTCCGGGCACGCCGGAGAACGCCGACGCGGGTTCGACCTCGGCAAGGGCGCTCCCCGCGCCTTGTAGCGTCTCGACGACGACGTCGATCACGACGCCGCGGGCAGCAGCCTCCTGCAGGGCTGCGGCCAACGGGGCATAACGCCTGGCGGAGTAGGTCATCATGATCAGCTCGGACCGGGACTCCGTGACGAGCCGCAGCAGGATGCGTGAGGTCGATCGGACGGGTACGCGATGGGAGGATGGCCCGCTCCACACGAGGGCGACATCCTGTTCGCCGGCCCTGATCCCGTATCCGGAGGCGAGGCCCTGAAGATAGGCGGCGGCCGCGGACGCGGAGACGGAGTGGGCGGCGACGGCGTCGAGGACCGGAGCGACGAAACCCGCGAAGCCCGGGGACGTCCGGGTTGTCAGCAGTTCGGCGCGGGAGCGGCCGAGGGACAGCCCGTCCGCCAGTGCCCGCAGTGCGTCGGGCCCTATCGACCGCAATGCCTGTGCGGCGGCCTTCTCCAGAACCGGCGAGGTCACTTGAGGCCCTGAAGGAGAACGAGGTCCGGGTCGCCGACGGGGACGACGAACCGTCTGTCCAGGAAGCGGTTGCCCCTTTCGCACGTCGTCTCGGAGACAAAGAGGCAGACATGGCAGGCCGCACCGTGCAGGAAGTCCTCGTGCGGGGGCCGTGGCAGCCGGTCCGCGCACAGGGGATCGGAGGAGCAACGCTCTGCGTCCCTGAGCGCGCGTTGGACGATCTGCGCGAGCCTCTCCGGTTCGGCGAGCGACACCAGGCCGCCCAGTGTCCCCTCTGCGTCCGGGACGGCGGTGTAGATGAGGATGCCGGTACGCCGGTCGTCGTCGCGCCCTGCGTAGATCCGTTCGGACAGACTCGCCGAGGAATAGCCGCACTCCAGTGAAATCGCGCGGATCAGCAGGTGCGAGAGGGTGTGCAAGGCGATGTATCGGGCTCCGGGCCAGCCGCGCAGCGGGTCGTCGGCCTCCTGCACCCGGCCCGAGTACCGGTTTCGACGGAATTCGACGTAGGCGTCCCGATGCGCGGCAATCGCAGCGGATCCGGCGACGCGCTGTTCCCAGTCCTCGACCAGGGGGTCCGAGACGCGGAGGAAGATGCCCTCGCCGCGGACTTCGCTCGCCGGCACCCAGGTGGGAACGGCGCTGCGGGACAACGGAGCCAGCTCGACCAGGTGGGGATCCTCTGGATCGGGCGCGTCGAGCCGGGTGAAGCCGATCAGAGCGCGGACCTCCCTGAGCCGCTCGGCCTGGACGATATGGGAGAAGACCCCGCTCAGGGCGGGTGGGACCGCGACGTCCCGGAGGGCGAAGTCCTCCGTCGGGTCGGGGAGCGTCGGGCTGGTGAAGATCTCCCACTCCGGGGTGAGCAGGTCGGGATACGAGAGGGGCTGCGTGGCCGGCGCGTCCTGTACGCCGCCTCGGTGTGCCTCGATCGCCTCCCAGACCTCGGCCTGGCTCCACTGGTGCAGGGGGCGGAACTGCTGGAGGCCCCAGAAGGCGTTCAGGATCTCGGGAGACGTAGCGGCCTGCAGCTCCGCCCATAGCTGTTCGATCTTCCCCTGGAGCGCGCTTCCGCTGGTGGGCGGGACGGCCAGCACGCTGAGGGTCTGGGCGAACCACTGGTTGGAAGCGCCGATGACCAGCGGCTTGGGCGCGCGGCGGCATCCGCCGGGGGCGAAGGTCGCCAGATGCGGGTGTCGCCCGCGACAGCGCGGCAGGGTGGACTCCCCGCGCTGTCCCATCGCATCGCGGATGTTCCGCTCCATGTCGCAGTTCACGCAGCGGACCTTGACGTTGGCTGCCTGGTTGCCACCGTGGTCGAGCATTTCGAGGCGGGGGTGGCTTGCCTTGTCGCACTCGGCTCCCCGGTGGACGAACCACGCGTACGGGAAGTCGTCCAGGTGGCCGTCGGAGCAGGTCAGGATGAAACGTGCGGCAACGGCCAGCGGACGCTTCCCCTTGCGCTTGGCCGTGCAGTTGTCGTGGAAGAAGCGGGCCTGATCGGGCTGGCGCGGCCTCGTGTTCTCGAACTTGAAGATCTTCGAGTCGAGCCCGCCCAGCGCGTTGCACGCGGTGCAGCGCAGCCACTGTGGGAAGGGCAGCACCGGCACGCCGACCCTGGCAGCCGGGCCGTTCGGATCGGAGTCGGTGCCGTCCATCCAGGGAGCTGGCCTCAACTGGGTGACCTGCGCTCCATGCTGGGTGCCCAGGAGGCCGTTGACCGCCCGGAGCAGGCGGGGCTCCTTCAGATCGGTCCAGTCGACGGCGTCGTAGTTCCAGTCGTCGATCCCGCGTACGAGCACCGCGAAGTTGGGCAGATCGACGAGCGCGCCGACTCCGGCGGTGAACATCAGGTGGCTGGGCCGCACGGTGCCGACTCGCCGGCGGTACTGGGGCTTCTCGGTCATGCCTGCGCCTTCTCTCCGTGTCCGGCCCCGCCGGCCCTGGCGCCCAGGACGGCGCCCGTCTCGTCCCCTTCGGGCGCTTCCTCGTTCGGGGCGTCGTCCCCGGCCGAGGCGTCGGTGTGGTGCCACGCCGGAGCTCCGCCGACCACGTCGAACAGGCCGTTGCCCGGCAGCAGCAGATTGATCTCGTTCTCCGTCTCGCGCATGGACTGGGCGACCGTGAGCTCGTCCCAGCCGGCCCCAGTGGCCCGGTTCAGCAGACCGCTGAGCTGCTGACCCTGCCATTTGGCCTCTTCGTAGCCGAGGCGGGCACTGCCTTCCTTCTTGCGGGCCCAGGCGTCCTTGAGGAATTCGATCCGCTCGGCGAGGTAGCCGCGGGCGCGCGGGCCGCCGACGACCTCTGCCCGGGACAGGAAGCGCTCGGTGACGCTCTGCGCCGCCGGGCCGTCGAGGTCCACGTCGTAGGCGTCCTGATTGCGCGAGTGGGAGACGGTCGCGTTGCGTACGGCGGCGATCCAGGCCGCAGCCGTCGTACGGTCCAGGGAGCGGCGCGCGAAGGGCGTGACGGACAGGGCTTCGACCTGCCGGTAGAAGGTGGCGTGGTAGTGGCCGAAGTTCTCGAAGTGGGCCAGGTCCCGGGGCCGGGTCCAGTTGTAGAGCGTGACGACGAGACCGGGCCGCCCGGGGTCACGGCCGACCCGGGAGGAAGCCTGGATGTACTCGGCGGTGTTCTTGGGCTGACCGACCACCAGCATCAGGCCGAATCGGGAGACGTCCACGCCCACCTGGAGCATGGAGGTGGCGAGCACCGCGTCCACGGCGCCCGACGCCTCGTTGCGCAGCCCGAGTTTGGCGACATCGAGTCGCTGCTTGTGCTGGCCCGCGGCCTTCAGCTCCTCGATGACGGCCTGCCGGCGGATCGTGGTGTCCATCTCCTCGTCGAACCCGAGGTCGAGCCGGGCCAGGACGTCGGTGATCTCACCCGAGGAGACGCGGGAGGTGAGCTCCTGCACGGACAGCATGTCCGTGCGGCGGAGCAGCCGGTTCGACAGGCCCTTGCGGGTGCCGTGGACGCGGACGCGGGTCGCGATGTCGTCGTCCAGGAAACGTCGCATGCCCGCGAGCTCGCGGGTGGCGTTGAAGTAGCCGACGAGCGTCATGTACGGGTCGGCGGGTGCGCCGTGCCGGTCGAAGAGGGTCTGTCCGGCCAGGAGAAGGATCTCGGCCACCCTGATCTCCGCCTGCTTCATCCTCACGCCATGGGCGCAGATGCCGAGGTAGCGACGGCCCGGTGCCTCCTCCGACAGCTCCACCTGCTGGGAGAAGAAGGTGTCTCCGACGTCGATGACCTGAGGCGGGAAGATCGCGGCCTTACGGGCGAAGACACCCATGATCTGCTCCGCCGCCCGCTTCGTCGTGGCCGTCGACGCGACGATCTTGGGGCCCACGAGCCTGGGTGAGCCGTCGGCACCCGGCGCTCGCCACGTGCACAGTTCGTCGACAGCGGCCTCGAAGAGCCCGACGGTCGTGCCCAGGGCGCCCGAGATCAGGTGGAGTTCGTCCTGGATGATCAGGTCCGGAGGGCGCAGCCGGGTCACCGCCCGGCTCTTGACCGCCTCCAGTTTGTCCTTGGCCAGGTGCTTCTCCCCGCACTTGGTTCGTCCGTCGAGATCGGCGTGCCGGTATCCGTGCCGGGGACAGAGGTCGGTGACCCGGCCGAAGAGCATGCCGGCCTGGCCGCGCCAGGGGAGCTGGGCGAGCTTGTCGACGGTGGCGATCAGCAGGCTGGGCGCCAGGCGGTAGATCTCCTCGTCGACGGTGAGGATGGGCAGTCCTTCGCGGGGCGAGCGGCGCTGTGAGAACGGGCAGGCGTTCTTGCCCTCCCCGTTGGGGCAGTAGAGGAGGATCCGGCGGAGGTCGTCGTGGGGGTGGAGGTCGCGCTGCGCGCTCAGCGCCGTACCGCACCAGGGGCAGACGAGGGTCTGGAGGACCTTGGCGCCCCGCCCGGCCCCGGCGTCCTTGGCCTCGGCGATCTGCTGGGCCGCCTCCTCGTACCGGTTGGGGGAGACCGCGCCGCCCACCCACAGGCCGATACGGAAGGGGGTGTCGCCCCAGCGGTAGTCTCCGCCGTCGTACGCCTCACGGCGCAGCACCTCCGCCGCGCAGACGAGGGCCGCCGCCCGCTGGAACTGCTGCGCGGTGAGCAGACGCAGGGTGTACCGCATGAGGACGGCCACGCCCGCCTCGCCGCTCCGGGCGTCCTCGCCCGTGCCGATGGTGCCCTGGAGCCGGCGGATGGCGAAGGTGAAGGCCGCGAGCCCCAGATATGCCTCGGTCTTTCCGCCGCCGGTCGGGAAGAACAGCAGGTCCACCGTGGCATCGGGGCCGGCTTGCCGGTCCGGTGCGGCGGGGTTGGCGAGCGCCCGCAGGTTGAGCAGGACGAACGCCAGCTGGAAGGGGCGCCAGGAAGCGCCTTCGGCTCCCTTCGCGTAGATCTTCTCGCGGGCCGCCTCGAAGCCGATCCCCTCGCGCTCGCGCAGTGCGGCGATGGCTGTGTGCCGCCGCTGCAGGGCCATGGCACGGTTGGCGAAGCGGAAGGCTTCCAGGACGTCGGGGCGGTCGGCGTGCGAGAGGAGGTCCACGCCGAGCGTGATGCGGACGACCGCGTCCCGTGCCTGTCCCACCGCCCGCAGGGCGCTGTCCCGCAGATGTCCGGGCAGGGCCTCGGCCTGGGCCTCGCGCTCGTCGAGCCAGGCGCTGTAGCCGTCCGCGAGTGGTGCGAGCGCCTCTCGCAGTGCGGCGGGCGGCAGCTGCGCCAGTTCGTCCATGGAGAGTTCGAGACCGGCCAGGTGCGGTGCCTGCTCGCCCGAGGGAGCGACCGTGGCCGGTACGTCATGGGTCGGGAGCCAGGTCGTGGTGAGCTCGTGGGCTCGGCGAACGCCCTTCTCGATCCCCACCTTCACGGCGACGTTACGGCCGGCCGCGTGCTTGAGCTCGTTCCGGTAGAGCAGGGTGAGATGCTGCTCCTCCGGGTCGTCCAGGGCCCACGCGCCCTCGGCTTCCGTGGCCTCGTCGAGCGGATCGGAGATGGGGAGGAAGACGGCCGCGGATCCGTCGGGAGCGGTGACCCGCAGTTCGGTCTGGAACAGCCAGGCGGTGTCCTTCGCCTGGGAGGGCTCCTCCTGGGCGTTGACGAGGGACAGCTCCACGACACGCGTGGGGCCGGCAGGCCCGGAACGGTGGCGCACTTCGGCGACCAGACGCACACCGGGGGCCTCCGGCCCGTCCGCCGTGAGGGGCAGGACCTGGCGGGCGGGCCCGTCGAGCCGGACCTCGCGGATCTTCTCCACCTGTTCCCGGGTCCAGGTGGAGCGGGGGACGCCCTCGTCGTTCAGTACCTGCGAGCGGTGGTACCGGCCCCAACGGGCCCTGACCGCAACGGCGTCCAATCCTTCGTCCGCCGGCACGGCGAACATCAGCCCCATCGAGGAGGCCCACATACGGCCGGCGTTCTGGGTGGTCAGACGCTCGGGGAGGCCCTGGTCCGTGCCGTCCCCCTCGCCGTCGGAGTCGTCGAGTGTCTGCACGTCGGCGCCCGTGGCCGAGGAGGACAACGCCCGCTTGGGGCCGATCAGGCCCACCAGATAGCGGTCCCGTGGGCCGGCCGCGCGGTGGTCGAACTCCTCGTCGTCCCCGTCCCACGGCCCGAGGAGGTCACGGCTGATGAGCGCGCCCAGGTTGTCCCTGATCGCGTAGGACGAGGCGGGTGTGAAGGACTGCGACACCTCGTGGACCCGCTGGAGCAGATCCTGCTCCAGCGTCCCCGGCGTCGGGCCGGCGTGCTTCGTGGACGGCATCCGCGGTCTACCCTCTTTCGTCCTTCGTGCGGGGCCGGCGCGGGCCCATGACGCGAGCGACCTGACGAGCAGGTCGGCGCCGAGCCGCGGACGATGGTCGTACGAAGGGATGACCTGCCGTCGACGACCCTAGATGCCCCCACTGACAACACCTCATGATCCCCTGCCGCGGGCACCTCCGACCAGGGCCGGAACCCCTGTTCGTCAGGTGTGGGCGGCCAGCCCGTGGTCGAGGGTCCACACCGTGGCCTCGATCCCGGACGTACGGGCGAGATAACGGTCGCGCTCGATAAGGATGTTCAGGTCCCCGCACCCCACCTTGTTGGCCGCGTGGTCGACCAGGCTCGCTCCCGTGCTCCCTCCCTCCACGAGGGCGTTGAGGTGGGCGGCGTTCCATTCGACCTCGTTGAGGGCCCAGGGCGCCTTGCCGTCGACCACCATGCGCAGCGTGTCCGCGAACTTCTCCGCGTAGACACGCCGGTGATAGCCGTCCGCCAACTGGGCGATGTGATTGCCCGTCTCGATGACAGCGGTGACGGGCAGCAGGAGGTCGCAGTCACGGGCCTGCCGCTTCTGCTTCAGCTCGGCCAGCACCTTCTCGCGGTCCTGGCTCTTGCCGGGCACGCCCAGGAGGTTGCACAGGACGGACGTGTCCACGAATTCCACTCGACGGGCCACGCGTCACCCGATCCCGAGAAGACGGTCGAACTCGGTGTAGTCACGCTCGCCCCGGTCCCGGGTATCGATCTTCCCCTGCGTGACGGCCTCGCCCAGGGACCCGGCAGCCATGGCCGTCGGATACCCGTCCAGTTCCGTGAGCCGGGTGAGCCGGCTCGTGCCCGTCCCGGGATCGCGCGAGCAGACCACGACCCCCTCGTGATCGGTGTTGTCCAGGGCGGTGAGGAGGGCTGGGCTGTGGGTGGTGATGAGCACCTGCGTGCCGTTCTCGGCGCTGGCGTCGCGTACGAGCTGAAGCACCTGGGATGCCTGCGTCGGGTGCAGTCCGTTCTCCAGCTCCTCCACGACCAGCATGAGGAACGGCCCTTCCTTGAAGCTGGTCGACGACGAGGAGCCGAGGTCGAGCCCGCCGCCACCGGTGAGCAGGGCGGTGGTCACCGCGAGGAAGCGGAGCATGCCGTCGCTCATCTCACGGGCCGGCGTCAGCCCGAGCGGCCCTTCGTCGAGGGCCAGCATGACGTCCCCGAGCTCGGAGCGGGTCACCGCGAGCCGTTCGATGTCGTGGTCGGCGAGGTCCCGCAGCCGGTGCACCAGCGACTCGAACAGTTCGGGCTGGGTGCGCTGAATGCCTCCGACCGCGGCCGAGAGGTTCTCGGCGGTGCGGCGGAGACTGCTGTCGCGGGACTGGACGTACTGCCGCATCAGATGCGGTACGGGATCGAGGTGGAAGACGCCGACGAGCGCGGTCAGCATCGCCTCGGCGCACCAGACGCTCTCCCACTCCCCTTCGGTCTTGCCCGACACGCGCCCCGGGAGCTGCGAGGTGAGCAGACGGGAGCTCCGGAACGGACCGCTGGGGTTCTTTCCGGGCTTGCCGTTGTGCCAGGACGCCTGGATGTCACCGTAGTGCGGGCTCGGCTCGCCGCTGACGAGGATCTTCCGCTGCCCGTTCGCCGTGGGTCCGGTCAGCCGTTCCTCGATGATCTGCACCTCGGGTTCCACCTGGATCGTCACGTCCAGGTCGATGGGCCCGTCCTCCGTCCGTACGGTGCAGCCGAGCGAGAAGCGGTCGGAACCGTGCGGCACACATCCCGTCAGGCCGCCACGCACCGGCCCGGAGGAACTGCGCCGGCTCTCCAGGGCCTCGATGATGTCCTCGCCCCGCGCCAGCCTCGACAGGACCTCCAGGCCGTCCAGGGCATTGGACTTGCCACTGCTGTTGCGCCCGATGAGCACGGTGAGCGGCGCCAAGGGAAACCGCTCGTCGCGGAAGCTCTTGAACGCGGTGAGGCGGACCTCTTCGATGGCCAGGGCAGTCACATCGGCCAAGTTACCCCAGCGCCCCGCGATCGGCCCCGCTTGTCGGCGTCGCGAGGTAGAACAGTCGTCGTACGATCCATTGTTCGCACCCGCGATGCGGGGTACGGGAGGGGCGACGCAATGAGCGGACTGGCACCACACCTCAAGTTCATCGCGCAAGGAATGATCCAAGGCGCGATGGGCCTGACCGAAACGATGCGGGGGGCTCGAGACACCGCCATCGCCCTCTACCACGAGCTGGACCGGCAGCGTGGGATGGCCGGGGACGACGAGGCGGGGCGAGCGTTCGCGAAGGTGTACCGGTCGGCCGCGGCCGCCACGCTGGACAAGATCGGCTTCAGCGCGTACGTGCTAGGGGAGACCAGCCGGGGACTCATGCGGAACGCGCGCGAGTTCATGGCCCAGGACAATGCGATCGCCGCGCTCCTCGGCAAGCAGGCGGACCTGACCGCCGGCATGGGCGACCCGGGGGCGGGCTGCCCCGAGAACTACCTCGGCCTGGGCAGGGAACTCCCCGAGGTGATCGGGGAGACCGCCTGGTACGAGCAGTACGCGCCGGGTGGCACCGATCGCTTCCGCGGGGCGCCCGAGAAGCTGCGCGAGGTGGCGAACTGCTGGCGGCGTGGCGGCAAGCTGATGCTGCGTTTCCTGGAAGACGCCCAGGCGTCCGCCATGACGGCGGACAAGGCGCACTCCGGGGAGGCGGCCGACGCGTTCCGTACGTACTTCAGGACCTCGGTGGGCATGACCTGCCCGCCCAGCCAGGTCCAGGAGGACGAACCCCTCGTCGCCAACCTCGTGGCGGCCTGCAACGAGATCGCGAAGGCCTGTGACCGGTACGCCGAGCACGTCGAGGCCGCCCAGCAAGCCATTCAGCAGCACAAGCTGGACCTGTTCGCCGTGGACATGCCCTGGGACAGTCCGCTGTTCGGCGGCAACGGCTACGACGGCGGCCTCCTGGACGCGGTCCTGGGCGATGCCTGGATCCGCCGCCTCGGAGAGGTGGGCCACGCCCTGGACTCGGCCGAGAAGCGGGTGAGGCTCCCTGAGGGCGGCGGCGGGCCGAGCGCCCCTGGCTTCCCGTTCCTTCCTCCGCTGATCCCGGTTCCGGTGCCGGTGCCGGCGCCCGTACCGCTCGTCCTCGCCTCGTACACCGGCGGGATGCCGGGGGTCCTGCCGACGGCCTATACGGACCCCGATCCCGGCATCGCCTACCGCGACCCCATCCCTCCGGCCGCGGTTCCTCCTCCGCGCCTCCTGACGCCGGCAGAGCGCAGGGAGTTCGTGACGTGGGTGAATACGCTGCAGCCGTCCAATTTCGGCAACCTCAAGCCCGCGAGCCATCCCGAGAACATCTACCAGCTGCGGATCGCCGGCTACCCGGAGCGGGTCATCCCGTTGCCCAAGGACTTCGAGAAGCCCGCGATAGGTGCCGACGGCATGCGTCCGGCGGACGGGATGATGGTGGACGCCAAGTACGTCGCGGACGCGGATGACGACTGCAGGAAAACCACGTGGCGCCGGCCGTCCACGTTCGAGATCGAGGACGAGTTCAAGCCGGACGGCACCAAGAAGTGGAACAAGAAGGACATCCTGATCGGTCGGGACGAGGCCGAACTCGAGAAATACCGGCAGGCGATGATCGAACACAAGGAGATCCGGGGCCTGGAGATCGTCACCAACGACAAAGAGGCCGCGGCGTACTGGCAGACGCTGATGGCGCTCCAGGGTGTTTCCGGCTCCGCCCGGTACGTGAAGTGACCCCGCGCGCCGAGGAGGAAAGCATCAGCATGACGCACGATGAAGACGACCCGACCACCTTCCTGTTCTACGCACCGGAGCGGCAGCCCCACGCCTGGGGGCTGGACCTGGCCGGTCTCGGAGAGGCCCTGAGGGAGGCGTTCCCCGAGGTCCGCTACCGGGTCCGCCAGGACCGTACGCATCAGGGCGAGCCGTACCTCTCCTTCTGGGCCGCCATGGAGGACGGCACCGAGTACGAAGGCACGGCCACGGTCCACGGACGTGACTGCGTGATGCTGGCCGACGTCACGGCGGGCGCGGCGGCCTCATTCCTGGTCTGGCTGCGGGACCGCTACCTGCCCGCCCCTGATCTCATCCGCTTCAGCAGCGAGCCGGCCGTGGAACGCGGCATCGAGACGGACTGGCGGCTGCCTGCCGACGGTGGGGTGGAGCGGGTGGCGGAGGAGCTCCGACACCACCTGTCCGTGGTGAGCGGGGCCTGAGTCAGGCGGCGTCCGCCTGGGCGTCGGCGTCGGCTCTGCAGTCGGCGCAGCGCGCGTCCGGTGCGTGACTGCGGAACGCGCGCTCGCAGCCGTCGCAGGTGACGAGGGGCGCGGGGGCGGGTGCTTGCGCCTTCGCTGGGAGCGGGGGTGGCAGGAGGTGCGTGAGCCGGTACTCCACGAACCGGGCCGGGTGGTGGATGGGGACGGGCTCGGGCGGCAGGCCCGCGGTGAGGGTGCGGGTGATCTGGGCGGGCGTCGCTGAGCGGGCGAGCCAGGTCTCGACGGCGGGGGCGAGGCGCTGGACGTCGGCGAGGGAGAGGACCAGGCGCGGGTCGGAGAGGCGGAGGCGGGCGAGGATGTCGGCGGCGGGGCCGATGGGGTGTTCCTCGGCTTGCGGCTGAGTCTCGGGCCGGGGCTTCTGCGCCTGTGGCTTCGGTACGGGTGGGGGTGGGGGTACGGGGGCCGGTGCCGTGGCCGGGACGCAGCCGGGCTTGTCGTACGAGAAGGTGCGGGTCGCGAACTTGCCGCCGCCTAGCGGGATGCGGGGGCGGGCGATGTACCCGGCCCGCTCCAGCTCGTTGAGGGCCCGGCGGACGGTCGTCTCACCCTCGCGGAAGCGGAGGGTGAGGGCCTTCGCGGTCACGGAGACGCCGTCCGGCAGCGACTGGATGTACACGGCGATGCCGATCGCCGCGGCGGAGAGCTCGGTGTGCTGGGCGAGGTGGTTGCCGACGACCGTGAAGCGCTCGGTGTGGCGGTGCCGGATGTGGATCACCCCGGCGGGTGGTGCGTCGGCGGGGATCGGGGGGTACGCGGACAGGGCCGCGTTAGACTGCGGGTCAGCCATCGGGAAGGTCTTCTCTTCCTGATCGGTCAGGCCCTCGTCAGGATTGCCGTCCTGCCGGGGGCCGAATGCGTTTATGGGGTTGTCGGGGCCGACCGTACCGCAGGCGTCCGGGTTTCGGACGGCTCATCACCCGAACGTGTGAGCGCGGAGCTTGCGGGCCGGGTTTCGGTTGGGGAGGTTCTTTCCCCAGGGCTTTTCTTTGGGTGGCGTGCGTGGCCGGGGCGCGTGGATGCGCGCCCCGGTGAGTGGGCGGGTGGGCGGTCGGTCGGTCGGACGTCAGACGCGCTTGATGTGGTCGACAAAGGCGGACCAGGCGGGGGCGGGGATGAGGAGGGCGGGGCCGGCGGGGTTCTTGCTGTCGCGGACGGGGACGGTGTGGGGGATGCCGTCAGCGATTTCGACGCAGTCGCCGCCGCCCCCGTCACTGAACGAGCTCTTGCGCCACGATCCGGCCGCCAGGTCGATTCGGGTGTCAATCATGGTCCGAGCTCCTCCATCGCCTGCTGGATCAGGGCCGTTGACGCTTCGGGCGAGAGCGCTTGGGCATGCACAAGATCGTATCGATAGGAGTGTCGAGCGACCATGGCCTTGTCCTCGACCAGTTCGCCGGAGTGCCCGGCCTCCAGATAGGCCACATCAGCCCGGTTCTCGAAGGAAAGCACGGTGAGCGAGCCGCCCATCGCCGGGTGCGCTCCCACCGAGAACGGCAGCACCTGAATCTCGATGAACGGAGCCTTCGCAGCTTCTGCGACCAAGTTCAGTTGCTCACGCATGACCGCTGACCCACCGACCGAGTGCCGGATCACCGCCTCGTCCATGACGACCCACAGCAGCGGTGGCCGCCGCCTCCGGAGCAACGACTGCCGCTTCATGCGCGCGACGACCTTCGTCTCGATCTCCTCTGGAGTGCACCAAGGCTGACCCTGCCGCAGCACTTCGCGCGCGTACTCAGGCGTCTGAAGCAGGCCAGGCACGCTCGCCGCCACGTACTTGTGCATCGCGACGGCCTTGCTCTCGTACTCCATGAACCTGCCGGCCCAGTCCGGGAACGGCGTCCGCTGGATGTGGCCCCACAGGTCGGTCAGATCACCGTCGGCGCCCAGGAACTTGTCCAGCTTCGCGTCCACGTCCTCCGGCGGGATCTCCTTCCCCAGTTCGAACTGGGCGATCCGGCTGTGGGCGATGGGGACCTTCGCGCCCAACTGGCGTTGCGTGAGCCCCGCAGCGGCGCGGAGTTTGCGCAGCTTCGCCCCGTACAGAGCGGGGAGTGAGGCCGACGGGTCGAGCTGCTTCGGTGCGGGCACTGGAGACCCCCGTTTTCGTTCCGTGACTCCGAAACCCGTTACCCCTAGTGATCGTAGCCGTACGCATCCATGCTCATCGGTGAAAGTCACCAACGACGAGGAGAGGTGCGCAAAGCATGGAAGCGGCGAGGCGTGAAGCGTCGGTTGAGGCCATTTGGGACGCGAAGGCAGCGCGGGACGAACTGCGGGCGGCGCTGCTGGACGTCAACATCCTGTTGCCTTCGCTGGGGCTCGACACGGTGTCCTTGGCGAGTCCGTACGTGACCCCGCTCGTGGACCTCGGGCGGTGCCGGCCGGATGTGGCACGGCAGTTGGCGTCGGTGTTGCGGGGGTGTGCGGGGTGAGGTGGGAGCGGCGGTACCGGTTCGCATCCGGTTCCGGTGACACCGCCGCTCCCCTGCCGCGTCAGAACAGACTCGGAGGCTCCTCAGCGGGCGGCTTCGGCTTCCGCTTCGCCGGTGCGGCCGCCTGCTTCTTGGCGCCCTTCTTCTCGTGCAGGCCGGCGGCCACCTCGGCGGCGTAGCGGCGCTGGTTCTCTTCGAGGAGCCGGTCCAGGATCTCCTGGCGGACGACGGGGCCGACGGTGTAGCGGGGGCCCTGGCGGGTGTCGTGGAAACCGTGGTCGAGGCCGCCGGGCTGGGTGAGGAGGTCGTCCCAGCCGTAGGCGCGGGCGACTTCCTCGTCGATGGCGCGGTGGATTTCGCGGAGTTCGGTGATGTCGGGGTCGGTGCAGGTCTCGTCGTGGACGAGGTTGTAGGTGGCGGTGAGGCCGCCGCGCTCGAGCATGATGTCGCAGCGGCGGGTGTCGAGACGGTCGCCGAGCTCGCGGAGGGTGGGGGTGAGGTTCGGACGTGCGAACGTCTCGAAGACATCGGACGGGGTGTAGCGGATGCGTGTTTCAAGCGTTGAGGCACGCTCTATCGTCCACCAGTAGTGCGGCGCACTGCTCAGTAGTGCAAGCAGGGCCAGATCCTCTGACGCAAAAACGCCCAGCATGTGAGAGAACACCTGCCCTGTCGGCAACATCACCGGCATAACAGCCTTGCTCACAAGAGCGATCGCGAGAACTCGTCTAAGGCCCTTGGTGGCTTCCAAGCGCGCGGGGCCACGCTCAGCAAACTGCCACCAGCGGTCGCGATACACCTTCCGATTGCTACGGTCCCGATCTGGCTTCACCAAGCGGCGAACCTGTTCATACGCCACTGCGAAGTGCTTGGCCTCATCTTCCGACCAATCATGAAAGTCGATCACCCAGCGGCTCGCCGAGCTGTCTGGTCTTGAGTTGAGGTCTTGCCCGTTGAGGTACGGAAACAGAACCCTCTCATATCGCGAATCCTCGGCGATGAGCGCTCTGGCCGACTGAGGTTGCATGGTGAACCCAACTCCGAGGATCACAGCCCCTTGGAAGCAGACAGCCCGGTTCTCTACCAACCGTTCAGGTGTCCCCGTAGCACGCGATGCCACCTCCAAAGAGGGGGTAATCCCCGCGACCTGAACTCCGTCGGCGATCCGCAGTCTCCCCTCAGCCATGGATGCCTTGGTAGTCCAGACCGCGCAGTACTCCAAAACCGCACTCCGCGACGGCCACGGGGCACTCTTCACGGCCTGCCGGATCTCAATCCCGTCTGCCACCAACTGATCAAGCCCTACCTCCCGCGTGTCGCCTTGCGCCAGGGTGTTCGTTGCGATCAGTCCGGTCTGCCCACCGTCATTCAGCGTTTCATGGGCCCGCAACAGGAAGTAAGCCACCAGGTCGGCGTTCCCTCGCGCGTCCCTCCCCAATTCACCAACCAGGTATTCCCTGTAGTCAAGGCCAAAGGTTCCGGTGAGCTTCTTGCCGCCCAGGAACGGCGGGTTCCCCACCACCGCATCAAATCCGCCCCGTTCCTCCCACACCTCCGGGAAGACCAACGGCAGGTGCACCGGCTCCCTGTCGAAAGCCCCCTCCGGCTGGCCCGTCGCCAGCCAGCCCCGAGCCAGCCGCTCCGCCGCCCGCAGCTCCTCCGCCTCCGACTCGCCGTCCGGTGCGTCGGCGACGTTGTGCGCGGCCGTCACCGCCTCGAACGACAGCCGGTCCTGCTCCTTATCGCCGCGCCCCGCACTCGCGAGCGCCGCCCCGACCACCAGGTCCGCGTAGACAGCCGCCTGGCGCGTCTTCTCCCGCACCGAGGCCAGGATTTCGCGCTTCTGCTCCAGCTGCTCCAGACCCGTGCCCGGGATCTTCGCCAACTCGCGCCGCTGCTCCGCGACCTCGGCCACGATCCGTCGTACACCGCCCGTGAAGTCGAGCGTGTCCTTGTGCAGGTCCCGGCCCCGCACCGGGTCCAGGTGCATCGCCTCCAGTTGCTCCACCGACGTGATCCCCAGCAAGGAGTCACCGGCCACCAAACGGTCGTCCAGGAACGTGAACGGCCGCTCCCGGTCCATCGACACCAGCCACAGCGACAGCTTCGCCATCTCCACGGCCATCGGGTTGATGTCGACGCCGTACAGGCAGTGCTCTATGACCTGCCGGCGGGCCTCCACCATCACCGGGTCCGCCTCCGCGTCCACCGCCGACGCCGACAGCGACTCCGCCGCCTCCAGGTAAGCCCTGGCCCGCTCGTTGCCCTCCCTGCTCCACGCCTCCACCAACGCCTGTGCCAGGTACCGGCACGCCGCCACCAGGAACGCCGCCGAGCCCATCGCGATGTCCGCGACCTTCAGCTTCAGCAGCTCCTCCGAGGACTTCGGGCGCCACTGGCTCCGGTCCGCCGTCTGGAGCGGGCCGTACTCGTAGATCAGCGGCTCCAGGGCGCCGTCCGCGACCTGCTGGGCGAGGGCCTTCGGGGTGTAGTGGGTGCCCGTGTTCTTCCTGAGGGACGACTCCGTCACGTACAGGGCGCCCGGGCGGATCACGACCGGCAGGCCGCGCAGGTCGGACCGGATGACGCCGTAGAACGGAAGCAGCCGCTCCGCGAGCTCCGCGTCACCGCCCGTCGCCGCCAGCAGCTTCCGCCGGGCGTCCCCTCGCGCCGCCTCGTCCAGCGGGGCCAGCGCCTTCGTCACCTTGGCCGCCGAGCCGAGGCCCGTCGTCTTGTTGTACTCGTCGGCGAGGGCCGCGCCCAGGCCGTCCCCGTGCGTGCGGGCCATCGCCTCCAGGCGGCTGAGGAGGACTTTCGCCTCCAGGCCGGGCTTGCCGACCAGGCCGACGATCGTGTCCTCGGCGCGCCGGCCCTGGTACGAGAGCAGGCCCTCGTACACGTAACCGATCTGCTCGACGTCCAGCGTGCGGAATGTGAGGCGCCGTCGCTCGCGCTTCCTGCCGGTGCCGATCCAGACGTACTGGACGGACTGGAGCATGTGGAGGACGGTCCGGTCGTCGATCGGGAGCGGGTCGGTCGGGTCGTCCTCGCCGGTGCCACGGCCCTCCAGCCACGGGAAGGCGTTGGGGTCGAAGATGGAGCCGTCGTAGGCGTGCATGGACAGCAGCGGGTGGTCGACTCCGCCGTACACCGCGTTGAAGAGGGCGATGAGCCGGTGCCAGCCGGCCCAGGTCAGCTCCAGGTCCTCCTCGGAGGTCGTGGTGGCCCGGTCCTCCAGTTCGGCGCACAGCCTGCTCGCCGAGTACGCCTGCACGTACAGCTCGTTGTCGCTGGGCAGCAGGCCGCGCTCCTCCGCGAAGAGGAGGAACACGACGCGCATCATGATGGCGACGGCGCCGCGGTAGACGTCGTGGGCGGGGACGTCGGCGAGGCCGCGGTTGCCCTTGGCGCGTTCGTTGATGTCGGCGCGGCCGATGGCCTCGACGAGGAGTTCGACGGCCTGGCGGACCTGGACGCCGAGGGCGTCCGTCACGTCCTCCTGGCTGTCCAGCGACTCGCGGAGGAGCGGGAGCAGCGTCTCGTCGTCCTCGACGCCGAAGAAGCGGCGGCGGCTGAGGAGCGAGCGGAAGGCCCGGACGACGACGCGTTCGGCCGGAGAGGGCCAGTCGACGGTGTCGAAGACGGCGGAGGTGGTGACTCCGCCGCGCGGGGCCCAGACCAGGGCCCACCAGCGGCCGTCGGTGACGAGGCCGAGCTCGACGCCGTGGTGGCGGCAGAGGTGGGCCATGCGGTCGATGGGGGTGGCGGACCAGGTCGAGCCGGGCATGCGCTTGGCGGGGTGCCGGCCGGGCGGGACGGTCAGGCCGAGGATCGCGCAGTCGGCGACCAGCCCGGCGGTGTCGGCGGCCTCGCTGCCGGGTTCACGGCCTGCCTCACTGCCGGGCTCCAGCAGGGCGAAGCTCGGAGCGACCTGCTCGTCGTGCTCGGGGACGTCCACGGCCAGGGCGTCGGACAGCTTGGCGTCGTCCCGCCAGGCGTCGCCCCACTCCAGGAGCTCGCCCAGGACGAAGTCGGTCCAGGCCCGCTGTCCGGCCGCCGGGTCCGAGAGCCAGACACCGTGCTCGTACCGCAGCCTCGTCCGCAGCGGCTTGTCGACCGCGTCGAGCTGCGGCCACGCCTTGAGCAGGACGGGCAGGGTGAGGAAGGGACCGGAGACGTCGACGAGGCTGAGCCAGTCGAGGTGCTGCTGCTTGCCGTCGGGGGCGGCGGGGCGGAAGGCCCCGCTCCGGGCACGCCCCCGGCCGCCGGTGCTGCCGCCCCCGCTGCCGGTCGTACGGTTGGTGCTCACTTGACGGCCTCCCGGCGGGGAACGACGAAGACGACGGCGACGGGGAACAGCAGCGGCTTGGGGTCGGCGTAGCGGGCCGCGATGGAGGCGAGTTCGCGTTCCTTCTCGCTCTCCAGGGCCTTTTCGCGCCGCTCCCAGTTCTCGCGGTCGCGGCGCTGCTGCTCGGCCTCCTCGAACTCCAGCTCCAGCTGGCCTTCCTCGGTGTCCGTCTTGCCGATGGCGGCGCGCAGGGAGTCGCGGAAGCGGTCGATCTGGGCGGAGATCCGGTCCGCCTCCTCGCGGCGGCGGTTCTCCAGGCGGCTTTCCAGCGCGATCTGACGGTTGCGGGCGCGCCATTCCAGCGAGGAGACCAGACCCTCGCGCACCTGGGGCCAGGCGCTGACGAGACGGTCGCGCAGGAGCGGGGAGGCCTGGGTGGAGCCGGTGAGGGCGTCGTCGAGGATCTCCCGCACCGTGGTGACCTTCTCCAGGCGGCTGAAACGGGCCGCGGTACCGGGTTCCTCGCGGAGCCAGCCGCCGGCCTGGAGGACCTCCTCGTGGAGGCGGACGCCGTCCGCTCCGACGAGGACGAAGCGGGCGAAGGCACCGACGAGGGTGGTCTCCAGCTCCGGGTGGTCGCTGACCACGGCGGCGACGCGGGCGAGACCGGTCTGGTTCTTGTTCCAGACGGCGGCGCGCAGCAGGCGGGTGGACATCGAGACGAGCGGGTGGCCGAGGTGGGCGAGGACGACGTCGTCGCGGCCCTTCGCCGAGGCGGCGTCGAAGGTGATCGGGCGCTGGATCTCGGGGCGGAGCTTGTCGGCGAGGCCGTGGGTGGCGCGCTCCCATGAGCCGGTGAGCGTGGGGACCTCGTAGAAGCCCTCGGCGAGCTCCCGCTCGTCGATGACGGGGCGGATGTCCTGCTGGCGGGCCAGTGGGAGGGCGGTGGAGACGACCCGGGCCACCCGGTCCGGGGTGATGCCGAGGGTGCTGACGGTGGCCTCGACCTGTTCCTTCAGGCGCTGGGCCTGGGTCTGGGCGTCGCGTTCGGAGGCCACGTTGCCGCCGCGCCGGGCCTTCCTGTTGGCGTACATCTCGGCGCGGGCGACGTCGAAGTCGGCACCGAGGTCGCCGGTCATACGCCGTTGGACGGCTTCGGCGAGGACGGCGTTGACCTTGCCGAGGTCCTCTTCCATGCGGGCGACCTTGATGGCGACGCGGGAGAGGAATTCGAGGTCGGCGTCGTAGGTGTCGGGGGCCTTGTCGTAGCCGCTGCCGACGAAGTGGACGATCTGCGGGGCGGTGGTCTGGCCGTAGCGGTCGACGCGGCCGATCCGCTGCTCCAGCTTGTTGGGGTTGAAGGGGATGTCGTAGTTGACCAGGCGGTGGCAGTGGCGCTGGAGGTCGATGCCCTCACTCGCGGCGTCGGTGGCCAGCAGGATGCGGACGTCGTTCTCGGTCGGGTCGGCCTGGAAGGCGAGACGCAGCTGCTCGCGCTCGTCCGCGTTCATGCCGCCGTGGAGGAGGGCGACGCGATCGCCGCCGAGGCCGTGGTCGCGGAGCAGGTTCTGGAGCCAGATCTGGGTGTCACGGTACTCGGTGAAGACGACGACGCGCTCGTTGAGCCAGTGGGCCCCGTCGGCGGTCAGGCATTCCGCCTTGAGGTAGTCGATCAGTTCGCGGGCCTTGGAGTCGGCCTGGGCCTGATGGCGGATGGCCCACGCGCGCATCTGCTCCAGGAGACCGGCCTCGTCGCTGTCGGTGCCGGGCTGGAGGGTGGTCGCACGGGCGAGGGCGTCGTCCTCGGCCTCCGCCAGCGGCTCGTCGTCGTAGTCGGCGTAGTCCTCGAAGAAGGTCTCCTGCCAGTCCTGGATCTCCTCGGCCGCCTCCTGCTTCTTGGTGCGCAGGGTCTCCAGGTAGACCTCGATGGTGCGGGCGAAGGCGTCCGGGGAGGAGAAGAGACGCTTCTTGAGGAGCAGGGTGACGAGGTCGGCGGCCTTGCGGCCGCCCTTGTAGCGGGTGCCCAGCTTCTCGCGGCGGAGCGCCGCGTACTCCTTCAGGAGCTGGTGGATGCGCCGCTCGTCCTCCGTGTACTCGACGGGCAGGGCCCGGGTCCGGCGTTCCAGGAAGCGGCGCTCGCCGGTCTCCGGGTCGCGGATGTCGGTCTTGAGACGCCGGACGACCGTGTCCTTGACGGCCTCGGGGTCGGGTTCGACGCCGCGGGCGAAGCGCTGGCTGTCGATGATCTCCAGGAGGGCGGTGTACGACTCCTGGTAGCCGTTGTGCGGGGTGGCGGAGAGGAAGAGCCGGTGCTCGAAGTACGGGGCGAGACGCCGGATCAGCTTGGTCTGCTGTGAGTCGACGGGGTACAGCTGCTTGGGCGCCGAGGGAGCGACGTGGTGGGCCTCGTCGAGGATGAGCAGGTCGAACGGGCGCTTCCTGGGTACGGCGGAGTCCACGCCGGAATCGTGGGCGGGCAGCACCTCGGCGAGGAGGCGCTGGGCCTTGGCGCCGCGGAGCCAGGGGAGGCTGACGATCGACAGCGGGTAGATGTTGAAGGGGTTGGCCGCGCTGCCGTGCTTGCGGCGGACCTCCGCACTCCGCTCCGAGTCGATGACCGTGAACTCCAGGCCGAACTTCTCGGCCATCTCATCGCGCCACTTCACCGTGAGGCCGGCCGGGCAGACGATCATGATCTTGTGGGCACGGTTGCGGAGGATGAGCTCCAGCGCGACGAGCCCCGCCTCGATGGTCTTGCCGAGGCCGACGTCGTCGGCGAGGAGCAGGTTCACGCGCGGTGCGGCGATCGCCCGGGAGACCGGTTCGAGCTGGTACGGCTCGACGGCAACGCCGGAGCGGAAGGGGGCCTGGAGCGTGCGGACGTCCGCCGAGGTGACCGCCGACCAGCGCACCGCGTCGAGGAAGGCCGCGAGGCGCTCCGGCGGGTCGAAGTTTCCGGCCGAGACGTCGGGGAGGGAGCCGGTGGGGAGCCGGCGGCGCCCGGGCTCGACCTCCCAGATCACGGAGAGCGTGTCGTTGTAGCGGCCGTCCTCGACGCTGTTGAGCGTCACGAGCGTCCCCACTCCGGGACGGCCGGC
Organism: Streptomyces sp. NPDC006339; assembly: GCF_040612775.1. Taxonomy (NCBI): domain Bacteria; kingdom Bacillati; phylum Actinomycetota; class Actinomycetes; order Kitasatosporales; family Streptomycetaceae; genus Streptomyces; species Streptomyces sp. NPDC006339. The sequence goes on from NZ_JBEXQW010000020.1 coordinate 58,352, forward strand.
GCCAGGCGTGTCCATTCCGCCGTGGTCGACCTCGGCGACGACCCACCGCTGGCCCCGGACCTCGACGAGGTCGCTGATCTCAGGGACCGCTCGCTCGTCCCGCGCCTCCGCGCTGCGGCGGACGGCCCGCTGCGCCACACCCGCCAGGTCGGTGGTCGGCGTCGTCATCGCTCTCCGCACTCCTCTTGCCGCCCCGGCCTGGGCGAATACGTCAAACACAGTCATTCAAACACGTGGGCGTCATCCCACCGGGCCCACTCTGGCACGGCCGCGCACCTGCCGTACCGGCGTTGTCACAGCACGTCGAATCCGGTGATCCTCGTCAGCTCGTGATAGTTGCCGCGCCTGCTGAGATCGCCCTCGATACGGAGGTCCCGGCGCTCCCGGTGGGCATCGGTGGCACGGTCGTACTCCGCCTCCGTGAGATGAAGGTGGATCTGGCGTTCCTGGCCGACGAGGTCTCCGTTCTCCCTCATGAGGCGGGCCACGATCGTCACCTCACCCGGACCGAAATCGGCGGCGCGCTTGAGCCTGGTCGTCCGGCCGACCACGGTGACTCCGCGCTCCGGTTCCTGGCGCCGGAGGTCCTGTGCGCCCTCCCGCAGGATGTGGACCTCCCGCGGGGAGAACGTCAGGGGGCGAGCCTCGCGGGGAGCCGGCCAGCGCGGGGACCAGGCGAACGAGAGGGAGAAGCCGTGAAGGGTCGCCGGGTCCCGCCCGTCGCGGCCGTCGTGGCCGCCCATGCCGGCGAGGGCTTCGCAGAGGTCGGCCGAGATGCCGAGGTCGGCTCCCTCGGCGAAGGGGCTGGAGTCGTCCCGTGCGTCCGCGAGGCCCGCTGCCCAGCGCGCGGCGGAAACCGCCTCGTACATCCGGAGCGAGACCTTGCGGGCGAAGGGTGCCGGGGTCATGTCCCATTCCGGAACGTCCTCGAAAAGGTGTCCCTGCGGTACCTCTTCGGGCAGGGGCACCTGCACTTGGAAGACGTAGCTGCCGGGCGACGTCGGGCCGAACCTGGCGCTCTCCACGAAGTCCTTGGCGCGCTGCGGCTTGCGCCGGGGATGCACCAGGCGCGGTCCGTCCAGGACGGTGTCACAGGCGGCCGCCATCAGCAGGTCCCGCGCGCTGGTGACGGCGAGCACCGCCGCCGGTACCGGGATGGTTCCCGAGGGAGTGGAGGGCATGGTGCGGATGTACTGGACATCCAGGCCCGACAGGGTCAGGTCCTGGTGGACCGCTGCCGGTGGGCGCCCCTCCACCTCGGCCAGAGCACCGATCAGATCCGACATGCGGTCGGCGTAGTCCGCCAGGTCGCGGTCCATCGGAAGCAGCACGCGTCGCTGCCGGCCGTCCCACTCCCGTTCCCAGCGGCGGCTGTAACGGACCCTGCCGCCGGGACGCCAGCCCCTCTGCCGCAGATACCGCTCCACATCGCGCGGGCGCAGCCGCTCCAGCTCGCGCTCGGGTACCCCTACTGCCGTCATGGTGCGGGCACCTCCTCGCACGCCCGGTGGAAGAATTCGTGCAGAGCGTCGACCGTGAGCAGATTCTCCCTCGGGACAGTGACAGTGACACTCTTCTGTCCCTGCTGAACCGGCAGTGAGCGGTTCTCGAGCGAGAGCCAGTACGCGGAGTGCTTCAGGGTCAAGGCGGGCACGTCCACGCTGATGTACGCGGCGGGGTCGGCCGGCACGACGACGACCACCAGGTAGCACGGCACCTGGCGGCGCCCCCGCAACCGTTTGAACTGGTCGATCGACAGGGTGATCCTGAGGCCGGCGTCGGCCGTCTCGATCTGGTCAACCCTCCTGGTCTTCACCTGGAGCGCGATCTGCACGTCGAGCTCGGGATCCTCGTGGTCCCGTCCCAGGATCAGGTCCTTGCCGATGTCGGGGTAGGGCACGGCCACCTGGAAGCCGGCCGCCGCGGCGATGGCGGCCACGAACGTCTCCCCGTACCAGCCCTGGTGGTTGTTGAGCTCCATCCGCCCCCGCGCTCCGGTCGTAGGCCACCCGCCACGTGCCCACGCCCGGAGTGACACCCGATCACTGCTCGGCAGAGTAACCGAGCAGTGATCGTCCGTTAAGCACAGATCCGACCTCTGGAACCGACTGTGTCAGGTCGTTTCGTGATCGCCGTCGACCGGCCGGCGGGCCTCCGCCAGCGCCACGGTCAGGACGAACCACTCCAGGACCTCCCGGATCTCCGCGCCGTGCTCGGCGAAGACCTCCAATGGGAAGGAGGGGCGCAGGTCCAGCTTCGCCTCGGCGAGGTCGATGCCCTCCACCTTGTTCAACCGCGCCATCAGCTCACGCCGCAGCTGCTCGTCGTCGAACGGCGGCCGGCGCTTCAGGTACTGGAAGACCACCTCGACGGTGCCGGTCACCGGGTAGAGGGCGATCGGCCACAGCGAGCGCGTGGGACGGCCGCCGAGGTGCAGCGTCGGGAAGCAACTGGTCTCGCTCTTCCGACCGTAGTCGAGGGCGCCGCCCTGCTCCTCCCAGAAGCGGAGGGCAGCCAGCACTCCCTCCACGGTCTCGGGAGTCTGGTTGTCCCGCAGCAGCGTCTCGAAACGCCCGGCGGCACTCTCACCCTCGGTGCCCCCAGCGGCTGCCTGGGCGGGAGCCTCGTCCTCGAAGCCGTCCTTGCCCACCAGAGTGGCCAGGTCCGCCGCGGTCAGCCGGTGGGAACGACGGGCGCGGCCCCCCTCGTCGAACGGGACGCCTTCGGCCTCCAGGACGGTCCGCGGATCGCCCGGGTGCTCCTGGCCGTCGGGCCAGCGGAAGCCGGCCGAGATCTTCCCGTCGGCCATCAGGACGCGGTGGGCGCCGTGCAACTCGGGCCTCGCCGCGATGTGGCTGCCGACCGCGACGGCGTGGGTGCCGATGAGCGCCGCCAAGTCACCGTAGGTCGTCCAGGTCCCCGCGGGCATGCTCAGCAGAGCCTGCCGCAGCTCTCCCCAGCCCGCCCACTCGTCATCCGTCTGGACCACGTCATCGATCGGTCCGGGCCACAGCCGCACGGCCCGGTCGGCCAGTTCGTCGGCACGTGCGGAGATCTCCGCCCGGCCCCAGCGTTCCTCGGCCGCGATGCGCTGGTTCATCCGCAGGGCGCTGGAGTCCAGGATCTCCTGCTTGCGGCGGAAGGGATGATTGGACAGGCGGGCGTTGTCGCCGGAGAGGGTGAGATTGCCCAGGGTGTGCACGAGCTGGGTGTGCAGCTCCTCCGGGCTCTCGCCCTCGGATGCCTCCTCGGCGAGCAGATCGAACCACTGCTGCGCCGGATGCTGGGGCAGTACGTGCTCCACGCTGAGCTGCGCCTTGGTGTAGTCGACCGGCTCGCTGGCGCCGTAACTCTCCTCGAAGCGCCGAAGGATCTCGAAGCGCTGGTTCGACCGACCGGACTTGTAGAACGGGCGGCGGTGGACGGCCTCGCGCACCCAGGCGTCGGACGGCCAGACGCGCGTACCGGTCTTGGCTGAAAGGGCGCGGCGTACCGCCTGCGCGATCGATCCTCCCGCCTCCGCCTCCTTGTCCACCTCCTTGGGGAGCTCCATGAAGGTCCGGTTGTTGCCCGTGGTGGAGTGGCCGGTGATGAGGCGCCGGACCATGTAGCTCTCCGCGTACGACAACGCCGTGGCCGCCTCCTCGGGGGTGCAGGTGCCGGCGTCCACACGGTCGAGCAGGAGGAGCGTCAACGGATAGTGCATCTGGCTGCCCCAACGGGCAAGCCGCTCCAGCACCTCGCGCAGGGCCTGGGAACTCTCACGCTCCGGCTCGACGATCCTCATCAGGCGGTCGGCGCGGACGTACAGGCGCGCGATCTCGGCCTCCAGCGCGGCCTCGTCGGAACTCAGCGGCTCGAGACGCCTCTTCTGGTCACGGTAGATCTCGCTCTGCTTCGCCCGGTTGTCGCCCCCGACCACGAGGTCGAGCCAGACGAGCAGCTCGAGCAGGGCCGGTCCCAGCAACTCCTGCATGGGCAGCCAGAGGTTCCGGTAGACGGCCTCGCCGCGAGTGGGCAGGCACATGAAGAGGTAGTTCCGCAGCAGGTCGCTCTGGCTCAGGCCGACACCGGTGTTGTTGATGGACTCGAAGATGCGGTAGACGTTGTCGCCCTCGGCGGCGGTGATCGACACAATGGTCAGGAAGTCCCTGAGCACGGACTCGACGGCGCTCGCCCACTCCTGGCCGCCGGCCTCCTCGCCCTCGGTCAACGCGGCGAGGAAGAAACGGTACGCGCCGCCGACGTTGCCCGCGGCGCCTGCCTTCGGGAGTGACTCCACACAGGCGATGAAGGCATCGCGGTCCGCCTGGGTCGGCAACAACCGATAGTGGTCGTTCCCGTCCTGGTAGCCGTTGACGAGGATGAGATCGTGGATGCGTGAGGCATGCTTGTCCCTTCCTCGTGCGCGGTGGTGATCCCGGAGCGCGGTGAAAGCGAGCATGAGCGTGGTCAGCCGCTGCTGACCGTCCACGACGAGCCAGCGCTGCATCCCACCCGCGGCGACCCGCTCGGGTGCGAGCACCACGGACCCGATGAAGTGGGCCGCGGGCGGACGGCCTTCCAGCTTGTCGTCCACGACTTCGAGGACGTCGTCCCACAGCTGTTGCAGTTCGGGGCGCTGCCAGCTGTAGGTGCGTTGATAGAGCGGGACCTGGAACTGCGTCTCACCGTTGACCAGTTTGCTGAACGTCGTCTCATGAGCGTGCACGTGGGTCCCCTCCCGATCCTTGCCCGTCGGCCCGCAATTGTGCCGTACCCAGGTACGGTGATCAGCGGAATCGACAACCGTACGACCGGGGGCGCGCACCATGGCGACACTGGGAATCCACAAGGACTTCCTCTTGGAGTTCGCCAAGCTGGAGAAACCCGTCCAGAAGCGTGTCCACGAGGTCTTCGACAAGTTCCGGCAGCACCGGCACGCGGGGCTGCACCTGGAGAAGCTGGAGAAGGCGCGCGACCCACGGATCCGGACCATCCGCATCACCCAGTTCATGCGGGGTGTGGTGCTGGCGCCGGAGTCCGGGGACAGCTTCCTGCTGCTCAAGGTCATGGCCCACGACGACGCCATCGCCTGGGCCGTGAAGCACCGGGCGACCGTCAACTCCGCGACACACGGCATCGAGCTGCGGGACGACGTCGGCCTGGAGGAGGCGACCGCCGGGGTCCAGGCGGACGCGAAGGGCACGCGGACCGGCGGTCAGCGCCTCTTCGAGCACATCTCCGACAAGGATCTGACCCGACTGGGCGTCGACGCGGACCTGCTGCCGCTGGTCAGGCACCTCAGCGACGAGGCCCAACTTGACGCACTCCACAAAATTCTTCCGGAGCAGCAGTACGACGTGCTGGCGGGCCTGGCTGCCGGGATGAAGCCGGAAGACGTGTGGCGCGAGGTCGTGGTGGTGCAGCTGGAGCAGCCCTCGGACCCGGAGCTCCCCACCCTCACCTCGGTCACCGAGTCTTCCGAGGCGCACGCGGATCAGGACGCGTTCTCCGCCGCCATGGCTCGCTCGCAGGGCCGCATCGCCCTCCTCTCGGGTCCTGACGAACTGCTCGAAATCCTGTCCCGGCCTTTCGACGCCTGGCGGGTCTTCCTCCACCCGAGCCAGCGCAGGATCGCCTACCGTCCCTCCTACTCAGGTCCGGCCCGAGTCACCGGCGGCCCCGGAACCGGGAAGACCGTGGTCGCGCTCCATCGCGCCCTCCACCTCGCCCGACGGCTGCCGGCCGACGCCCCCGACGCGTCGATCCTGGTGACCACCTTCACCAAGGACCTCGCGGCGGACCTGCAGAGCAATCTCGAGCTCCTGATTCCCGAGCCGGGCCTGCGCGCGAAGATCCATGTCGTCAACGTCGACGCGCTGGCCAATCAGATCGTCCGTGAGAACCGCGGGGCCCCCCTCGCCCTGGTGACCGGACAGCGGGAGATCACCAGCCGCTGGGCCCGGGTCGCCCGCAGGCTGGACATCGACTTCACGGACGTGTTCCTCGACCAGGAATGGCGTCAGGTCGTCCTCGCGCAGGACCTCCGGTCGCCCGAGGAGTACCTGAAGGCGTCCCGTACCGGGCGGGGAACCCCGCTCAGCCCGTTGAAGCGCGCCCAGGTGTGGCGGGCCGTGGAGGCGTTCACCCAGGACCTCCGGCAGGCGAACGAGTGGACGTTCCTGCAGGTGTGTGCCGAGGCGGCCCGGATCCTCGACGAGCAGGCGGCCCCCCGCCGCTACCGCCATGTGGTGATCGACGAGGCCCAGGACCTCCACCCGGCCCAATGGCGCCTGCTGCGCGCCCTCGTCGCCCCGGGGGCGGACGACCTCTTCATCGCGGGCGACACGCACCAGCGGATCTACGGTAACCGGGTGTCGCTGCGGGCCCTCGGTATCTCCGTGACCGGCCGGTCGACCCGGCTGCGTATCAACTACCGGACCACGAAGGAGATCCTCACCTGGTCCACCCGTCTGGTGGCGGAGGCGCAGGTCGACGACATGGACGGCGGGGAGGACTCCCTCGCCGGGTATCGCTCCGCCTATCGAGGGGCTGTACCGCAGCTCGGTGGGGCGTCCAGCAAGGCCGAGGAGATCGCCGGCCTGGTGTCACGGATAGCGGAGTGGACCTGCTCCGGTGTGGAACCGCACGAGATCGGCGTCGCCGTACGTTACCTCCAGTTGGGAAGGGACATCGCTGCGGCCCTGGAGCAGTCCGGCCAACGGGCCACGGTGCTCGGCTCGTCACCCGCGACCGGGGAGGGAGTCCGCATCGGCACCATGCATCGCATGAAGGGTCTCGAGTTCCGCTGCGTGGCCGTGGCGGGTGTGAACGACGGAGTGGTGCCGATGCAGAGCGCCGTCACAGCGGAGGACGTCGATCTGCAGCAGCACCGGGAAGACATGCTGGGCGAGTTGAGTCTGCTCTTCGTGGCCTGTACCCGAGCCCGCGAAGCCCTCCATGTGTCGTGGCATGGAACGCCGAGCCCCTTCCTGCCGCTCATGGCCGAGAAGGCCGAGAAGGTCGAGAAGAGCGCCCCGGCATAAGGGCCGCGGGGCGCATCGCGATGTGCCCCGCGGCCCTCGGAGCGTGGGGAGGTGCTTACTTCACGTTGACCGCGGCCCAGGCCGCGTTCACCGCGTTGTACTCCGCGCTGCCGGCGCCGTACAGGTCCGTGGCCGCCGAGAGGGTGTCGGTGCGGGCGCCGGCGTAGGTGGTGGAGGAGGTCATGTAGGTGGTCAGGGCCTTGAACCAGATCTTGTACGCCTTCTGGCGGCCGATGCCGGTGAGGGTGGAGCCGTCGTAGGTCGGCGAGCTGTGGACGACGCCGTTGATGGTCTTCGTGCCACTGCCTTCGGACAGCAGGTAGAAGAAGTGGTTGGCCGGGCCCGAGGAGTAGTGGACGTCGAGGCGGCCGAGGCCGCTGGACCAGTAGTCGGCGGAGTTGCCGTCCTTGCTGGGCTTGTCCATGTAGCGGAGCGGGGTGCCGTTGCCGCGGATGTCGATCTTCTCGCCGATGAGGTAGTCGCCGGCGTCGGAGGAGTTGGCCGCGTAGAACTCGACGGAGGTGCCGAGGATGTCGGAGGTGGCCTCGTTCAGGCCGCCCGACTCGCGGCTGTAGCGCAGGCCGGCGGTGGCGGAGGTCAGGCCGTGGGTCATCTCGTGGCCGGCCACGTCGAGGGAGGTCAGCGGCTTGGCGTTGCCCGCGCCGTCGCCGTACGTCATGCAGAAGCACTGGTCGGACCAGAAGGCGTTGACGTACGCGTTGCCGTAGTGGACGCGCGAGTAGGCGGCGACGCCGTCGCCGCGGATGCCGTTGCGGCCGAGCTCGTTCTTGTAGAAGTCCCAGGTGACGGCGGCGCCGTAGTGGGCGTCGGCGGCGGCGGTCTCGCGGTTGGTCGCGAGGCCGTTGCCCCAGACGTCGGTGGAGTTGGTGAAGAGGGTGCCGGTGCCGCTCGTCGCGCCCTTCAGGTCGTACGTCTTGTGGCCGCCGCGCGCGGTGTCGGTCAGGGTGAAGGACGGGGCGGTGCCGAGGGTGACCTGGCCGCTGTACTGGGTGTTGCCGACGCCGGTCTCGATGGCCTCGTAGGAGTAGAGCTCATTGCCGGTGGTGGCGTCGGTGATGACGTGCCGCTCGCTCGGGGTGCCGTCGTGCTGCGTGCCGGTGACGACCTTCTCCCAGGCGAGGACGGGCTTGCCGGTGGCCGCCCAGATCACCTTGCGGGCGTTGCTCCCGGCCTCCGCCGCGGCGGCAGCGGCGGAGCCGGCGGCCGGGGTGGTGGTCGCCACGGATATACGGGCGTGGGTCGCCTTGGTGGTGGAGCGGGCGCCGTTCTTCTTCTGGTGCACGACGAGGTCGCCGCCGAGGACCGGCAGGCCCTCGTACGTGCGCTCGTAGCGGGTGTGGATGGTGCCGTCCGCGTCCTTGACGACGTCCCGGACGACCAGCTTCTCCTGCGCGGACAGGCCGATGGCCCGGGCGGTGGCGGCGGCTCCGGCCTGGGCCTCCTGGATGGCGGCGGCGCGCTGGGTGCCGGTCAGCACGAGCGCGGTCGCGCCGGCCTCGCGCTGGGCCTTCTCGACGCTCTGGGCATCGGCGCTGGCGGATCCGGTCTGGACTCCGACGACGACCATGGCGGCCGATGCGATCAGGGCAGCGGTGCGGGCGACGATACGGCGGTGCGAGGACTGCTGGTGCGAGGACTGCTGGCGGGTCACGCGGGCTCCTTCGCTGTTACGCGTGGGGGTTCTGTGTGGGGGGTGGTGCGGGAGTGAGCGTGCCAGCGAGCAACCCTGATTGACAGGTATGCAACAAGGATTTGACCATCAGTTGTCCGAAGGGCGGCCAACTCCGTCCGTTATACGGGGAGCTGACCGCCCTGAGGGTCATACAGAGGTCGCATAGGGAGGGGGAAGGGTCCCGGAGTAGGGAGGGGGCCCGTAGAGGGAAGGGGTCCCGGAGTAGCGGGGGCGGCCGAGGTCCCCGAAGAGGGCGGGGCCGGGTCACCGAAGAGGGCGGGGCCGGGTCCCGAAGGAGGAGGGGCAGATCCCCCGTCCGTCAGGCCGTGAGCGTGCCGCCCCGGAGCGCCTCGGGCGTCAGGCGGTGCAGGACCGGCGGTTCGGTCGCGGCGCGGGGAGAGCGCAGGGCGACGGCGCCGTGGTGGGCCGGGCCGCAGGGCAGGTCGTGGAGCGTCCAGTCGGCCGGGTGGCGGCGCTCGTCGGCGGAGCCGGCCCCCGTACCGTCACCTCCGAGATCGTCCAGGGTCGTGTCGCGGCCGAGGCCCGTGCCGAGGCCCTTGAGGTACGCCTCCTTGCGCGCCCAGATCCGGCCGAACACGGCGGCCCGCCGCGCCGGTTCCTCCTCGGCCTCGATGTCCGCCCGCTCCCTGAGGTGGAGGACTGACACCAGGTCGGCCACGGTCTCCGGCGCGGGTCGCAGCTCGACGTCGGCGCCGACCGGGACGGGAGCGGTGGCGATCAGGACCATGCCGCGGGTGTGCGAGAGGGAGAAGTGCAGCGGCGGGGGCGGCACGGAGGCGTCACCGCCGGGTACGGGGAGGGCGGGGTGCGTGGGGGTCGGGCCAGCTTCGGCGAGGGCATGGGGCCCGGGGGCCGGGTCGGGTACGGCGAGGGCCGGACGCCCATTGGTCGCGCCGGGTACGGGGAGGGCCGGGCGCCCGTGAGCCGGGCCGGGTACCGCGAGGGCCGGACGCCCATGAGTCGCGCCGGGTACGGCGAGGGCCGGGCGGCCGTGGGGCGCGCCGCAGCACGGGCACGGCTCACGGGTGAAGTTCAGGTCCTGGGGGCGTTCGCCGAGGAGGCCGCCGAGTACGGTGCGCAGCGCGACGTGCGCCGCGGTGTACAAGGCGCGGTCGACGGCCCGTACGAACGAGGCGGCCCGCTCGCGCTCCCGCGCGTCCAGGACGGTCGTGTCGAGACCGGCGGCGAACGCGGCCCCGGGCGTCTCGTCGAGCTCAAGCAACCAGACCTCGGCCTGCATCGTTCGGTGTCCTCCAGGGTGCGGCAGCAGCGTCGACCGTACCCGTGGCTCCGCCGTCCTGTCCCCGGTTCCTCGTCAGGCCGAACGCTTGCGCGGCGTCGCCTTCTTCGCCGGCTGCTTCTTCTCCGTCGCCTTGGCCGTGGACTTGGCGGTGGACTTGGCGGCGGTCTTGGCCGTGGACTTCGCAGGCGGCTTGTCCGTCGCCTTCGCCGCCGTCTTCGCGGTCTTCGCCGTCGACTTCCGGGCCGGCGCCGCCGCGGCCTTCTTCGCCGCCGTCCGTGCCGTGGACTTCTTCGCGCCCGTCTCCTTCGGCGCCGCCGGCCCTGTGGCCTCCTTCCTCCTCGGCCGGAGCTCGGTGACCTCCGCCGGCTCGCCCCGGGCCTCCTTCGCCGCGCGCACACTGCTCTCCAGGGCCGCCATCAGGTCGATCACCTGGCCGCCGCCGCGCGTCTCGGGCTCCGCGGGCGCGACGCCCGCGCCGCCCTCCGCCTTGGCGGCGATCATCTCCTCGACCGCCTCCCGGTAGTCGTCGTGCAGGGTGCTGATGTCGACCTCGCCGAGCGTGGACATCAGGGCGTCCGCCAGGTCGAGTTCCGCCTCCCGCACCGTCACCGGCGTCTCGGGCGCCACGCCCTCCGGGGCGCGGATCTCGTCCGGCCAGAGGAGTCCGTGCATGGCGATCACGTCGTCCACGACCCGCAGCATGCCGAGCCGCTCCCTCCCCCGCAGGGCGTACTTCGCCACGGCCACCTTGTCGCTGCGCTTCAGGGCCTCGCGCAGCAGGGTGTACGGCTTGGCGGCCGGCACCCCGTTGGCGGAGAGGTAGTACGCGGCGTCCATCTGGAGCGGGTCGATCTCCGAGGCCGGCACGAAGGCCACGATCTCGATCGTCTTCGCCGTGGGCAGCGGCAGGGCGGCCAGGTCCTCGTCGGTGATAGGGATCATGGTCCCGTCGGCGTCCTCGTACGCCTTGCCGATCTCCGCCTGGGCGACCTCGGCGCCGTCGAGCTCGCACACCTTCTTGTAGCGGATGCGGCCGCCGTCGGCGGCGTGGATCTGGCGGAAGGAGACCGACCGGCTCTCCGTGGCGTTGACCAGCTTGATCGGGATGCTGACGAGCCCGAAGGATATGGCCCCGTTCCAGATGGATCGCACGGTTCATCCCCTTTCTTTGCCTTGCGTGCCCTTTCGGGGCTATTCGAGCTTGCGGCCTGTGCGACCTGTGCGACCTGTGCGGCCATGCCGCTTTCGTGCCTTATCTGCCATTCACGTCGAATGTGAGGGAATCGTGGGATTCTCATCGTATGACGCCCATCACAGAGGTGGCGGGGCGGCGCCTTGCCCTCAGCAACCTGGACAAGGTCATCCACCCGGCCTCCGGCACCACCAAGGGCGAGCTGCTGCACTACTACGCCACCGTCGAGGCCGCGATCCTGCCCCACTTGCACGACCGCCCGGTCTCCTTCCTGCGCTATCCGGACGGTCCGGACGGCCAGCTCTTCTTCACCAAGAACCCTCCGCCCGGCACACCCGCCTGGGTGAACACCGCCCCCATGCCGCGCTCCGAGGCCCCCGGCGCGCGCCAAGTGGTGATCCAGGACCTGGCCTCCCTCATGTGGGCGGCGAACCTGGTCGTCGAGTTCCACACCCACCAGTGGCGGGCCACCTCCCCCGCCGTCGCCGACCGGCTGGTCCTCGACCTCGACCCGGGGCCGCCCGCGACCGTCGTCGAGTGCTGCCGGGTCGCCCTCCACCTGCGGGAACGGCTGGCGGCGGACGGCCTCACGGCGTACGCGAAGACCTCCGGCTCCAAGGGCCTGCACCTCCTCGTCCCCCTGGAGCCGACGCCCTCCGAGCAGGTCTCCGCCTACGCCCGCCGGCTCGCGGTCGACGCGGAGGCGGAACTGCCGCGCCTGGTGGTGCACCGGATGGCCAAGCACCTGCGCCCCGGCAAGGTCTTCGTCGACCACAGCCAGAACGCCGCCGCGAAGACCACGGCCACCCCCTACACCCTGCGGGCCCGCCGGCTCCCGGCCGTCTCCGCGCCGGTCACCTGGGAGGAGGTGGAGAGCTGCACGAGCCCCGAGACGCTCGTGCTGCTCATGGACGACATCGCGCCCCGCCTGGAGGACTACGGCGACCTGCTCGCCCCGCTCTTCGACCCGGCCGCCGCGGGGGCCCTGCCATGAACCCGAACCCGAACCGGAACCGGAGCCCCGACGGGAACACCGGTCGGGCCACGGACCCGAGCCCCGGCCCGAGCCCCGGCCCGAGCCCCGTCGGGAAGGGCCGCGCCGGCGACGACCGTGGCGGCGGCGTCGTCCTCCGGCCGCCCGTCGATGTCATGCGTCCCAAGGCCGTGGACGAGCTCCCCCGGCAGGGCAGCGTCCCCGGCGGCCTCCAGTACTCCCTCAAGCTGGACGGCTTCCGCGCCCTCGCCTTCGTCCTCGACGACGGCCAGGTCTTCCTCCAGTCCAGGAACCGGCGCGACCTGGCGCGCGAGTTCCCCGGCATCGCCGCCTACCTGGGCGAACGGCTGCCCGCGGGGATCGTCCTGGACGGCGAGCTGTGCGCGTACCGCGAGGGGCGGGTGAGCTTCACCGATCTGCTCCGCACGCACCGGGAGCGCGAGCGGGCCGGCGTCCCCGTCTCGTACATCGCCTTCGATCTGCTCGCCCTGCCCGGTCACGACCTGCGGGGCCGGCCGCTGCGCGAGCGGTGGGAGCTGCTCGGCGCCGCCCTCGCCGGGACCGGGCCGCCGCTCCAGCGGGTGCTCGCCACCGACGACGAGGAGACCGCCCGCGACTGGTTCGCCGCGCTGCGGGAGGCGGGCGTCGAGGGGGTCGTCGCCAAGGCGTGGAACTCCACCTACCGGCCGGGGAGCACCTGGGCCTGGCGGAAGATCCGGCACTCGGACACCCACGACGCCCTGCTCGTCGGGGTGTTCGGGCCGCCCGACCGCCCGCACGCCGTGCTCGCCCGCCTCCCCGACGGGCGCACGCTGCGGACCACCCCGCGCCTGACGGGCACGCAGGCCCGCGAAGTGGCCGAGCTGACGGCGGGGCTCCTCGCGGACCGGCCCGTGAACGACCCGGAGCACGGGCCGGTCCGCCCCCTCGACCGCCAACTCCCCCTGGAGTTGCGGCTGATCGTCGGCCGCCAGGACACCGCCCGCTTCGTACGCGTACGAGAGACGGACCCGTCCCCGGTCCACACGGCCCCGGACCCGGCGCCGCGACTGGACCCGCCACCGGACCCAGCCCCGGATCCACCACCGGACCCGGACCCGGACCCGGACCCGGACCCGCCCCCAAACCCCGAGTTCTGACCAGGACCTGGCCCCGCACCCGTACCCCTCCGCTCCCTCCCCGCCCCTCCCCGTTCGTTCCCGTTCGTTCCCGGCCGGTTACACGCCCGGCGGCCGAATATCGCCTCCCCCGTCCCTCCGTTCCGTTCCGGACAAACTCCCCGGGCGCCCGCGGCGGGCGCCCCGGCGGGCGCGCCGGCGCGCAACAGTGCCGGTCCAGCGTCCGTGAGCAGTGGCCCGGACCGCCGCGAGGCCCGCCGTGACGGCGCCGGGACGGCCGGTCGGGGCCCGGGCGGGGGCCCGTCGGGCCGGTGTGCGGACCCGTGCGTGGCGCAAAGCGAGCGGCCGTGCGGGACTCGCGGGACCGCGTCCCGCAGGCGGGTCCTTGTTGTCCTTGCGTTGGTGCACACTTGCTGCCTGGTACAGCGCTCACGGGGAAGGCGGCGGCTGGCATGCTGACGGGGATCGAGGAGGTCGACTGGGCCTCGTTGGGGCATGCGTACGGCCCCGCGGACGACGTGCCGGAGCTGCTGCGCGGGCTCGCCTCCGACGATCCGGCCGAGCGGGAGAACGCCCTCGACGGCATGTACGGGGCCGTGCACCACCAGGGCGACGTCTACGACTCGACGCTCGCCTGCATCCCCTTCCTCCTCGAACTCGTCGCCGACCCCACCGTCCAGGACCGCGGCGGCATCGTCGAGTTGCTCACCAGCATCGGCGGCATCGACCTCTGCGAGGACGAGGAACTGGACGAACTCGACCCGGAGGACGAGGAGTTCATTCCGGCGGCGAACTACGCGATGGCCGCCGCGGCGGTCGCGGCCGGCGCCGACGTGTTCTTCGGGCTCGTCGACGACCCCGACCCGGAGGTGCGGTTGGCGGCGCCGTGCGCGCTGGCCTCCCTGCACTCGGACCCGTCCCGGGTGCTCGACCTGCTGCGCGAGCGGCTCACCGTCGAGCGGGACACGGAGGTGCGGCTCGCGCTGGTCGCCGCCGTGGGCCGGATCGCCTTGCGGCACGAGTCGCTGCGCGCCGAGACCGTGGACTGGCTGGGCTGGCTGTCCCGCGCCGCGCAGGCTCCCGGGCTGCGGCTCGCGGCGCTCGCCCAGCTCGCCCGGTGCGCCCCCGCCCGTATCCCAGAGGACGTGGTGGAGCGGGTCACCGTCCTGCTCGACGAGGTGCGTTCGGCGCCGCCGGACCGGCCCGTCGAGACACCGCGGGCCGCCACCCCGACGCTGATCGGCCAGGTCCGCGAGCTGTTGGAGGAGCACTCGGCGGGCCGCCCCACGCCGTGGACGGAGGAGCTGCTCCGTACCCTGCACACCGCCCTCGACGACCGGGTCGACGACCGCATCGCGCTCATCCTGGCCCAGTTGCGCAGCCCCGACTGGGGGCAGCGCTCGGACGCGATCTGGCTGTGCGGCGGGTTGATACGGGTCTGGCGCGGGCGGTACGACGAGGTGGTGCGGCTCGTCGGGGAGCAGCTCAGCGACCCGGAGCCGCGGCTGCGGGAGGCCGCCACGTCCTTCCTCGAGCGGCTCTTCGAGCTGGCCGGGCCGGCCTCGGACGCGCTGGCCGCGCGGCTCGCCGCCACGCCGGCGGGGCCGCTCGGGCTGCCCGGCCCCGGGGCGCGGGCCGGCCGCGGCGGGGCGCTGCTCGCGCTCGCCCGTTCGGGCGACGCCCGGGCGATCCCGCTGCTCGCGCGGGCGCTGGAGGAGCGCGAGGTGCGGCGCGAGCTGCTGTACGCGGTGGACGCGCTCGGCCCGGCCGCGCTGCCGCTCGCCCCGGTGCTGCGGCGCAGGCTCGCCGAGGTGGAGCTCGACGACCTGCTGTACGACCGGGCGGCGCCGCTGCTGTTCGCGCTGGCCTCGGTCCGGGGCGCGCAGGCGCTGCCGGAGGTGCTGCGGGTGCTGCGCGGGGCGCCGCCGAACCGGCGGGACTGGGTGCGGGAGGCGTGTCTGCGGACCCTGGCGAAGTTCGGTCCCGTGGCCCGGGAGGACGCGCTGCCGGACGTACGGGGGCTGCTCGCCTCCGGGTCGGCGGCGGTGTCGTCGATGGCGGCGCGGGCGGTGTGGTCGCTGGACGGCTCGGTCGACGAGGCCCTCACCACCCTGGAGCGGTGGCTGCGGCCGGGTGCGACGGGTGCCGACTGGTGTGCGGCGGCCCGCGCCCTCGGGGCGATCGGCCCGGCGGCGGTCGGGGCGGCGCCCCCGCTGCGGATGGGCCTGGGGGCGCGTGACCTGTGGGTGCGGGTGCGTTCGGCCGCGGCGCTGTGGCGGGTCGAGGGCGACGCGGGGGCGGTGCTGCCGGTGCTGCTCGCCGCGTGGGAGGAGAACCGGCACGCCCGGGTGGCGGTGGCCGAGTGCCTGGCGGAGATGGGGCCCGCGGCGAGCGACGCGGAGCCGGCGATCCGCGCGGAGCTGTCCCGAAGACGCCGGCACAACGCCCGGGAGGACGGCGCGGGCTCCCATGACGTCCACGACGACGAGAAGCTCCTCACCCTCTGCCGGGCGGCCCTGGCCCAGATGGAGCGCCGGCGCTCCCCCTAGGGGCGAGACGGGACGGGGCGGTGCCGGCGGGGCGGGGCGGGCGGCTCCAGGGTGCGGTTCTCGGTGCGGGAGATCCACCAAGTGGATAAAAAGGACTTCCCTACGAATAAGGTCTAGGGGAAGACCGGCCGTGAGGTGAGGTTCGCCGTCCCGTCCCCGAGGAGCACCGTGAGATCGCGCAGAGTGAGAAGGCGAGGATCGACAAGGCACGGAGCGACAAGGCACGGAGCGCGAAGGCCCGGAGCGACAAGGCGCGCCGTAACCGGACGCGGAGTGCGCGCCCTCGCCACCACGGGCCGGGCAGGCGCCCGCGCCGCCACGCGCCTGCCCGCCCTGGCGGCGTACGCCCTCACTCTCACCCTCCCCCTCGCCCTCGTCCTCACCGGCTGCGGAAACGAGGCCGGCCTGGAGAGCGCCGGCCGGGTCCCGGCCGCGGTCGGCCCGGTGCGGCTGTGGCCGGACCTGCCGCCCGCGACCAATCCGCCGATCGACTACGGCGAGACCGACACCGAGCGGGTCCCCGGCATCACCGCCCCGCACAACGACGTCCACGCCGTCGACCCGGTCGCGGTGGTCCAGGCCGAGGTCCGCGCCCATGGCGCCGACCGCTCCGGAGCGGACGGCATGTACGAGGAGACGGCGCGGGCGATCGAGGCGTGCGACACCGACCGCGCGCGGTGCCCGATCCTCACCCCGTACTACCGCGACCTCACCGGCAACGGCCGCGACGAGCTGATCGTCGGCATCCGGATGCCCGAGCAGCAGGTCGGCGTCCGGGTCTATCTCGCCGAGAACGACGCCCTGACCCGCATCATGTCCACCACCGACCAGGTGGTCAGCGTCGAGCTGGCCGGCCGCGATCTGATCATGCGGGTCGCCTCGGCCGGCATCCCCGGCTACGAGTACCGGACGGCGTGGTCCTGGGACGAACAGCAGGGCTCGATGCTGCCCGCCCGGGACGAGATCGTCCGGGTCAAACCGCCCGGCTCGGCGGCCTCGGTCGTCCCGCCGCCCGCGTTCGTGAGCCCCTCGGCCGCGCCCACACCCACGCCCACGCCCGCCCCCGTACCGCCCGAGGCCGGCCCGTGAGGCGCCGCCTCCGGCCGCCCGCGTGGACGGCGACCCTCACCTGGAAGGCCGCGGTCTTCATCACCATCATGTGCTGCGCCCTCGCCGCGCTGCTCGGCACGCTCGTCCATGTGTCGGTGGCCGGGCAGACGGTGCGGGACTCCCGCGAGAAGGCGCTGACCAGGCTGGGCGAGGTCGGCCGCCTCTACGAGTCGGGCGAACCGCTCCCCCGTTTCGCCGGGGTGGACCCCGAGGGGCTTCCCGCCGAGCTGCGCGCGCTCGCGGTCCGGGGCGAGCAGGGCACCATGGTGAGCGACCACGAGGGCCGGCCGACGATGTGGGCGGCGGGCCCGGCGGACGGGCGCGCCCTGGCCGTACGGGTGGACTACACGCAGAGCGCCGAGACCATCGACGGGCTCGACCGCTCGATCCTCGGTTCCTCCGTGCTCGCCATCGGGGCCACCCTGCTCGTCGGCGCCTTCGCCGTCACCCGGGTCACCCGGCGACTGCACGCCACCGCGCAGGTGGCCCGGCGGATCAGCGCGGGCGATCTGGACGCGCGCGTCGACGACCCCCGCACCCGGGACCCCTCGCGGCACCAGGACGAGGTGGCCACGGTCTCCGGCGCCCTGGACACCATGGCGTCCTCGCTCCAGCGCAAGCTGCAGAGCGAGCAGCGGTTCACCGCCGACGTGGCGCACGAGCTGCGCACGCCGCTGACCGGGCTGTCGGCCGCCGCCGAACTGCTGCCCGAGGGTCGGCCCTCGGAGCTGGTGCGGGACCGGGTGCGGACGATGCGCGCGCTCACCGAGGACCTGCTGGAGATCTCGCGGCTCGACGCGGGCACCGAGCGGGTGGACCTGGCCGTGCACGACCTGGGGCCGCTGGCCGCGCGGGTGGTGCGGGCCTCCGGAACCGACACGGAGGTGCGGGTGCTGCGCGACGCGACGGTGGAGACGGACAGGCGGCGTCTGGAGCGGGTGCTCGGCAATCTGGTCGCCAACGCGCACAAGCACGGGGCGGCGCCGGTGGTGCTGACGGTGGACGGCCCGGTGGTGACGGTGCGGGACCACGGCGCCGGCTTTCCGGACTACCTCCTGGACGCGGGGCCGCAGCGGTTCCGTACGGAGGGCGGCGGCAAGGGCCACGGGCTCGGGCTGACGATCGCGGTGGGCCAGGCGGAGGTGATCGGCGCGGAGCTGGTCTTCGCCAACGCGAGCGCGGAGGAGGGCGGCGGTGCGGTGGCCCGGCTGACGCTCCCGGAGTACGTACGGCTCGCGGAGCCGGGCACGGAAGCGGAACGGTGACCTAGGCAGACCGGCGACGCCGCACGGCATGGCACGGCACACCGTCACGTCACGGCACGGCACACCGTCACACAAAAGGGACATAAGGCTTACTGCTTGCTACGTTGCGGACCATGACCGCAGCGCCGCCCACGGACGCGAGACCCGCCCAGGACGCGCCCCCGCCCGGGGTGCGCGTTCCGAAGCGCCGCGGTGTGGAGCTCTCCCTGCTCCTCGGCGCCGTCCTCATCTCCGTCTACGGCTATGCCGAGGTCGGCCTCGCCCGCAGCGGCGCCGTGCCGCCGGACGCCGCCCGCTACGGCGCCGGCCTCGGACTGCTCGCGCTCCTCGCCCACCTCGCGGTCCGGCTGCGCGCCCCCTACGCCGACCCGCTCCTGCTGCCGATCGCCGTCCTGCTCAACGGGCTCGGCCTGGTCCTGATCTACCGGCTCGACCTGGAGACGCCCGGCGACCGGGCCGCGCCCACCCAGCTCGTCTGGTCGACGCTCGGCGTGGGCCTGTTCATCGTTGTCGTCCTCCTGCTGCGCGACCACCGGACCCTCCAGCGCTACGCCTATCTGTCCGTGGCCACCGCGCTCGGCCTGATGATCCTGCCGATCTTCTTCCCCGCCGTGAACGGCGCCAAGATCTGGATCCGGGTCGGTCAACTCTCCTTTCAGCCCGGTGAGTTCGCCAAGATCCTGCTGGCGGTCTTCTTCGCCGCGTACCTCGCGGCGAACCGTCACGCGCTCGCGTACACCGGCCGGAAGGTCTGGAGGCTGCAGTTCCCCACCGGCCGGGTGCTCGGCCCGATCGTCGCGATCTGGGTGCTGAGCGTCGGCGTCCTGGTCCTGGAGCGCGACCTCGGCACCTCGCTGCTCTTCTTCGGCCTGTTCGTGATCATGCTGTACGTGGCGACCGGGCGCACCGGCTGGATCGCCGTGGGGCTCGTCCTCGCGGCCGCCGGAGCCTTTCTCGTCGGCTCCCTCGAACCGCACGTCCACGGGCGGGTCGAGGACTGGCTCGACCCGTTCGCCTCGATCCGGGCGGGCGACGGGCCGGGCCAGCTCGCCCAGTCCCTGTTCGCCTTCGCCGCCGGCGGGATGCTGGGCGCGGGGCTCGGCCGCGGCCACTCCGTCCTCATCGGCTTCGCCGCCAAGTCGGACTTCATCCTCGCGACGGCGGGCGAGGAGCTGGGCCTGGTGGGGCTCACCGCGCTGTTCCTGCTGTACGCGCTGATCGTGGCCCGCGGCTACCGCGCCGGACTCGCCCTGCGCGATCCCTTCGGCCGGCTCCTGGCGATCGGCCTGGCCTCGATCCTCGCGCTCCAGGTCTTCGTCATCGCGGGCGGGGTGATGGGACTGATCCCGCTGACCGGCATGGCGATGCCGTTCCTCGCGCAGGGCGGTTCGTCGGTCGTCACCAACTGGGTGATGGTGGCGCTGCTCGTCCGGGTCTCCGACTCGGCCCGCGCGCCGCGCCCGGACATGGCGGACACGGGGGTGATCGCCCCGATCGTGGAGGACGAACGGGTGGAGGAGCCGAGGCGGACGGGTGGAGGACATGAGATGAGGAGGCACGCGCCGTGATCCGCTACATCCGGCGGGCGGCGGCCCTCTGTCTGGTCCTCCTGGTGGCGCTGCTCGTCAACGCGGCTCGGGTGATGGTCATCGAGGCGGACGAGCTGGACGACAATCCGGCCAACCGCCGGATCGCCATCACGCGCTGGGGCCAGCCGCGCGGCGAGATCGTCGTGGACGGCCGTCCGGTGACCGGCTCGCGCGACAGCGGCCAGCAGTTGCGCTGGGAACGGACGTACACCCAAGGCCCGTTGTACGCACCGGTGACCGGCTACGCCTCCCAGACGTACGGCACGACCATGGTCGAGCACGCCGAGGACGCCGTCCTGTCCGGCACCGATCCGATGCTGGCCCCGCTCCCCCTCTGGAACGACCTGAGCCGCGGCCGGCAGCCGGGCGGGGACGTGATCACCACCATCCGGGCCCGCATGCAGGAGGCCGCCTTCCGGGGCCTGGACGGCAGGCGGGGCGCGGTCGCGGCGATCGAGCCGTCGAGCGGCCGGATCCTCGCGCTGGTGTCGTCCCCCTCGTACGACCCGGGGGTGCTGTCGGGCACGGATCGGGAGGTGAAGGACGCCTGGGCGCGGCTGACCACCTCGCCGAACCAGCCGATGCTGGCGCGGGCGTTCCGGCAGACGTATCCGCCGGGTTCCACCTTCAAGATCGTGACGGCGGCCGCAGCGCTGGACGCGGGTGTGGTGACGGACCCGGACGCGCCGACCGACACTCCGGACCCCTTCGTCCTGCCCGGCACCCGCCGGGTCCTGCCCAACGAGGCCAAAGGCTGCGCAGACGCCTCGCTCGCCGACGCCATCCGGTGGTCCTGCAACACGGTGATGGCCGGCCTGTCGGTGAAGGTCGGCCTGGAGAAGATGGTGGAGGCCGCCGGGAACTTCGGCTTCAACGACCCGGGCCTGCGGATCCCGTCCTGGGTGGCGAGGTCGAACTTCGACACCGACATGAGCCCGGACCAACTGGCCCTCTCCTCCATCGGCCAGTTCAACACGACGGCCACCCCGCTCCAGATGGCGCTGGTCGCCGCCGCGGTCGCCAACAACGGCGAGATCGCCCACCCCCACCTGATCGAGCGCACCACCACCGCCGGCGGCACCACCGTCGACACCACCGGCCGCCGCACCTACCGCCAGGCCATGCGCCCCTCCACCGCGACCCGTCTCCAGGAGCTCATGGTCCGCGCGGTCCAGGAAGGCACCGGCACCAACGCCGCCATCCCCGGCGCCCGCGTCGGCGGCAAGACCGGCACCGCCCAGCACGGCCTCGGCAACACCGGCACCCCCTACGCCTGGTTCATCGCCTGGGCCCAGGCCCCGGACTCCGCCCAGCCGGCCGTCGCGGTCGCCGTGGTCGTCGAGGACGCGGCGGCCAACCGCACGGACATCTCGGGCGGCGGCAGCGCGGCCCCGATCGCAAGGGCGGTGATGGAGGAGGCGCTGCGACTGGAGAGGGAGGCGCGGGGATAGCCCTCGGACAGCACTCCGCCCCGCTGGGCGGACCCAGCGGGGCGGAAACGAGCAGGAGGATCAGTCCCGGAACCATCGTTCCGGAGGTTCGGGGAATCCCTGGCCGATTGTGGAGATGCTCGGATACGGCAGGGATCCGACGAGGTCCGAGCCCATCAGCAGCGCCGGATTCGCCGCCATGACATAAACCCTTGGCGGGCGGCCGGGATCACCGGTCAGGAACGGCTCCTCCAACACGGCCACGTCGTCGAAGCGGGTCCACCGTGTGAGACTCCCGACCGTCACCGGGCGGAGCCTGCCGCGGGAGATGAAGTCCACGGCCTCGGAGTACTGGAGACCGAAACCGCTCAGGACGGTCCAGCCCCGCAGAGTCGACCAAAGGGCCAGCGACTCCACGAACTCCATGAAACCGGCGAACATGTCGGTGTACTCGCCACTCCATGAGACCCCGACCCTCCCGTCGCGATGAAGAACGATCGCGCAGGGAGCGTTCTGGTGCTCGCCGATGCGGATGAACTCGTCCCCGTCGGGCGAGGAGGCCCAACCGTCTCGGGAGACCGAGAGCCGAGTCCATCCGTAGTAGTTCCCTCCGTAGCCGGGAAGGGTGACTCCCTCCCATCCCTCCACAAGCAGCTCGACCAGCATTCCCGCTTCTGACGGGAAGTCGATCGAACCGGCCTCGGGAAGCCGGTGAGGGGCACGAGCCTCCTCGTTGAGGAACCGGACGGATTCGGCTGTCGGTTTCACCGATAACGCTCCTTTCAGTGATGCGGGATCAGTGGTTGACAGTCAGCAGGTAGGTGAAGAGATCCCGGCAGTTGGGACACATCTCTCGATAGGCGCCATGGCGATCCCATCCATACCCCTGTGAACCACCGCGCACATCGACGGCCTGCGACCTCGCGCCGCCGATCGGCAGACCACGACGCTCCAGTTCGCACAATGCCCCGATCTCGCCACACCCACCGTGGTGGTTGGTCAGCTGCACGGCAGTCCTCACGTTGGGCGTGAGGTCTTCGAGCGTCCTGTTGATGCTGATGCCGAGGGCGCTGTGCTGCCCGTCTGCCGTGAACACCTGCGCCGCGACATTGGTCTGGCCGGCGTTGTCATCGGCATGGTCGAGCAGCTCGTCCGACGGCTCGCCGGTGATCTCGCAAACGTGCGGTTCGTTGCCACCGTCGTTGTGCACCAAAACCGGCGTCGCACCAGCGAGCGCGTAGTAGGTGTGGACGTCGGAGACCGTCAGGTTGTGGACCGTGGCGTCCTGCGCCGTCCAGCGCTGGATCGACGTGATCTGGACGTAGGTGCCCGTACCTGCCTGCAGCCACTGGTGGGGGCGCAGGTCGGTCGCCTTGAGCCATGCGCGGAGCTCGGGGACCCAGAAGGGGTGGCCGTCGGTCGCGGTGACCTGGGCCGTCTGCGAACCCGACGTGCCGTCGACGTCAATCGTGACCTTGACCAGGTGCTTGAGGCCCTGGCCCGTGATCTCGGCGGTGACCGTCTCGATCCGGGTCTCCCCGGTCTTCGGCTCCGTCGCGACGACCTTGTCGCCGGTCCTCACCTTCTCGATCGGCTTGGTGGAACCGTCGGCCATGAGCACCTTCGTGCCGGGCACGAAGCTGTTGCAACCGGACTTGCCGGAACCGCCACCACCGCTGGCGCCACCGTTGGAACGGGAGGAACCGCCGGAGGAGCCACCGGGCTTGCTGGTGCTGACCTTGCCGTTTCCGCCGCTCTTGCCGCCCCCGGTCGTCTTCTTGGGCTGGGAGGAGGACTTCGGTGCGGCCTTGGCCTGGGACTTCTTCTGGACCGGGTTACCGGTCTTCTTCTTCGCGGCGGCTGCCGCGTCGGCCTTCCGTTTGGCGGCCTCTGCTGCCTTCTTCTTGGCTCTTTGCGCGGCCTCCTTCTTGGCCTTCTCAATGGCGGCCTTCTTGGCCTTCAAGGCTGCCGCTTCGGCTGCCTTGGCAGCCTTGAGCACGGCTTCGGCGGCCCTCTTCGCGGCCTTGAACGCCTGGATGGCGTCGATGGTGCGGTTGATCGCCTTCAGAACCGACGGAATCTTGCCCAGCTTCGTCCACGGAATGGCGTCCAGGATGATGCTGCCGCACGACCACATGTCACCGCCGAAGCAGGCCATGGCGTCGTTGATGCCGATGAAGTCCTTCAGCGTCTCCCATGCGATCGACAGAATCACCGAGGTCAGGGACTTGCCCATGGTTGCCTGCGCCTGCGCGACCTGGGCCGCGGACAGACCGGCGCCGGCGAGTGCCGCGGCCTTCTCGGAAGCGGTGAGGGTGATGGCCAGACCCGTCGGGTCGTCGAACGTCACAGGGTTGTTGTGGGCGTAGACGTACCCGTTGGCCTGCTGCGGATCGTTCAGGTCCATCAGCGGGTCGGCGGACAGGAAGCGTCCGACCACCGGGTCGTACAGGCGAGCGCCCAGCGGCTGGAAGCCGGAGGCGTCGTCCCTGGTCTTGCCGAGGAACCCGGTGTGAGCCTGCAGGTTGACACCGACGGTGCTGGCGCCGCGCTGGTTGCCGAACGGGTCCTGCTTGCGGATCCGCACCGCCATGGTGCCGCTCAGAGCGACCTCGGCGTACGTCGAACCCTGGTGGTCACCGGTCAGGGCGACCAGCTGCTCGCCACCCGTGCCGTAGGCGTAGCGCATGACCTGTCCACCGGGGGTGGAGTAGGTGCGCTGGCTGTTGACCAGGACGCCGCCCTGCTGGATGGTCACCTCGGCTTCGCCCAGGTGGAGCGTCGCCGTCTTGCCCTTGATGGTGAGAAGGCGGTCGCCGCCGGGACCGTAGATGTGACGCGTGTCATTCTGCGGCGCCCACAGCTGTGCGGCGGAGGTGCCGTCACAGGTGGCCAGGACGATCGGCGTGGAGTTCGCCGAGTTCCCGCCCTGCACCGCCAGGCACAGGTTCGACGCGGCATGGGTCAGCTGGCCCAGGGTGTTGCGCTTCAGCTCCTGCGCGGCAGTGCCGTTGCACTTCTGGATCTGGACAGCCGAGCCGGCCGTGTTCCCGGCGGGCTGGACGCACCAGTCGTCGTAGACCGACAGAGTGCCCCGGTTGGGGTCAGGCTGGTTGTCGTCCGGAATAGTCGGAGTATCCGGTTCGGGGGTGGGTGTGAACTTCCAGTTCTGGGCGATGGATGAGTTGCAGCCGTACAGCTGGAGCGGCTGAGCCACCGCCGCAAGGCCGGACTTGAGGTCGAGGCACTTGTCGGCCAGACCCACGTACGGGGTTTTTCCGCCGGTGCCGGAGCCGGTGATCCGCTCCACCTGGCCGTCGTAAGTCCAGGACAGCGTCTGCTTGTCACCGTTCTGGATCGAGGTGACCTGCTTGGTCTCGCCGGTCAGCTCGTAGAGACGCTCCGCCTCGGCCTTGACCTTGGCACCCGCGGGGGTGGTGTAGGTCTTGGACACCTTGGTGAGGGTGTGCGGCTGGGAGCCGTCCGCCTTGCCGTAGGTGTAGCCGGTCGTGGCGTCCTTGGCGGCATTGCCCGACAGGTCCTTCTCGACGAGCTTCTTCCGGTTGCCCAGAAGGTCGTACTCGTACTGCTGCCAGTAGCCGGAGTTGTCCTTGCCGGCGGCGACGTTCAGGGTGCCGTCGGTGTTCTGCGGGGTGGTGCAGGGCGCCTGGTCCTTCGAGGTCCAGGCTTCCTTCAGCTGACCGAGCGGGTCATACGTGAAGCACTGCCGTTCCTCGATCCCGGTGGCCGCCTCGTGGATGCCCGTGACGTTGCCGGAGGGGTCGTAGGTGTAGGCACGGTTGGAGACCAGGTTGCCGGAGACCACCGTGGGGTCGGTCTTCTCGCGATAGACCTGCTGGTTCTGCAGCTCACCAGTGGACTCGTCGTAGGAGTTCTGCGCCCAGACGCGGTACGGCAGCGAACCCAGGGTGGACCGCATGACCTGGCCGTACGGGGAGTAGACCGTCTCCGAGCCGTACCAGTCCTTGCCGGAGATGGAGACCGGCTTGCCGTCCTCGTTGTAGCGAACGACAAGCTTCTCCGGGTCGAGCTTGCCGGCCTTCGGCAGGGTCGCCTCGTCCAGCATGCCGTTGTCAGAGTAGGTGTAGCCGTAGGTGTAGTCCTTCTGCAGACCCCACGTGGCGACGATCGAATCGGGCAGGGTCAGCGTGGTCGAAGTCGGCAGGTACTCCTTGGTATAGCCGTTGACCTTCTGCACGTACGCCAGGTCGTCGGTGTAGCGGGTTGCGGTGGCAGGCATGCCCTTGCCGCCGGGAGCCGAGTCGTAGGAGAAATCGGCCAGAAGCCTGCCGTTGGCATCCGTCTGCCGCTGCTGCTTGGGGCGGGACAGCTCGTCGTAGCTGTTCCACACGGTGCCACGGGCGTTCGTGATCGTCACCGGTCGGTCACGGTTGTCGTACTGAGTAACCGTGGTGCCGGTGTCGGGGTCGGTCGCGGTCTCCATCCGACCGCGGCGGTCGTACGTCCACGTCCACGGGTGGGCAGGGTCGGCCGACGCGGTCGCTTTGACCACCTGGCCGAACGGGCCGTACTCGTAGCGCGTCGACGTGTAGCGCTCCTTGGTTCCCGTCGGCGTCGTGTATTCGGGCGCCGCCGGGTTGAAGGTGTCCGTACGGACGGTGCGGCCGATCGCGTCGGTGTACACACGGTAGGACGAGGTGCCCTGCGGGTGGATCACCTTCGACCAGTCCGGGCCGTACTCGTAGCGGACCGCTTTCTCCGGGATCTCCTGTGAGATGGCTTCGGTCGTGCCCGTGAGCTTGACCTTGAGGACCGGCATCTCCTCCAGCACGCGGCCGAGGCCGTCGTACTTGTACCGGGTGATGTTCGGGACGGTGGTGTCCGCCTGGGGGGTGAACAGTTCGCCGCTAGGGGCATCCTGGTTCAGGTAGGCGTTGTTGGTCTGGTAGACCTCACCGGCGCTGTTGTACAGCGTGTCGGTGATCAGACGACCGCCGCCGTCCGCCTGCTCCTGCGACTGCCGCTCACGGCCGAGACCGTCGTAGATCGTGACGGACTTCTCGACCCTGTCCTCGTAACCCCGCGCGTACGTGGTGACATACGGAGGGTTGCGGGTCTCGCCGCCGTCGGGGTCGTTCGGATCGGGCATGGGGACCGGGATGGTGTACTCGGCCTTGAAATCGGGCACGCCCGTGGTGCGGCCCGGGGCCCATGCCTCGGTGAGACGGCCCAGCGGGTCGTACTTCGCCACGCTGACGTGACCGTTGGCGTCGGTCGTCTTCAGCGTGACCGCGCGCCCCGGCTCGATCTCCTGGATCTGGCTGTGTCCGAGCACGTTGGTCGTGGTGACCTTGAAGACCTGGCCCGTGGCCGGGCCGATGGACTCGAAGCTGATCGTGGAGGACTTCGGCGTCGGCTTGGTCAGCTGCTCCGGGTCGGTCGTTCGGACTACGCGGCCGATCTCGTCGAAACCGGTGGTGCCGTTGGTCTGGAAATCGGTGCCGGTGCCGTTCAACGACCACGACTCGGTGGCCAGACCGCGGGTGGTGGCGCCGAGGGCCGTGCCGTACGCCGTGCCGTCGTAGGCCGTGCGCTGCGCCCCGCTGAGGGTGGACAGGTTCGTCCAGACGGCGTTGGCGCACGTCGTCGGCGACACCAGGACCTGCTTCGACAGACCGATCAGGTTCTTGGCCGTGTTGTGCAGGTACTCCAGCTTGGTGCAGGACTCGTCACCGGTCTTGCCCGTGTCGCCCAGCGACTCCACCAGGGTCGGC
The DNA here is from genome assembly GCF_040612775.1 of Streptomyces sp. NPDC006339. Lineage (NCBI taxonomy): Bacteria > Bacillati > Actinomycetota > Actinomycetes > Kitasatosporales > Streptomycetaceae > Streptomyces > Streptomyces sp. NPDC006339. The sequence continues at coordinate 85,340 of NZ_JBEXQW010000020.1, forward strand.
AGACCGTACGTCGACTCGTAGGTCGTGCTGCTCTTGACCGTCCGCAGCGTCCGCTTGTCGTCACCCGTTCCCGAGGACTTCGTGTGCGCGATCTCCTCGGGCTCGGTGACCCGCCACGCCTGCAGCGGGCTCAGGCCGTCGCCGAGGTCACGGCGGGCCAGCTCCGTCGCCTGCGGGATCGTGATGCTGCGGGTCAGCCACTCGGTGTCCGCATCCGTCGCGTTGGAGTAGGACAGCTCCTCGAGGATGCGGCCGGCAAAGGCCTCTCGGTCGTAGACGGTCTGGCCGTCCGACGTCTTGATGAGGTTGCCATGGACGTCCGTCACGGGGGTGGCGTCGCCCATGCCGCGGTAGAAGCGGGTGACGGCCTTGGTCTTCGGGCCCTCGGCGCCGGGGACGTCCTCACCGGGGGTGGTGCCCTCGCCACTGTCGGCGCCGGCCTTGCGCTCGCCGGTGGTGACCGTGGTCTGCTCGAAGCCGGCGAACTGGGAGTAGGTGCGGGTCGACTTCTTGGTGAACTCGGCCTCGGCCAGCTTCCAGCCGGCGTTCTTGTAGTCGTACGCCGTCAGCGTCGAGTAGGAGCCGGGAACGTTCGGCAGCTCCTCGATCGTGTCGACCACGTACTTGTTGAACCAGTCGATGTCCTCGACCTCGGCGTCCGGGTGCCAGAACACCGGGTAGCACAGCCGGGTGTTGGCCTTGAGCGCGGCGGTCTCGGTCTTGCCCGGCAGTTTGGTGCTGTCGGTGCACTCGGGCGTGCGGGGCTTGTAGGTGACGGCCGTCTCGCCGCCGTACTCGTTGACGACACGGGCGATGCGCAGACGCGAGAAGCCGGGCCGCGGGTCGGTCGCGGGGTCACCGCGGTAGACGCGGTTCGGCATGTCGTCGGAGTTCGACTCGAACCGCACCGCGTTCAGCTTCACCGACGCGTCGTTGGAGCCCTCGCGGGCGTAGCCGGTGCGCTGGATCGACTCCAGCCACAGCGCCGTGTTGGCGCCGGTCTTCAGGACCGGGAAGCTCTGCTTGAGCTGGTACTCGTCGACGACCTGACGCGCGGTGGTGTTGGTGAGGCGCTGCGTGGAGGTGGTGATCTTGTCCAGGCGCTTGCGGGTCCAGAAGGTCGGACCGGCGTTCCAGCACTTGCGGGTGTACGTCGAGGTGACGGCCTTGCAGTTCAGGTCGGCCGGGGTGTCGTACCAGATGCGGTACTTGCCCGGGTCCTTGTCCGTGAAGTGGTCGACTTCGTCGTTGGCGTCCGTGCAGGTCAGGCCCGCCTCGGGGAAGCAGCGCTCGGCGACGGTGAAGCCGATGCGCGCCGGGGCCTCCGCAGAGAAGAGCGTGTCCTTGCGCTGGCCGTAGTAGATGTGCTTCAGGTAGCCGCCACGGTGGTACTTGACCGGGCCCTTGAAGTAGAAGTTCTTCGCGTAGTAGTTCTGCTCGCGCGCGTACCAGAGGGACATGGCGTTGCCGTGGATGTCCTCGACGTAGTCGAGGTTCCAGCGCCATGCCTGGAGGCAGGAGGAGTTCTTCCAGTTGGTGGTACCCGTGCCCGCGTAACAGGGCTCTCCGGAGTGGTTGCCGTACACCGGGACCGAGAGGACGGAGTCGGTGAACGGGTCGTCGGCGGCGGTGCCGTTGTCCGACCAGCCCGGGAGCTTGTTCAGACCGAAGTGGTAGCGGGTGCCGTCCTTGGTGGTGACGACCCAGTACTCGCCGTCCGCGTCCTTCAGGCCCGAACGCGGGTCCTTGGACGTGTCCTTGATCCGCTCGATCTTCGAGCCGTCACCGTTGGCGGTGAACCACTGGCCGACGGGCTTGCCGTCGCTGCCGAGCGGACCCTTGGTCTCGTCCCACACCAGCTCGGTGGTGGAGCCGCCCAGGGACAGGGTGGCGTTCTCCGAGCCCCAGCACAGGTCCGCGGTCTTGTGGTCCTTGTTGTTCGCCCCGGCCCGCTTGGAGTCCTGGCGGCAGTTGTTGTACGACCGGGTGATCGAGCCCGGGTTGTAGTCCCAGCCGTCACCGATCCAGGAAGCCTGGTTGTTCGACGCCGAGGTGCGGCCGTCGACCGACTGCGAGTTGTACGACAGGTTGACCTTCGGCATCAGACCGCCGGCGGTCTCCGGGACCTGCACCTGGTACGAGTAGGTGAAGGCGCCGTTGGAGGAACCCGCGGCCCAGGAGCCGGAGGACAGCAGCGGCGTGGCGGTGAAGTCACCGGACGCAGAGGCGCCGGTGTCCATCGCGCCGACGACCTGGCGGCCGTTGGCGCCCACGTTCTCCGAGAAGGCGGCCTTGCGCGCCGTGGCGCCCGACACCTTCGAGGTGTCCTCGTCGGGCAGCAGGTTCGCGACCGGGATCGTGCCGGAGAGGATCTGGCGGGTCGCGGCGTTCTTGGTCTTGCCGGTGGTGCCCTTGAGCTTGGTCTTGGCCGCCGGCACCTCCTTGATGGTGCTGCGCAGCCGCTCGACCTCGACGTCCGGCTCGTTCTCGCCGGCCATGGTCTCGACGCCCGTGTCGGGCGCACAGTCGCCGGTCTCCGGGGAGTCGATGACACAGCTCGGCAGCAGGACGAGGCCGAAGCGCTCGGCGGCCAACTGGCCGTAGCGGTCCTCGAAGGCAGTGGTGTCGACGTCGACGAGCACCTGGGCCGCCGGGTCCGCCGTCGCCGGGGGCACGATCTCCATGATCATGCCGGGCACGCCGGTGTCCTCGGACGTGGTGGTCGCCTTGACGGCGACCTGCCAGTCACCGGCGATCGCCGCGGGGTCCTGCCCGGCCGGCACACCGACACCGACCGGCAGGAGCGTCGAGGTCGTGGGGTTCACGACCTGGACCGTGGTTCCCGCCGGGGCCGTCGCCGGGTCCGCCTTGCCGGCGTCCGCCGCCCACGGGTCGGTGGCGACCGGCTTGTACGCCTCGTTCGCCTTCGGATCCGCCGTGGTCAGCTCCTTCGGAGCCTCCGTGTCCTCCGGCAGGGTGGTGCTCTTCGGAATGTCCGGGAGGTCGACCTGGGAGGTCGTCTCCTCACGGCTCATCCCGTCGCCGGGAACGGCCAGGGCCTGCGAGCCCAGGCTTGTCACCGTCAATGTCGATGACAGCAATAGGACGATCGCCGCGCGGCTTCGCCGACGGCGCCGTCGTTGTGACTCTGTCATGGCTAGGCGATCCCGCCCGATCCATGACAGTGGACCTGAAGCACGCATACGCGTCGACTCCCACCCAGACGAACAAGACAACGGGGATGAGGTGCGGAAACACCAAAAGCACGCGCCTGGATCAGGCGCGTGCGTGCGCACTCTCTGTCATGTCCGGCGCATTTACAAGATCGGTTCCCGGGACGGCCAGGGAGTGAAGATGAGATCGGTCACACCCTGTTTGCCCGCAGAGCGCGACGCTGCCGACCTTTGCCTTACATCGGACAGATCGGTCATCTGGAATCTAACGCTCCGCCAAAACAGCCGAATAGCCACGTCCTGACGGGGTCACAGATTCTGCCACAGGGCCCCATAACGTCTTCATAAAGTCTTCAGATATGGACGCAGCATGCCCGCCGTGTGATCGTGTGCGCGCCTTATGCCCCGCGGTCTGTCCGTCGGGGCCATCTGTGCTGTCCACCATCCGTCTTCACGGGAGTAGACCGCCGTGTCCGCGCCGCCGCCTCGTCTTCTCAGCCCATTCGTGCGCACGCGCACACGGCTGACCCTCACTCTCGGCCTCGTTCTGGCCGCACTCACCGCTGCTCTGCTGCCCTGGTGGCAGCCGAGCGACTCCACCACGGCCCAAGGGCCCCGATCCACCGACGCCACCCAGGCGTCGACCGGTCCGCGCGACGAGGCCGCCGCCGCGGCCGAGGCCAAGCGGACCGGGAAGAAGGTGCTCGTCGACACGGCGACCACCCAGACCCGGTTGCTGTGGGCGATGCCCAACGGCAAGCTCCGCACCCAGATCGACGTCATGCCGCAGCGCGCGAAGAACGCGCAGGGCGAGTGGGCGCCGATCGACACCACGCTGCGCCGGACGGCGGGTGAGCTTGCCATCCGTCCCGTCAACGCCGCCGTACCGGTGCGCTTCGCGGGTGGGAGCCGGTCCGCCGGCCGCGCCGACCGTTCGTACGTCCGCGCGCCGCTGACCGGCGAGACCGTTCTCGCCGAGATCGACCTGGACGGCCACACCATCGCCTACACCTGGCCGGGCACCCTGCCCGAGCCGGTGCTCGACGGCCCGCGTGCCCTCTACCCGGAGGTCTTCCCGGGCGTCGACCTGCTGCTGATCGTGCGTGCGGACGGCGGCTTCGGCCAGCTCCTCATCGTCAAGGACAAGCAGGCCGCCGAGAACAAGGACCTCAAGACCGTCTCGTACGGCCTGCGCTCGAAGACGGCCGTCTTCCGCCAGGACCCGAAGGCGAACCGCATCCAGGTCGTCGACAAGCGCGGCCAGGAGGTCGGCAGCATCCCGACCCCGTTCGCCTGGGACTCGGCCGGCCGCGACCCCGAGCTGCCCCAGGGCACCCCGCAGCGCACGTCCACCGCCTCGACGGCCGACGTGCTCAAGCTCTCCGGCCTGACCGGCATCGAGCCGGGCGCCAAGTCGGCGCAGCTCCCCGTCACCCTCGACGGTGAGGGCACCGGCGCCGCGGTGCTCGGTCTCGACGTGGCGGCCACGGGGCTGCTCACGGCCAAGGACACCACGTACCCGGTGTTCATCGACCCGCCGCTCAACAGCTCGTGGGCGGGGTGGACGGTGGCGTACAAGAAGTACCCGAACTCCAGCTTCTGGAACGGTACGAACTTCTCCTCCGGCACCTCCGACGCCCGCGTCGGCTATGAGAAGGACACCGGTGGTCTCGCCCGCTCCTTCTGGCGGATGAAGTTCGACACCGCCTACGCGGGTGCGAAGTTCGACTGGGCCACCTTCAAGATCCTGAACAACCACTCCTACTCCTGCACCGAGCGCCAGATGGAGTTCTGGCTGACGGGCGGCATCTCCACCGGTACGACGTGGAACGCCCAGCCGGCCTGGTCGCGAGCCCTGCACAAGAAGTCCTTCGCACACGGCTGGTCCTCGACGGGCTGCCCGGACGCGTGGGAGTACTTCACCGTGACCTCCGCGGCTCAGGAGGCCGCGGACAAGGGCTGGAGCGCCATCACCCTCGGCATGCGGGCCACGACGGAGACCGACACCCTCACGTGGCGCAAGTTCGCCGCGACCGGTGCCCGGATCGAGGGCGAGTTCAACCGTGCGCCGAACCAGCCGACCGCCGGCGCCTCGTCGCCGGGCGGCAACTGTGTGGCCGGCCCGACGAACAGCATGCTGATCGGCCGTACGACCATCACGCTGAAGGCCAAGGCCACCGACCCGGACGGCGAGATTCCGAAGCTGCGGTTCCGCTTCTGGAAGGACGGCAGCACCACCAAGAAGGAGTACGTCGCCACCATCAGCTCCTCCACCGGGTACGGCCAGATGATCATCGAGGCCACTGACCCGCTGCTGAAGGACCTCACGGCGAACACGCTCTTCAAGTGGGACGTGCGCTCCGAGGACGCCACGTACCCGGACGCGAAGTCCACCTCGTCCTTCTTCCCCAACGGCGACTATCCCTGCCACCTCACCGTCGACCCCACCGCCCCGCCGCAGCCGGACATCACCAGCACGGTGTTCACCGAGGCCACCAACGACGGCGCGACCTGGGCGAAGGTGAACTTCGGCAAGCCCGGTGACTTCACCTTCGTCGCCGCCGGCGCCACCAAGTTCCGCTACGGCTTCGAGGGCCAGGGCTACGTCGACGCGCCGCCCCCGGTCAACGGCAAGGTGACGATCACCAACGTCACCCCGCCGCACGCCGGTCCGACCCAGATCAACGTCTACGCCTACGACGCCAACGGCAACCAGAGCATCCGCGGCGACTACAGCTTCTACCTGCCGCCGCGCGACACCGCCGACGGCCCGATGGACACCGGCGGCGACAACATCTCCGACCTGCTCGTCCTCTACGCGGACGGCAAGCTGAAGAACTGCGTCGGCGCACCCGCCGACCCGGCCGTCCCCGGCACCGGCGGTGAGCTCTACAGCTGCCTGGACGCGTCCTACGTCACCGCCGGCAAGAAGGTCAACCCGCCGAACCACTGGGTCAACACCGCCGGCACCGGCTCGCTGATCGCGCACTACAACGACGTCTACCCGGGCGACGGGTCGACCGACATGTTCGCGGTCACCCCGGACAAGCAGTTCTGGCTCTACCCCGGTGACGGCTACGGCACGTTCAACGTCGACCACCGCCTCAAGATCCGCCTGCCCTCCAACGCGCCCGCGCCGTCGACGTGGACGCAGATGAAGGCGATCGGCGACATCACGGGCGACAAGCACGCCGACCTCGCCATCCGCGCGGGCACCGCGTTCTGGATCCTGTCCGGCTACACCGGCGCCAGCTTCCAGACCGCCACCCTCATGGAGGGCTCGGCCTGGGCCAGCACCGCCCGCGACATCGTCAACATCGCGGACATGAACAAGGACAACACGCCCGACCTGCTGTGGCGCAACGTGGAGAACGGCAACATGTACGTCCGCCACGGCAAGCCCGGCGCGGTCGCCGGCAGCGTCGACCTGGAGTCGATCAAGCTGGCGGCCAACTCGGCCAACGGTGACGTCCAGTTCGGCACCAACTGGACCGGGACCAACGTCACGGCCGCGATCGGCATCCCGGACGTCAACAAGGACGGCGTGCCCGACATCTGGGCCCGTGACGGCGCCACCGGCAACATCAGGCTGTACAACCCGTCCACCACCAACACCAACGCTCCCGTCAAGACGGTCCTGTCCGTCGACTGGAAGACGGTGAAGGCGTTCGGCTGATCCCGGCCGCCCGCTGACGAACACCGAGCCCCGGTCGCCTGCCTCGCAGCAGGCGGCCGGGGCTCACCCCGTTTCCCGTCCGTACGGCTACCCGTCCGACGAACCCTCCGCGATCGCCTCCGCCACCTCCGCCACCCGCTCCCGCTCCTCGGCCGCGAACCGCTCGCGGTCCAGGGCCTCCGCGATCTCCTCGTCCTGGGTCATCAGCAGGTCGAGGTTGGAGTCGCCGAGGTCGAAGACGCCCATGTCGAGGTATGCCTTCTGGAGGCGCTCGCCCCACAGGCCGATGTCCTTGACGCAGGGCACGATGCGACTGAAGAGCAGCTTGCGGAAGAGGTGCAGGAACTCGCTCTGCTCGCTGAGTGCCTCCGCCTCCTTCTTCGGGACGCCGAAGTTCTCCAGGACCTCGACCCCGCGCAACCGGTCGCGCATCAGGTAGCAGCCCTCGATGACGAACTCCTCGCGCTCGCGCAGTTCGGCGTCGGTGAGCTGCTTGTAGTAGTCGCGCAGCGCCATGCGGCCGAAGGCCACGTGCCGGGCCTCGTCCTGCATCACGTACGCCAGGATCTGCTTGGGCAGCGGCTTGTTCGTGGTGTCCCGGATCATGCCGAAGGCGGCGAGCGCGAGGCCCTCGATGAGCACCTGCATGCCGAGGTAGGGCATGTCCCAGCGGGAGTCGCGCAGGGTGTCGCCGAGCAGGCTCTGCAGGTTGTCGTTGATCGGGTAGAGGGTGCCTATCTTCTCGTGCAGGAAGCGGGCGTAGATCTCGGCGTGCCGGGCCTCGTCCATGACCTGGGTCGCCGAGTAGAACTTCGCGTCCATGTCGGGCACGGACTCGACGATCCGGGCGGCGCAGATCATCGCGCCCTGCTCGCCGTGCAGGAACTGGCTGAACTGCCAGGAGGCGTAGTGCCGGCGCAGCTCACCCTTGTCCTTGTCGGTGAGCTTGGCCCAGTGCCGGGTGCCGTAGAGGGACATGGCCTCGTCCGGGGTGCCGAGCGGGTCGTACGGGTCGACCTCCAGGTCCCAGTCGATGCGGGTGGCCCCGTCCCACTGCTTGTCCTTGCCCTTCTGGTAGAGGGCGAGGAGTCGGTCACGCCCGTTGTCGTAGTCCCAGTTGAAGCGGGCGGCGCCGGTGGCCGGCACCTGCCAGACGGGCTCCTTCGGGGCCTGCGCATAGAGGTCGTGCGTCGACACTGACGGCTCCTTCCGTTCTTTTCCAGCAGGCTCACACGGTGGTAGACGCAGGGTCAACAAGTCGAAACTGAGGGATTGACGACGTTACTGACGAGGAGTCTTATAAGTAGCGGCCCGCCGGCCAGCCCCAGGAGCACGCACGAGCAGCCGTCCGCCCGCCATCCCCCAGCGAGGTGCCTCCCGCCATGGCCAGTCTCACCGAGCCCGACTTCACCCTTCTCCGGGACGCCCTGGGTCCGCTGCGCGACCGCGAGCAGGTCGCCGAGCGGCTCCTGGAGTCCTCCCTCAAGCACTCCTTCGACCCCGACACCGAGCTCGACTGGGACAGCCCCTTCGAGGACGGCAAGTGGTTCTGGCCGCCGGAGCTGGTCTCCCTCTACGACACCCCGCTGTGGCGGCGGATGTCCGAGGAGCAGCGGATCGACCTCTCCCGTCACGAGGCGGCCTCCCTCGCCTCCCTCGGCATCTGGTTCGAGATCATTCTGATGCAGTTGCTCGTCCGGCACATCTACGACAAGTCGCTCACCAGCAACCATGTGCGCTACGCCCTCACCGAGATCGCCGACGAGTGCCGGCACTCGATGATGTTCGCCCGGCTCATCCGGCGCGGCGGAGCGCCCGAGTACCCGGTGCCGCGGATCTACCACAACCTCGCCCGGCTCCTGAAGACCGTCTCCACCACCCCCGGCTCCTTCGCGGCGACCCTCCTCGGCGAGGAGATACTCGACTGGATGCAGCGCCTGACCTTCCCGGACGAGCGGGTCCAGACCCTGGTGCGCGGCGTCACCCGCATCCACGTGGTGGAGGAGGCCCGCCATGTGCGCTACGCACGGGAGGAACTGCGCCGCCAGATGATCACCGCCCCGCGCTGGGAGCAGGAGTTCACCCGCCTCAGTTGCGGCGAGGCCGCCCGGGTCTTCTCCACCTGCTTCGTCAACCCCGCGGTCTACGACAACGTCGGCCTGGACCGCCGCGAGGCCGTCGCCCAGGTCCGGGCGAGCGGCCACCGCCGCGAGGTCATGCAGTCCGGCGCCCGGCGGCTCACGGACTTCCTGGACGACATCGGCGTGCTGCGCGGCGCGGGGCGGCGACTGTGGAAGTCGTCGGGTTTGCTGGCCTGAGGAGCCGGGGCCGGGGATACGCTGCGGGGCATGACCAGTGCCGCCTCGCCCGCGTACCGCCGGCTCAGCGTCGAGGAGCGGCGGCTCCAGTTGCTCGACGCGGCCCAGTCGCTCTTCGCGCACCGGCCGCCGGAGGACGTCTCGCTCGACGACGTCGCCGAGGCGGCCGGCGTCTCCCGCCCGCTCGTCTACCGCTACTTCCCCGGCGGGAAGCAGCAGCTCTACGAGGCGGCGCTGCGCTCCTCCGCCGACGCCCTTGAACACTGCTTCGCCGAGCCGCCCGAGGGGCCGCCGACGGAACGTCTGGCCCGGGTCCTGGACCGCTATCTGGCCTTCGTGGACGAGCACGACGCCGGGTTCGCGGCGCTGCTGCGCGGCGGCAGCGTCGCCGAGACCTCGCGGACCACGGCGATCGTCGACGAGGTCCGGCGGGCCGCGGCCGAGCAGATCCTGTTCCACCTGGGCGTGGAGCGGCCCGGGCCGCGGCTGTCGATGATGGTGCGGACGTGGATCGCGGCCGTGGAGGCGGCCTCGCTGATCTGGGTGGACGAGGGGAAGCGGCCGCCGGCCGCCGAGCTGCGGGACTGGCTGGTCGACCACCTGGTCGCGCTGCTCGCCGCGACGGCCGCGAGCGACCCGGAGACCGGTGAGGTGGTGGCCCGGCTGCTCGCCCAGGAGACTGCGGCGGGGCCGGTCGGCACCCTGGCCAGGAAGGTGATCCCGGTGGTCGGCGCGGCCGCGCACCTCCTGTGACACTGGTGGGGTGAAGAGCGAGAACACCCCCTTCCGCGGCGGCCCCCTCGACGGCCGGGTGCTGCCGGTCCTGGTCGGCCCGACCGGTCACCCGCCCCAGTGGTACGAGGTGCCGGTGCCGGCCCACGACGGGCACCCCGCGACCGTCCACGCCTACCGCCGCGAGCCCGCCGGCCACACGAAGCGGCTCCGGCTCCAGCGGGGCTGGGTGTACGTGTACGCGCCGGAGGGGCGGGAGCGGCGCGAGCTGAAGTGGCCGTGGTCCAAGCCGAGCCCCCGCCCGGCCCCCGGCCAGGACAGCCGCCCGGACCGGCCCCTGGACCAGGACCAGGACCAGAGCCCCGGGGCCTGAACCCGGGCCAAGACTCGGACGAGCACCCGGGCCTGAACCCGGGCCAGCGCCCTGGCCAGGCTCCGGACCGAGGCCCCGGCCGGGACCCCGGACAGAACCCGAGGCCCGCTGCTCCGAAGGAGTGAGCAGGCGGAACACCCGCCCGATCATCGCTTCATCACACGATCGATCGCGTCATCATCCCTCTATCCCTCCTGGAGGTGGTGACGTGCACGTGCCCGGACGACTGCTGCGCACGGTCTGTACGACGGTGCTGGCCGTGACGACGACCCTCGCCGGCACGGCGGCCACCGCCGCCCCCGTCGACGAGGGCGACACCTCCGTCGGCGGACTGCTCACCCGGCTGCGCACGCTCTACCAGGAGTCCGAACGGGCCGGCCAGGCGTACAGCGCCGCCGACGAGGCCCTGGCGCAGCAGACGGCCGAGACCCGCAGGACCACCGCCGAACTGACCGCCGCCCGGCGCGCCCTGGCCCGCGGGCGCGACGAGGCCGGCCGCCTCGCCCGCCGGCAGTACCAGGGCAGCTCCGCGCTCTCCCCCTACCTCGGCCTGCTGCTCGCCCCCGACCCCCAGCGCGCCCTGGACCAGAAACGTCTGCTGGCCCGCGCCGCCCGCGAGCGGGCCGGGGTCGTCGCCCGCCTCCAGGCGGCGGAGAAGCGGGCCGACGCCCTGGCCACGGCCTCCCGCAAGGCCCTGGACCGCCGGCAGACCCTCCTCGCCGGCCGCAAGAAGCACAAGGAGACGGCCCAGGCGAAGCTCCGCGAGGTCGAGCGGCTGCTCGCCTCCCTCTCCTCCGACCAGCTCGCCCGGCTGACCTCCCTGGAGGACGCCCAGACCGCCGGCGCCCAGAGCCAGCTCCTCGGCAGCGGCGCCCTCGACGGCGCCCGCACCCCGTCCGCCGCCGGCGCCGAGGCCCTCCGCTTCGCGGTGCGGCAGATCGGCAAACCGTACGAGTGGGGAGCCGAGGGCCCCGACACGTACGACTGCTCGGGCCTCACCCAGCAGGCGTGGGCCGCGGCCGGCCGCACGCTCCCCCGCACCAGCCAGGAGCAGTGGCAGACCCTCCCCCGCGTCCCCCTGACCCGGCTGCGCCCCGGCGACCTGGTCGTCTACTTCCCCGACGCCACGCATGTCGCGCTCTACCTGGGCGACGGCCTCGTCGTCCACGCCCCCCGCCCCGGCGCCCGGATCAAGGTCTCGCCGCTCGCCGCCAATCCCCTCCTGGGCGCGGTCCGGCCCGACCCGGCCGGGGAGCCCCTGAAGACGTTCGTGCCGCCCGAGCTCCCGGAGGGGGCCACGGACGGCACGGACGAGGGGTTCGACGGGTCTCAGGCGTCGGCGGCGGGGGCGACGGAGGCCAGGTAGGCGGAGGTCTTCTCCGGCTCGTAGAAGAAGTTCTCGAAGTCGGCCGGGTCGTTGAAGCCGTTCGCGAAGCGGTCGGCGACCGGCTGGAGCTGCCCGGCCGCGCCGATGAGGTTCAGGACGTGCTCCGGCGGGACGCCGAGCATCGCGTTGGTCCACTTGGTGACGTGCCGGGCGGTGTCCCAGTACCGGTCGAAGGTGGCCTGCATCCACGCCTCGTCGAAGGGGCGGTCGCCGTGCTCCACGATCGCGGCGAGGTACGCGGCGGCGCACTTGGAGGCCGAGTTGGAGCCCTGGCCGGTGATCGGGTCGTTCGCGACGACGACGTCGGCGACGCCGAGGACCAGGCCGCCGGAGGGCAGCCGGCCGATCGGGTTGCGGACGGTGGGGGCGTAACGGCCGGCCAGCGTGCCGCCGGCGTCGGTCAGTTCGACCTTGGTGGCGCGGGCGTACTCCCAGGGCGTGTACCGCTCCATCAGCTCCAGGGTGAGCGCCAGGTGGTCGGCCGGGTCCTTGACGCCCTGGAAGACGTCCAGCGGGCCGCCGGGGACGCCCTCCCAGAAGAGGATGTCGGCGCGGCCCGAGGTGGTGAGGGTCGGCATCACGAACAGCTCGCCGACGCCCGGCACCAGGTTGCACCGCACCGCGTCGAAGTCGGGGTGCTCCGGGCGCGGGCCGAGCCCGTGCACGTACGCGACGGCCAGCGCGCGCTGCGGCGCGTCGTACGGGGAGCGGGCGGCGTCCCGGCCGAACATGGAGACCAGCTCGCCCTTGCCGGCCGCGACGAGCACCAGGTCGTAGCCGCGCGAGAAGTAGTCCAGGTCGCCGACGGCCGCGCCGTGGATGACGAGCTGGCCGCCGCGCTGGGCGAAGGTCTCCATCCAGCCGGCCATCTTCACCCGCTGGTCGACGGACTGCGCGTAGCCGTCGAGCTTCCCCACCCAGTCGATCACGCGGGCCGACTCGGGGCCGGCGACGGACACGCCGAGGCCCTCGATCCGCGGGGCCTGGGACTCCCAGAAGTTGATGCCGAGGTCGCGCTCGTGCTGGAGGGCGGTGTCGAACATGCACTGCGTGGACATGACCCGCCCGGCACGGATCTCGTCCGCCGTGCGGTTGGACATCAGGGTGACTTCGTAGCCCTTCGACTGCAGTCCGAGGGCGAGCTGGAGGCCGGACTGACCGGCGCCGACTATGAGTATCTTCCGCATGGGGCGACCTTGGGGGTGTGCTCGGGGAGGGGATTATTCGGGCGTGGCTTCGAGGGCGTGCTCGACCATGGCCAGCAGCGTCTCGACCACGCTGTACCGCTTGCGCGCGTCCATGATCAGGACCGGGACGTGCGGCGGGACGGTCAGGGCCTCCCGGACGTCCGGCACCTCGAAGCGCTCGGTGCCCTCGAAGTGGTTGACGGCCACGATGTACGGCAGGCCGCAGCTCTCGAAGTAGTCCAGCGCGGGGAAGCAGTCGGTCAGCCGGCGCGTGTCGGCCATGACGACCGCGCCGATCGCGCCGCGCACCAGGTCGTCCCACATGAACCAGAACCGCTGCTGCCCCGGCGTCCCGAAGACGTACAGCACCAGGTCCTCGTCGAGCGTGATCCGGCCGAAGTCCATCGCGACGGTCGTGGTCAGCTTGTCGGGCGTGGCGGTGAGGTCGTCGGTCTCCTCGCTGGCCCGGGTCATCAGCGCCTCGGTCTGCAGCGGGGTGATCTCCGAGACCGCGCGGACGAAGGTGGTCTTGCCGACGCCGAAGCCGCCCGCGACGACGACCTTGGTCGCGATCGGGGCGCGGGTGTGGTCGAGCTGCCAGTCCTGGGCACCCTCTTCGGGTTCGGGGACCGGCTCCGCCGCCTCGGGCTGGGCGGGGATTCCGGCGATCACCGGCGTTTCAGAGACGGCGGAGTCCACTGAGCACCCTTTCGAGCAGCGCGCGGTCGGGCTGGCCGGTGCCGTGACCGGTCCCGTACACACGGATCTTTCCCTGGTCGGCCAGGTCGCTGAGCAGCACCCGGACGACACCCAACGGCATCTTCAGGAGCGCCGAGATCTCCGCGACCGTCCGCATGCGGCGGCAGACCTCGACGATGGCCCGCATCTCCGGCATCAGTCCGCGCGCGGCGGGGCCGCCGTCGGTCAGGACCTTGCGGCTGGGCGCGGCCTCCAGCGCGGCCACGAAGGTCTCGACGAGGAGGACGTGGCCGAAGCGGGTGCGGCCGCCGGTGAGGGAGTACGGGCGGACCCGCGCGGGGCGGCGCCCCTCCCCTCGCATCGGCAGCCGGTGGGCGTGGGCGGCGGCGGTCACTGGGCGCCCTCCGTGGACGAGGCCGTGGACGGGGCCGTGGGCGGGGCCGTGGGCGAGGCCGTGGGCGAGGCCGACTTGGCCAGCTCGCTGCGGAGTTCGGGCGTCAGGACGTGTCCGGCGCGGCCGACGAAGAGCGCCATGTGGTACGCGATGACGCTCATGTCGCAGTCGGGCGCGGCGTGCACGCCGAGCAGCGAGCCGTCGCTGATCGACATGACGAAGACGCTGCCCTCCTCCATCGCGACCATGGTCTGCTTGACCCCGCCGCCGTCCATGAGCCGGGCGGCGCCGACGGTGAGGCTGCCGATGCCCGAGACGATGGTGGCGAGGTCGGCGCTGGAGCCACGGGGGCCGCCGGTCCGGTCGGCGGTGGGCGCCCCGGTCTGGACGTCCGGGTCCGACGACAGCAGGAGCAGCCCGTCGGAGGAGACGACGGCGACGGAGCGGACCCCCGGCACCTCCTCGACCAGGTTGCCCAGCAGCCATTGCAGGTTGCGGGCCTCGCTGCTCAGTCCGAATGTTCCGGTCGCAGTCAACTGCGTGCCTCCTCGACTGTGTCCCCCGTCTTCTCCTCGGTACGTGCGGTCCGTGCGGCGCGGATCTCGGCGGCCACGTCGCGGCGGCCGTCCTCTGCTCCTCGCTGGAAGCCGCCGAGCCGCCTGCGCAGCGCCTCGGCGTCCACGCCACCGCTGCGTATGGGCGCGGCGGGGGTGGTGGCCTGTCGCACTATCCGCGGCGTCCGCTTGGGCAGTCCCTTGTCGGTGACCCGCTCCCACTGGCCGGGCCGGGGCCCGGCGGTTTCGGCCTCGGTCCCGTTGTCGGCTCCGGTTCCGGCTGCGGTCCCGGGCGCGGCCGGCGGCTCCTCGGCGGCCCGGTCGTGGGCCTCCGGCTCGTCCGGCGGGTCGGGGAGGCGCACCTGCAGGGTGGTCTCGGCGAGCGACGCGCGCGGGCCGGGCCCGGGCGTCGGGTCCGACTGCGGCTCCGGCTGCGGCTGGGCCTGCGGCTCCGACTCCGGCTCCGACTCCGACTCGTGGTCCTCGGCCGGGGCCGGGTCCTCGTCCGCCGCGTGGGCGGGGGCCGGGTCCTGGGCGGGGGTCGCGTCCTGGGCCGGGTCCTGGGCCGTGTCCGGCTCGGCCGCCGCCGGCCCCGCCCCCGCCTCCGCCTCCGCCTGCGCGATGGCGCGTTCGGCGGCCTCCACCAGCGGGTCGCGGTGGCGCGAGGGCAGCGTGTTGGAGTTGGCCTCGGCGGCGCAGCCGGGGAGGTGGAGGGCGGGGGCCGGGGTCGCGCCCGTGACCGGGACGGTCGAGGGGACCGCGGCGGCCGGCGGGGTGGTGGGCAGCAGCGGCAGCGGCAGGACCACGACGGCCGCCACGCCGCCCTGCTTCTGCTCGCGCAGCTCCACCCGCACACCGTGCCGGGCGGCGAGCAGCGCCGTGACGCGGATGCCCAGGCCCTCGCCCTCGGCGTCGGTGATCTCGGGGTCGGCGAGCCGGGCGTTGAGCTCGGCGAGCCGGGCCGGGGCGATGCCGATGCCGCCGTCCTGGACGGAGAGCATGACCTCGCCGGACTCCAGGAGCCAGCCCGAGAGCTGGACGTGGGAGTCGGGCGGCGAGAAGGAGGTGGCGTTCTCCAGGAGTTCCGCGACCAGGTGGCTCAGGTCGTCCGCGGCGAACCCGGCGACCTGGGCGTGCGGCGGCAGCGACTGGATGCTGACCCGCTCGTACCGCTCGATCTCGCTGACGGCGGCGCGCAGCACGTCGACGAGCGGGACCGGGCCCGGGTGGCCGTGGTGGTGCTCGTGGCCGGCGAGGACGAGGAGGTTCTCGCTGTGGCGGCGCATGACGGTCGCCATGTGGTCGAGCTTGAAGAGGGTGGCGAGCCGGTCGGGGTCCTGCTCGCGCTCCTCCATCTTCTCGATGACGCCGAGCTGGCGCTCGACGAGCCCGAGGCTGCGCAGCGAGAGGTTGACGAAGGTGTGCCGGACGGTGCCGCGGAGCCGTTCCAGCTCGGCGGTGAGCCGGGCGGTCTGCCCCTGGAGTTCGGCGCGCTGGGCGGCGAGCTCGGCGGCCAGCGCGTCGCGGGCCTCGGCCAGGTCGGCGCGCTCGCCGTCGAGCCGCTCGGCCCGCGCGGAGAGGTCGGCGAGCCGGCCGTGCAGGGTGTTGAGGGACCGTACGACCTGGGCGAACTCGTCGTTGCGGCCGGTGAAGCGGACCGGCCCGGCGTCGGCCTCCGGAACGGACTGCGGCTCGGACACGGCGGCGAGCCGGGCGGCGCCGATGCGGAGCACGGCGAGCGGCCTGGTGAGGCTGCGGGCCACGTACGTGGAGATGCCGACGGCGACGAGCAGGCAGCCGCCGAGCAGGGCGATGCGCAGTTCGAGCGCGGTGATGTCGTCCTGGCGGAGCTCGGCGAACCGCTCGGCGCGCTGGGCGGCGAGGGCGGACTCGACGCCCCGCATCTGCTCGATGCGGGCGGACAGCGCGGCGTCGAGCTTGGCGGGGTCCGTGTCGAGCTCCGACTCGGAGAGCTCGGGCCGGTCGGTGAGCCGGGTCAGATAGCGCTCGGCGCTCTTGACGTCGGGGCCGGTGACGGTGGCGGCCAGCGAGTCGCGGGCGGAGTCGTCGGCGGCCTGGTCGAAGTCGGCGAGGGCGGCGAGCTCGCGGACCCGGGCCTGCTGGGCGGCGGCGGTGAGCGCGTTCCGGGCCCGCTCGGCCTCCTCGGCCCCGTCGGGCTCGACGGTGACGTAGGTGCCGGTGGCGGGGTCGTAGCGGGTGGAGCCGGTGGACTCGGGCCGCGGGACGGCGAGGGCGGCGAGGAGCAGGCCGCGCTCGGCGGACGCCTGCTCGGTGGCGCGGCCGAGGGCGGCGGGGGCCCGGACGGCCTCGGCGGCGCGGGCCGGGGTCTGCTCGGCGAGCCGGTCGGCGAGGTCCTGGAGCTTGGCGATGATCTCCGTGTAGGCCCGGTGGGCCTCCAGGGCGCTGCCCTTGCCGGTGAGGGCGGTGCGGCGCAGGGAGGGCACGGTGGCGAGCTCGCGGCGCAGCTCGGCGGGGGCGGCGTCGCGGATCTCGTCGATCTGGCGGTCGACGCGGGCGGACCGGGCGCCGGTGATCTGGCGCTTCTTCCGGTCTGCCGACGCGTTCCCGCCGCTGCCGGACTCGCTTCCGGTCCGCTCGCCGGACTGGTCCTCCCGGCCCGCGGCGATGTACGCGACGACCTCGTCGCGCTCGTCGGACAGGGAGTGGGCGAGGGTGACGGCCTGGCGGTCGAGCTCGGCGAGGGCGACGAGGCGCACGGTCTCGTCGACGTCGGCGGAGGCGGTGAGGATCGCGGGGGCGCCGGCGGCGAGGACGGTCACGCCGACCAGGGCGACTCCGGCGACGAGCCGGCTGCGGACCCGCTTGGTCCGGCCGGTGGCGGCGGCCTGCGCGGGCTCCGTGGGCTCCGTGGGCACGCCGGTGGTCTGCGGGTCACCGGGGGTCTGGCTCCGCGCGCCGTTGTTGCTCCGAGGCCGCTTCTTCTGCACCGGTGCTCGCATCCTTGACTCGTCCCGCCATGAAGCAGAGGTGACGACCGGTCACATGTAAGAGCCCCCACCCCTGGTGTGTCTTCCGACCATTTCAGCGGTTCTGGTCAGGGGACTCACATCGGCCGCTCCGCCACACGAACGAGTGAACAACACTCGGTAGTTGGCGAACAACTCGTGCCGGTGGCCGCCGGGGCCCCGGACTTACCCCCGGTTGGATCTTCCGCGCGGCCTTTGGCAGGATGCCCGCCCGCAGCTCGCCGGAGCCCGTGGTTCCGGCCCGCCCCGGCCCCTTCCCGCGTCCGCGCCCCGTTGGTACAGGCCAGGATTCGGCCGTTTGGAGGCGTTGTGAAGGAGCGATGCACGGCGGGCGGGCGAGGGGCAGACTCTGGATCATGCGTACGGAAGCGGCGACCCTGCCCGGCAGTCCCGAACGGCCCAACGAGGACTGGGTGGCCGTGGCCCTGCCCGCCTCGGGGGCGGGCGGCGCGGTCGTGGTGCTCGACGGCGTGACGCCGCCGGCGGGCGAGGACGGTTGTGTGCACGGCGTGCCGTGGTTCACGGCCCGACTGGGCGGCGCTTTGACGGAACTGTCCGTTTCCCGCGCGGATCTGACGCTGTCCGAGATCCTGTCGCGGGCAATCCGGCGCACCGCGGACGCGCACCGCGACACCTGTGACCTTTCTCACGTCCGTACGCCGCAGGCGACGGTGGCCCTGGCCCGCTGGAACGCGACGGCGGTGGAACACCTCGTGCTGTCCGACGCGGCCCTGCTCCTCCAGGCGCCGGACGGAACGGTACGGGCGGTCCTGGACGACCGGCTCGACCGCGTCCCGGCCGAGATCCTGCGCTCGCTGGAGGCGACCGACCGGCTCCGGAACCAGGAGGGCGGCTTCTTCACGGCCGCCGCCGACCCGGCCGTGGCCGCCCGCGCCGTGACCGGCACGACACCCCGCACCGCGGTCCGCGCCCTGGCCGCCCTCAGCGACGGGGCCACCCGCTGGGTGGACCTCTTCCGCCAGGGCGACTGGGCGGACCTCTTCGGCGTCCTCGACCAAGAGGGCGCCCCCGGCCTGCTCCGGCGCGTCCGGGCCCTGGAGACGGCCGACGCGGAGGCGGGCGGCATCCGCCGCTGGAAACGCCACGACGACGCCACCGCCGCCTACGCCGTTCTTCTTTCTTGAGGGCTCGGTTCGCCTCCGGGGCGCTCGAGCCGGGCTCACAGCCCCGTACGTGCTCGCCCCGCTCGTTCCTCGCGGGGCTGTGCGCGCTCGGGACTGTTCCCCCGGCGCGCCCCTTCGGCTCACTCGCCGAGGTGGTCGTGCTGGGGGCCCGGCGAGGCTCCCTCAGCCCTCCGCCGACCGTACGTTGAAGTGGTGGAGCAGCCGCGCCAGTTCCGCCACCTCGGCGCGGTCCCAGTCGGCGAGCTTGCGGACGTAGCGCTCGCGGCGGGCGTCGCGGACGTGGCGGAAGCGGCCCTGGCCCTCGTCGGTGAGGCGGACCAGGGAGGCGCGGCCGTCCGCCGGGTCGGGGTCGCGGGCGACCAGGCCGAGCTCCTCCAGGGCGCGCAACTGGCGGCTCATCGTGGCCTTGCCGACGCCGAAGTAGCCGGCCAGGTCGGTGGCGCGCTGGGGTCCCGCCTCGTCGAGGCGGACGAAGAGCCCGTAGGCCGCCGGCTCCAGCTCGGGGTGGACCTCGCGGGCCATCTCGCCGGACTGTGCGCGGGCGCGGCGCAGAAAGACCGCCAGTTCGCGTTCCAGAGCGAGGAATTCCTGGTCCACACCACTCCCGCTCTTGGGTTCGGCTTCACTCCCCGTACCGCTTCCGTGCACGTCAGCACCCCTCGCGCGCTTTCCGCTCGCTGAAAGTTTCTTCCCTTCGCGGCCCATCGCCGCAGCTCCTTCAGTATTTCGCAGGCGTAGACCAACGGCAGCCGTCAGGCCCCCTTCCGCCGGGGGTTCTACGTGCGTAGCGTCGTGCCCGGCGACCTCGCCTGACATGTCCACACCATGACATGTCACCCCCGCTCCCCCACGAGCCTTTCGGAGGCACGCAATGCGTGTGCACAGATCCGGAACGTCCCTCGCCGGCGCCGCCCTCGCGGCCCTGGCGCTCCTCCTCCCCCTCACGCTCTCCGGCACCGCCAGCGCCGCCCAGGACGACCCGGGCGCCCGGCAGGTCCCGGCCCGCGGCTCCGCCTACATGGGCATGGGTGTGATCCCGCACGACGGCCAGGGCGGCAAGCCCGGCGGCATCTCGATCCAGGCCACCCAGACCGAGGGCGTCGACGTCTCCAGCCACCAGGGGAACGTGGACTGGCCGAGGCTGTGGAACAGCGGGGTGCGGTGGGCCTACGTGAAGGCGACGGAGGGCACGTACTACAAGAACACGTACTTCACGCAGCAGTACAACGGCTCGTACAACGTGGGCATGATCCGCGGCACGTACCACTTCGCGACGCCCGACACGTCGACCGGGGCCGCGCAGGCCGACTACTTCGTGAACAACGGCGGCGGCTGGTCCAAGGACGGCAAGACGCTGCCGGGGGCGCTGGACATCGAGTGGAACCCGTACGGCGCGGCCTGCTACGGCAAGACCCAGTCCGGGATGGTCGCCTGGATCCGGGACTTCGTGAACCGCTACAAGTACCGGACCGGTCGCGACCCGGTGATCTACACGGCGACCAGTTGGTGGAAGCAGTGCACCGGCAACTACGGCGGCTTCGCCACCGCCAACCCGCTGTGGATCGCGCGGTACGCGACGACGGTCGGCGAGCTCCCGGCCGGCTGGAGCTACTACACGATGTGGCAGTACACGTCGTCCGGCCCGATCGTGGGCGACCACAACCACTTCAACGGCGACCTCTCGCGCGTCCAGGCGCTCGCCAACGGCTGACGGGGGCGCGCGGCACGGCGGCCCTCCCGGGTGTGCGGCACCCCGGGAGGGCCGCTTCGCGCGCGGGCCCGGGCAGTGACGCCGCATCCCGGCCCACCCCACCCCTTGCCCATTGGTATGGACCAATGCGACCCTCGGTGTGCGCCGGGAGCTGGACAACTCCCGTGCGCCGCACGTGTGTTGCTCGCCCGTACTCCCCCACGCACGAGAGATAGCCCCCCGCATGCCGTCGTACCGCCGCACCCCAGCCGCCCTCGTCGCCGCACTGTCCGCGGCCGCGGCGCTCACTGCCCTCACCCCCACCGCCGCCCAGGCCCACGGCGCCGTCTTCGACCCGGTCAGCCGGATCGCGGCCTGTTACGCGGAGGGGCCGGAGTCCCCGGACTCCCCGGTCTGCAAGGACCTCGTCGCCGACTCCGGCACCCAGCCCCTCTACGACTGGAACGAGGTCAACATCGCCAACGCCGACGGCAACCACCGGGCCCTCATCCCGGACGGCAGGCTCTGCTCGGCCAACCGCGAGAAGTACCGCGCCCTCGACTGGGCCCGCACCGACTGGCCCGCCACGGCGGTCGCCGCCGGCACCTTCGGCTTCAAGGTCCGGGTCACCGCCCCGCACTCCGGCACCATGACGATGTACGTCACCAAGGAGGGCTTCGACCCGACCCGGCCGCTGAAGTGGTCCGACCTGGACACCACCCCCGTCGCCGTGCACGCCACCGCCCGCACCGCGACCGACGGCCACTACGCCTTCACCGGCACCCTCCCGGCCCGTACCGGCCGCCATGTCGTCTACATGGTGTGGCAGCGCAACGACAGCCCCGAGGCTTTCTACAGTTGCTCGGACGTCGTCTTCGGCGGCGGTACCGCGCCCGGCACCCGGGCCGGGGCTCCGGCGGCGGGGGCTCCCGCGGCCGAGGCGCCGACCGAGGCCCAGCTCGCGGACGGCGCCGCGCTCTCGACGGTCAGCCACGCCGGTCACGGCGGCGACGAGGCGGCGCCCGCGCTCTCCGCCGACGCGGCCGGATCCCCGGCCTCCCCGCTCCCGCTCGCCCTCGCCGGCGCCGGGGCCCTGGCCGCCTTCGGCGCGGGCAGCCTGCTCCTGACCCGCCGCCGCGGCGAGAACTGACACCCCGCACTCCCCGCACGGCTCACTGAGCGACTCACGGAGGGGCTCACGGAGGGACTCAAGAGGGGCGCCCGCGTCGGGCGCCCCTTCGGGTGTCGAATTCGCGCCATCCGCACCAGCACGGGTGGGAGTGGGTGCTTCCGTGGACAAGGTTCAGGAAAGCTCTGTTCGAACGGCCGTCAGCGCACCGTCGTCCGACCGTGAAGGAGTGCACTCCATGCGCCAGGAGCCGCCGTGGACCTACCACCGGGGAGAAGGGCCGCGCACGTTCGGCGTGGAGGAGGAACTGCTCGTCGTCGATCCAGGCACCGGGGTCCCCCGGCCGCTCGCCGGGACCGTCGCCGACATCGCCGCCTGGCACGCCGACGTCCTGCGGCGGGCCGACCGGGTCGAGCCGGCCAAGACCGAGCTGTTCTGCGAGATGCTGGAGATCGCCACCCGCCCCTGCCTCACCTCCGCCGAGCTCGACGAGCAATTGCGGCAGGCCCGGCACGCGGCCGCGGCCGCCGCCAAGGAGGCGGGGGTCGCCGTGGCGGCCCTCGCGACCGCGCCGATGCGCTTCGAACCGCTGCTCAACCCCGCCGACCGGTACCGGCGGATCGAGGAACGCTTCGCCCGGCTCGTGGACGACAAGCTCACCTGCGCCTGTCACGTCCATGTGCACCTCACCTCCGCCGAGGAGGGCGTCGGCGTGCTCGACCGGATCCGGCCCTGGCTGGCGCCGCTGCTGGCCCTCAGCGCCAATTCACCGTTCTGGCAGGGCCGGGACACGGGCTACGCGAGCTGGCGCCACCAGCTCTGGTCGCGCTGGCCGATGAGCGGGCCGAGCGAGCTGTACGGCGACGTCGAGACGTACGAGGAGACCACGCGGGCGATGCTGGCGAGCGAGGTGCTCGTCGACGACCACATGGTCTACTTCGACGCCCGGCTGTCGCGCAGCTATCCGACCGTCGAGGTCCGGGTCGGGGACGTGTGCCAGCGGGTGGAGGACGGCGTGCTGCTCGCCGTCCTCGTCCGCGCCCTGGTGGAGACCGAGGCCGCGGCCTGGCGGGCCGGCCGGGACGCCGACCCGGTGCCGACCGCGGTGCTGCGGCTGGCCTCCTGGCGGGCCAGCCGGCACGGCCTCGGGGGCGAGCTGCTGCATCCGCTGACCTGGCGGCCGGCCCCCGCGGCGACCGTCCTGGCGGCCCTGCTCGACCACGTCACCCCGGCCCTGGAGGCCACGGGCGACCTGGACCGCGCGGTGCGGGGCGTGGAGCTGCTGCTGACCCAGGGCACCGGGGCGGACCTCCAGCGCGCCGCCCACGACAAGGAGCCGGGCCTCGGCCCGGTCGTCGCCGACGCCGTGCGCCGCACCGTCCCCGACTGAGACCGGGGCCGGGGGGCACCCGGCGGCGACGGCGGGGCGCCCCCTCCGGGGAGGGGGCGCCCCTGGCGGCGGCTCAGGCCGCCGCGCCCACGGCGACCTTCGCCGGGGTGAGGGCGATCTCCAGGACCTGGCGGACGTCCGTCACCGGGTGGACCTCCAGCTTGTCCAGGATCTCGGCCGGGACGTCGTCCAGGTCGGCCTCGTTCCGCTTGGGGATCACGACGGTCGTGATGCCCGCGCGGTGGGCGGCGAGCAGCTTCTGCTTCACGCCGCCGATCGGCAGGACCCGGCCGGTCAGGGAGACCTCGCCGGTCATGGCGACGTCCGTGCGGACCAGCCGGCCCGACAGCAGCGAGGCCAGGGCCGTCGTCATCGTGATGCCCGCGCTCGGGCCGTCCTTGGGGACCGCGCCCGCCGGGAAGTGGATGTGCACGCCGCGGTCCTTCAGACCGGTGACGGGCAGCTCCAGCTCCGCGCCGTGCGAGCGGAGGAAGGACAGCGCGATCTGCGCGGACTCCTTCATCACGTCGCCCAGTTGGCCGGTGAGGGTCAGCCCCGCCGCGCCCGTCTCCGGGTCGGCGAGCGACGCCTCGACGAAGAGCACGTCACCGCCGGCGCCGGTCACCGCGAGGCCGGTCGCCACGCCGGGCACCGAGGTGCGCCGCTCGGCCGGGTCCTGGGCGGACTCGGGCACATGGTGCGGCCGGCCGATCAGCTCGCGCAGGTCGTCGGCGCCGATGGTGAGCGGGAGCTCCCGCTCGCCCAGCTCGTGCTGGGCGGCCACCTTGCGCAGCAGCCGGGCGATGGAGCGCTCCAGGGTGCGGACGCCCGCCTCCCGGGTGTACTCGCCGGCCAGCCGGCGCAGCGCGCTCTCCTCCAGGACGACCTCGCCGGTCTCCAGGCCCGCCCGCTCCAACTGCCGGGGCACCAGGTGGTCACGGGCGATGACGACCTTCTCGTCCTCGGTGTAGCCGTCGAGCCGGACCAGCTCCATGCGGTCGCGCAGGGCCTCCGGGATGGCCTCCAGGACGTTCGCCGTCGCCAGGAAGACGACGTCGCTCAGGTCGAGCTCGACCTCCAGGTAGTGGTCGCGGAAGGTGTGGTTCTGCGCGGGGTCGAGGACCTCAAGGAGCGCCGCCGCCGGGTCGCCCCGGAAGTCGGAGCCGACCTTGTCGATCTCGTCGAGGAGGACCACCGGGTTCATGGACCCGGCCTCCTTGACGGCGCGGACGATCCGGCCGGGCAGGGCGCCCACGTACGTGCGCCGGTGGCCGCGGATCTCCGCCTCGTCCCGCACGCCGCCGAGCGCGACCCGGACGAACTTCCGCCCCATCGCGTGGGCGACGGACTCGCCGAGCGAGGTCTTGCCGACGCCGGGCGGGCCGACCAGGGCGAGCACGGCGCCGCCGCGCCGGCCGCCGACGACGCCGAGGCCCCGCTCGGCGCGCCGCTTGCGCACCGCCAGGTACTCGGTGATGCGCTCCTTCACGTCCTCCAGGCCCGCGTGCTCGGCGTCGAGGACTGCCTTGGCGCCCTGGATGTCGTACCGGTCCTCGGTCCGCTCGTTCCACGGCAGTTCGAGGACGGTGTCGAGCCAGGTGCGGATCCAGGAGCCCTCGGGCGACTGGTCGCTGGCCCGCTCCAGCTTCTCGACCTCCTTGAGGGCCGCCTCGCGGACCTTCTCGGGCAGGTCGGCGGCCTCGACGCGGGCGCGGTAGTCGTCGGACTCGTCGCCCTCGCTCTCGCCGTTGAGCTCGCGCAGCTCCTTGCGGACGGCTTCGAGCTGGCGGCGCAGCAGGAACTCGCGCTGCTGCTTGTCGACGCCCTCCTGGACGTCCTTGGCGATGGTCTCGGCGACGTCCTGCTCGGCGAGGTGGTCGCGCAGTTGCGTGGTGGCGAGCTTGAGGCGGGCGACGGGGTCGGCGGTCTCCAGGAGCGCGACCTTCTGCTCGACGGTGAGGAAGGGCGAGTACCCGGAGTTGTCGGCGAGGGCGCCGACGCCCTCGATCTGCTGGACGCGGTCGACGACCTGCCAGGCGCCGCGCTTCTTCAGCCAGGTCGTGGCCAGCGCCTTGTACTCCTTGACGAGTTCGGTGACGGCGCCGGGCAGCGGGTCGGGCACGGTCTCCTCGACGACGGTGCCCTCGACCCACAGGGCGGCGCCGGGTCCGGTGGTGCCGGCGCCGATGCGGACGCGGCCGAGGCCGCGGATGAGCGCGCCCGGGTCGCCGTCGGACAGCCGGCCGACCTGCTCGACGGTGCCGAGGACGCCGGTCCCGGCGTAGGTGCCGTCGACCCGGGGCACCAGGAGCACCCGGGGCTTTCCGTTCCCTCCGCGCGCGGCGGCCTGGGCGGCCTCGACCGCGGCCCGCACGTCGTTGTCGGACAGGTCCAGCGGCACCACCATTCCGGGCAGCACGACCTCGTCGTCGAGCGGCAGCACAGGCAGAGTGAGCGGCACGGACGCCATGGACTCAGAAGCCATGATCTCCCCTTCGGCAGTCAAGTTGAGCTATGTGGACTCAATGCACCTGCGCCGCGGAATGTTCCCCACCGGCTGTTCGCTCTGAGCGATCAGGCTCCCACGCAGCGCGAACAGTCGATGTAATGCCCTCATGGATATCGCAGCCATTACATCAGCCTGGGTGACCGGCTGGACCGTCTCCCGGGGTACGCCGGCCGCCGTCGTCGAGCCCTGGGGGTACCGGATCGACGTGGGGCAGCCCCGGCATCCCTTCCGGCACGTGCTGCCCCACCCGGACGCGGTGTCCGTCGGAAAGCTGTGCGCGGACGTCACCGAGCCGTGGGCGTGGCTCAAGGTGATGGCGCGGCCCGAGGAGGTGGCGCCGTGGATCACCGCGGGATGGACGATCCCGGACGACCCCGGCTTCATGATGACCAAGACGCTCGACCCGTCCGCCCGCCCGGCACCTCCCGAGGGGTACGCCCGGACGACGGAGACCCGTGACGGGGTGATCCGGGTCCGGATCCTGGCGCCCGACGGCACCCTCGCCACCCGGGGGCAGATCGCGCCGACCGGGGCGACCGCCGTCGCCGACCAGATCGAGACGGACCCGGCCCACCGCCGCCGGGGCCTCGGCGCCAACGTGATGCGCACCCTGGAGGCGGCGGCCGCGCAGGCCGGCGCGCGCACCGGCATCCTGTCGGCGACCACGGACGGGATGGCGCTCTACGACTCGCTCGACTGGTACTACCGGGGCCCGCTGACCGGAGTCGTCCGTACGGGCTGAGGCGGTCCGCACCGACCGAGCCGTCCGCACCGATCGCGCCGTTCCGGCTGCGCCGGGAGGGGGTGAGCGGGCATGCTCGGCTCATGGAGTACGGGAAGCGGTACGGGGCGGCGGCGCTGCTGGCCGCGCTCGTCGTGGCGGCCGGGTGCGCCCAGGCGCCGGCGACACCGGACGACCGGCCGGACACGACCGTGAGCCCCCCTCCGCCGCCGAGCGGACCCGCCGACACCACCGCCACCGCCACGGCCCCCGCCACCCCGCGCGGCGACGGCGACGAGCCGGCCCCTCAGGAGGTGCTCGTCGAGGTCGTCGTCAACGGCGGCTTCGCGGGCGTCCGCAACAAGCTGGTCGTGCACCACGACGGGAGCTACCGGGTCCACACCGGCACCAGACCGGCCCGGGAGGGCCGGATGAGCGCCGCAGGCGCGGCCGAGCTCCGCGCGGCCCTGGAGGACCCGGCCTACGCGAAGGTCCCGGCCCGCCCCACCGGTGGGGCGACGGTGGCCGACGGCTTCACGTACTACGTCACCCACGCCCACCGGCTCGTGGTCACCCGGGACGGCGAGGACCGGCCACCGGCCCTCCAGCGCGTCTTCGACGCCCTCCCGGAGGGCGGACCGCCCACCGCGCCCTGATCCCACGGCGTAAGCCCCCCCCCCGCTGCTCATTAAGCGTTTGTCCCGGCCGCCCCCGCCTGCCCAGGATGGCCGGGACGCACACGTACACCACGGACACATCGAGCCACGGAGTGAGCATGACCAGCCCCGTCACCCTCGACCGCCGCGAGGGCCCGTACGGAGAAGTCGTCCTGCGCCGACGCGACGCGCACTACGAGATCATCGCCAACGGCACCTTCCTGATGGACACCTCCGACGGCCGCTCCGAGCGGCTGCTCATGGACGCGGCGCTCGACGCCCTGCCCGAGCGCCTGCACGGCCGCGCCGCCGTCCTCGTCGGCGGTCTCGGCGTCGGCTTCTCCCTCGCGCACGCCGCCGCCGACCCGCGCTGGGGCCGGATCGTCGTCGCCGAGCGTGAGGAGGCGATCATCGACTGGCACCGCGAGGGTCCGCTCGCCGCGATCTCGGGTTCCGCGCTCGCCGATCCGAGAACCGTGATCCTGCACACGGACCTCGTCACGCACCTGCGCACCTCCTCCGACACGTACGACGCCCTGTGCCTCGACATCGACAACGGGCCCGACTGGACGGTCACCGAGGACAACGAATCCCTTTATTCCGCCGAGGGTTTGGCCGCCTGCGCGGCCCGCCTCAACCCGGGCGGAATCCTCGCGGTGTGGTCGGCCCGGCCCTCCGCCGATTTCGAAGAGTCGTTGCGGAATGCCGGATTCAACGGGGTACGGACGGAAGAGGTCCCGGTTGCCCGGGGCGTCCCCGACGTGGTCCACCTCGCCGTCCGGCCCGCCTGATCACCTGCGTAGCCTTGACGCCGCCGGTGCCTCTAGGCTGCTGCACCGACATCGGCGACGCGAGGCGGGGCAATGGAGCAGACACACACCACTCACCACGGTGCGGCGACCACTCCGGGGGCCCAGCGGCGCGTCCTTGTCGTCGAGGACGACGCGACGATCGTCGAGGCCATCTCGGCGCGGCTGCGTGCCGAGGGCTTCCTGGTGCAGACCGCGACCGACGGGCCGGCCGCCGTGGACGCCGCCGAGGCGTGGCAGCCGGACCTGATGGTGCTCGACGTGATGCTGCCGGGCTTCGACGGCCTGGAGGTGTGCCGCCGGGTGCAGGCCCAGCGTCCGGTCCCGGTCCTGATGCTCACGGCACGGGACGACGAGACGGACATGCTGGTCGGCCTGGGGGTCGGCGCCGACGACTACATGACGAAGCCGTTCTCGATGCGCGAGCTCGCCGCCCGGGTGCACGTCCTGCTGCGCCGGGTGGAGCGGGCCGCGCTCGCGGCGGTGACCCCGCGCAGCGGGATCCTGCGGCTCGGCGAGCTGGAGATCGACCACGCGCAGCGCCGGGTGCGGGTGCGGGCGGAGGACGTCCACCTGACCCCGACCGAGTTCGACCTGCTGGTCTGCCTGGCGAACACCCCGCGCGCGGTGCTCTCCCGTGAGCAGTTGCTCGCCGAGGTGTGGGACTGGGCGGACGCCTCCGGCACCCGCACGGTGGACAGCCACATCAAGGCGCTGCGCCGGAAGATCGGAGCCGAGCGCATCCGTACGGTCCATGGCGTGGGGTACGCGCTGGAGACCCCGGCGCCGTGATCCGGCGGGGGCGGGCCGCGGGCCGTCCGAGCCGGGCGGGCCGGGGCACCGGCCGCCGGGACCGGCGGCGCCGGATAGTGATCTCGATCAAGACCAAGCTCGGCGCGCTCGTCGTCGGGGCGGTCCTGCTGACCTCGGGTCTCGCCCTGGTCGCGATCCGGACCTCCACCGAGTTCCGGTACATCACGATCTTCGCGATGATCGCGACGCTGCTGATCACCCAGTTCGTGGCGCAGTCCCTGACCGCCCCGCTGGACGAGATGAACCACGTCGCCGGCTCGATCTCGCGCGGTGACTTCAGCCGCCGGGTGCGCGGCGCGGACCGCCGTGACGAGCTGGGCGACCTGGCCTCGACGATCAATCGCATGGCGGACGACCTGGAGGCGGTGGACCGGCACCGCAAGGAGCTGGTCGCGAACGTCTCGCACGAGCTGCGCACGCCGATCGCCGCCCTGCGCGCCGTCCTGGAGAACGTCGTGGACGGGGTCTCGGAGGCCGATCCGGAGACCATGCGGACGGCCCTGAAGCAGACCGAGCGGCTCGGCCGGCTGGTGGAGACGCTGCTCGACCTGTCACGGCTCGACAACGGTGTCGTCACGCTCAAGCGACGCCGCTTCGAGGTCTGGCCCTATCTGTCCGGGGTGCTGCGGGAGGCGAACCTCGCCGCCTCGCAGCGCGGCCTGTCCTCCACCTCGGGCCTGCACAACCGCACCGACGTCCATCTCCACCTGGACGTCTCCCCGCCGGAGCTCACGGCGCACGCGGACGCGGAGCGGCTGCACCAGGTGATGGCCAACCTGATCGACAACGCGGTGAAGCACTCCCCGCCGCACGGGCGCGTGACGGTGCGGGCCCGGCGCGGGCCGTGTCCGGACTCGCTGCAACTGGAGGTCGAGGACGAGGGCCCCGGCATTCCCGAGTCGGAGCGGCACAAGGTCTTCGAGCGGTTCAACCGGGGCACGGTCCCGGCCCAGCAGGGCCCGGGCAGCGACGGCGGCACCGGTCTGGGCCTCGCCATCGCCCGCTGGGCGGTGGATCTGCACGGTGGCCACATCGGAGTGGCCGAATCGTCACGCGGCTGCCGCATCAGACTCACTCTTCCGGGCAGCCTCCCTGCGAGGGATTGACGTAGGGTTCGAACCGGAAGCTCTCGTTCTGCGTGTACGTGTACGACTCCCCGTACAGGAGACGGACAACGGACGGGCGGGACGGGGTCAGGGGTGCGGTCGAGGGCGGCCGTAGCCACGGTTCTCCGTACCCTCACACCTGCGGAACCACGGTTGTTTCCCGCCATTCACGGCGGCGAAACACGTCGTCAAGTGTGACTTGCGCGACGTTGGAGTGCCCGGCCTGCACCTCCAGGCCAGGGAGGCGTAGCCTTTATTTCCGCTGTCCATCACCTTGTGAAGCGGAAGAGGGCGGTTGCCGCCGTGTCGTCTCAGTCCCCCAGTACCCCGAGCTCCCCGACCGACCAAGACGGGCAGGGTAAGTCCCCTGCGACCGCCTTCGGTGCCAATGAGTGGCTCGTCGACGAGATCTACCAGCAGTACCTCCAGGACCCGAATTCGGTCGATCGTGCCTGGTGGGACTTCTTCGCCGACTACAAGCCCGGAGCGTCGGAGACCCCGGCCGCCCCGGCAGTAGCCACCCAGACCACCCCGAGCGCGCCCGCCGCGCAGCAGGCGGGCCCCGCACAGGCCGCGCCTGCCGCTCCGGCGGCCGTACCCGCTCCGGCGGCTCCCGCGGCTCCGGCCGCCCCGGCGCCCGCCGCTCCGGCCCCCGCTCCCGCCAAGCCGGCCGCCGCCGCGGCCCCGGCCCCGGCTCCGGCCGCCCCGGCGAAGCCCAAGGCCGCCGAGGCCCCCAAGGCCGAGACCCCCGCGGGCCCCGAGCTGATCACCCTGCGCGGCCCGGCCGCCGCGGTCGCGAAGAACATGAACGCCTCGCTGGAGATGCCGACGGCCACGTCCGTCCGCGCCGTCCCGGTGAAGCTGCTCTTCGACAACCGGATCGTCATCAACAACCACCTGAAGCGCGCCCGGGGCGGGAAGATCTCCTTCACCCACCTCATCGGCTACGCCATGGTGCAGGCCATCAAGGCCATGCCGTCGATGAACTGGTCCTACGCGGAGAAGGACGGCAAGCCGACCCTGGTCAAGCCGGAGCACGTGAACTTCGGCCTCGCGATCGACCTGGTGAAGCCGAACGGCGACCGCCAGCTCGTCGTCGCCGGCATCAAGAAGGCCGAGACCCTGAACTTCTTCGAGTTCTGGCAGGCGTACGAGGACATCGTCAAGCGCGCCCGCGTCGGCAAGCTGACGATGGAGGACTTCACCGGCGTCACGGTCTCGCTGACCAACCCCGGCGGCCTCGGCACCGTGCACTCGGTCCCGCGTCTGATGCCCGGTCAGTCCGTCATCATGGGCGTCGGCTCGATGGACTACCCGGCCGAGTTCCAGGGCACCTCCCAGGACACCCTGAACAAGCTGGGCATCTCCAAGGTCATGACCCTGACCTCGACCTACGACCACCGGGTCATCCAGGGCGCGGCCTCCGGCGAGTTCCTGCGGATCGTCTCCAACCTCCTCCTCGGCGAGGACGGCTTCTACGACGACGTCTTCAAGTCGCTGCGCATCCCCTACGAGCCGGTCCGCTGGCTCAAGGACATCGACGCCTCGCACGACGACGACGTCACCAAGGCCGCCCGGGTCTTCGAGCTGATCCACTCCTACCGGGTCCGCGGCCACGTCATGGCCGACACCGACCCGCTGGAGTACAAGCAGCGCAAGCACCCCGACCTGGACATCACCGAGCACGGCCTCACCCTGTGGGACCTGGAGCGCGAGTTCGCGGTCGGCGGCTTCGCCGGCAAGTCGATGATGAAGCTCCGCGACATCCTCGGCGTGCTCCGCGACTCGTACTGCCGCACCACCGGCATCGAGTTCATGCACATCCAGGACCCGAAGCAGCGCAAGTGGATCCAGGACCGCGTGGAGCGCCCGCACGCCCGCGTGGAGCGCGAGGAGCAGCTCCGCATCCTGCGCCGGCTGAACGCGGCGGAGGCGTTCGAGACCTTCCTGCAGACCAAGTACGTCGGCCAGAAGCGCTTCTCGCTGGAGGGCGGCGAGTCCGTCATCCCGCTGCTCGACGCGGTCATCGACTCCGCGGCGGAGTCCCGCCTCGACGAGGTCGTCATCGGCATGGCCCACCGCGGCCGCCTGAACGTCCTCGCGAACATCGTCGGCAAGTCGTACGCGCAGATCTTCCGCGAGTTCGAGGGCAACCTCGACCCGAAGTCGATGCACGGCTCCGGCGACGTGAAGTACCACCTGGGCGCCGAGGGCACCTTCACCGGCCTCGACGGCGAGCAGATCAAGGTCTCGCTGGTCGCCAACCCCTCCCACCTGGAGGCGGTCGACCCGGTCCTGGAGGGTGTCGCCCGCGCCAAGCAGGACGTCATCAACAAGGGCGGCACGGACTTCACCGTCCTGCCGGTCGCCCTGCACGGTGACGCGGCCTTCGCCGGCCAGGGCGTGGTCGCCGAGACGCTGAACATGTCGCAATTGCGCGGCTACCGCACCGGCGGCACGGTCCACATCGTCATCAACAACCAGGTCGGCTTCACCGCGGCCCCCGAGTCCTCGCGTTCCTCCATGTACGCGACGGACGTGGCCCGCATGATCGAGGCGCCGATCTTCCACGTGAACGGCGACGACCCGGAGGCGTGCGTCCGGGTGGCGCGGCTCGCCTTCGAGTTCCGCCAGACGTTCAACAAGGACGTCGTGATCGACCTCATCTGCTACCGCCGCCGCGGTCACAACGAGGGCGACAACCCGCAGTTCACCAACCCGCAGATGTACACCCTGATCGACAAGAAGCGTTCGGTGCGCAAGCTGTACACCGAGTCGCTGATCGGTCGCGGCGACATCACCCTGGAAGAGGCGGAGCAGGCGCTCCAGGACTTCCAGGGCCAGCTCGAGAAGGTGTTCGCGGAGGTCCGCGAGGCCACCTCGGCCCCGGCGCCGGCGCACGTCCCGGACCCGCAGCCCGAGTTCCCGGTCGCCGTCACCACGGCGGTCTCCGCGGAGGTCGTGAAGCGGATCGCCGAGTCGCAGGTCAACATCCCCGAGCGGATCACGGTCCACCCGCGTCTGATGCCGCAGTTGCAGCGCCGCGCGGCCTCGATCGACGACGGCACCATCGACTGGGGCTTCGGCGAGACCCTCGCCATCGGCTCGCTGCTGATGGAGGGCACCTCGGTCCGCCTGTCGGGCCAGGACTCCCGCCGCGGCACCTTCGGCCAGCGCCACGCGGTGCTCGTCGACCAGGAGACCGGCGAGGACTACACCCCGCTGCTGTACCTGACCGAGGACCAGGCCCACTTCAACGTCTACGACTCGCTGCTCAGCGAGTACGCGGCGATGGGCTTCGAGTACGGCTACTCGCTGGCCCGCCCGGAGTCCCTGGTGATCTGGGAGGCCCAGTTCGGTGACTTCGTCAACGGCGCGCAGACCGTCGTGGACGAGTTCATCTCCTCGGCCGAGCAGAAGTGGGGCCAGACCTCCGGCGTCACGCTGCTGCTGCCGCACGGCTACGAGGGCCAGGGCCCGGACCACTCGTCCGCCCGCCCGGAGCGCTTCCTCCAGATGTGCGCGCAGGACAACATGACGGTCGCCATGCCGACGCTGCCGTCGAACTACTTCCACCTTCTGCGCTGGCAGGTGCACAACCCGCACCACAAGCCGCTCATCGTCTTCACCCCGAAGTCGATGCTGCGTCTGAAGGCCGCCGCGTCGAAGATCGAGGAGTTCACCACCGGCGGCTTCCGCCCGGTGATCGGCGACTCGACCGCCAACCCGGCCGACGTCCGCAAGGTTGTCTTCTGCTCGGGCAAGGTCTACTACGACCTGGAGGCCGAGCGTCAGAAGCGGGGCGACACGGAGACCGCGCTCATCCGCCTCGAGCGCCTGTACCCGCTGCCCGGTGCCGAGCTCCAGGCCGAGATCGCCAAGTACCCGAACGCCGCGAAGTACATCTGGGCGCAGGAGGAGCCGGCGAACCAGGGTGCCTGGCCGTTCATCGCGCTCAACCTGATCGACCACCTGGACCTGGCGGTCGGCGCGGACATCCCGGCGGGCGAGCGCCTGCGCCGGATCTCCCGCCCGCACTCCTCGTCCCCGGCGGTCGGTTCGGCCAAGCGTCACCAGGCCGAGCAGGCGCAGCTCGTCGCGGAGGTCTTCGACGCCTGACCGAGGCGCCCAAGCCCGTACGACAGGAGGCCCGGCACCCCGAGGGGGTGCCGGGCCTCCGGCGTGTCCGCCGTCGCCACGGGCTCAGCCGAGGTTGGCCTCGAAGTCCCAGTAGGGCCGGTTCCGCTGGCGGGCCGACAGGGTGTGCGGGTGCTGGGCGCCGAGGGTGCGGGTGAGGGTGAGCAGGGCGTCCTCCTCCAGTTTGCCCGCCTCCTCGTTCTCCCGCAGGCCGCGCAGGTCGGTCGCGAGGGCCACCTGGCAGGACAGGGTGAGCGGGTGCTCGTGGCCGAGGACGTGCCGGGCCCGGCGCAGGGTCTCCCGGCTGAGCTCGGCGGCGTCGCTCACCCGGCCGTTGAAGTTGCGGGCGGCGGTGGTGTTGAGGGCGCAGCCGAGGACCCAGGGGTGGTCGGGGCCCAGGGAGGAGGTGAGCCCGGCGAGGGCGCCCTCCAGGATGGCGAGGGCGTCGGCGCGCTGTCCGGCGGCCTGGAGGACGAGCGCGGTGTTGGCGAAGACGCCGGTGGCGACCGGGTGCGCGGGGCCGACCAGCGCGCGGTAGCCGGCCTCGGCCTCCTGGATGAGGTCGCGGGCGTGCGCGAGGTCGCCGTGCTCGCGCAGGTAGTTGGCGTAGTTGTTGATGGAGGAGAGCGTGATGTAGTGCTCGCGGCCGTGGACCTGCTCCATCTGTTCCAGCAGGCTCTCCATGGTGGCGCCGAGGTCCTGCTGGAAGCCGCCCTCGCGGCGCCGGCACAGGGCGAGCTGGGCCCGGGCGTAGAGGGTGTTGAGGTGCTGCGGGCCGAGCACCTGCAGATGGAAGCGGACGTTGTTCTCCTGGCGGGCCAGCGCCTCGCGGTAGTTGCCGAGCAGGCGCAGGTCCTGAGCGACGGCGTTGCTGACGCTGAGGGTGTGCGAGTGGAGGGCGCCGAGCGCGTTCTCGCTGCGGGCGAGGGAGGCGATGTCGTGCTCGTACGCCTCCTGGTAGCGGCCGAGCATGCGCAGCATCAGGCCCAGGTTGTGCCCGGCGACGAGGGTGAGGAACTCGTGGTCGCCGAGGAGGCGCTGGGCCTCGGCGAACGCCTCGCGCTGGATCCGCTCCGACTCCTGGTACTGGCCGAGGAAGCGCAGGTCGCTGGCGATGGAGACGGACGAGCGCAGGGTGCCGAGCTCGTCGCGGGTCTCGGCCTCGTCGAGCCGGGCGCGCAGGGCGAGGTCGAGTTCGTACGCCTCGCGGAAGCGGCCGAAGGCCCGCAGGATGTAGCACTCCTGGGAGGTGAGCTCCTGCATCTCGGGGCTCAGCGGGTCCATGAAGGTGGACCAGTGGGCGCGGATCTTCTCGGCCAGCCGGATGCCGGCCCGGAACTCGGCGCTGCGGAAGCAGTAGCGCAGGCAGTTGAGGACGGCGGTCTGCACGCGCGGGTTGCGGCTGGCGAGCGCCCCGGAGGGCTCCAGGTGGGGCAGGAGTTCGGCGTAGCGGGGCCAGTGCCGGCTGTCCATGGGGTTGCCGGGGTCGGCCTCGGCGAGCAGGGCCCGGACCGCCTTGCGGTGGGCCTCGCGGTGCTCGCCGTCGGTGAGCCGGGCGACGATGTCGTGGACGAGCCGGTGCATGTGCACGGACTCCTGGTGCGGCCCCATCTCCAGGCTGGCGGCCGGCCCCCGGGACTCGCGGCTGAGCACCGAGTAGTTGACCAGGGTGTCCAGGGCGCGGTTCCAGGCGGGCAGGTCGGTGGCCATCCAGCGCAGGTCCTCGGGCAGCTCGGCCTGCGGGTAGGCGCGGACGATGCCGAGGGGGATGCGGCCGGGGGCGAAGGACGCGCACAGGCTGAGCACGTCGATGGCCTGCGGCTGGGCGCGCCGGAGCCGGTTGATCAGTATCGACCAGGAGGTGAGGGAGGCGTTGGGGAAGCCGTCGCCGGCCCGCTCGTCCACGGTGGACAGCCGCCCGTCGCGGACCATTCGCAGGTATTCGGGGACCTCCATGCCGGACTCGCCGAGCCAGGCGGCGGCCTGGACGAGCGGCAGGGGCACGTCGCCGAACTCGGCGGCGACCTCGTCGGCCTCGGGCGCGGTGATGTGCGGGGCGCGGCGCATGAGGTAGGCGGTGGACTCGGACCGGTCGAAGCTGGGGACTTCGAGGATGTCGGTGTGCTCGCCCCAGGCGCGGTTGCGGGAGGTGATGAGGACGTGGCCGGGGCCCTGCGGGAGCATCACGCCGGCGCCCTCGGTGTCGTCCCAGCCGTCGAAGATCACCAGCCAGCGGGAGTGCGGGTCGCCTCGGCGCAGGGCCTCGCGGACGGCGCGGATGCGTTCGCCCGGTTCGTTGCCGCTGGGGAGGCGGAGCGCGGCGGCGAGTTCGCCGAAGCGGTCGCGCTGGACGTTGCGGTCGTCGGAGTTGACCCACCAGACGACGTCGTAGTCGGGGCTGAAGCGGTGGGCGTACTCGGCGGCGATCTGGGTCTTGCCGATGCCGGACATGCCGAGGAGGGTGCAGGCGGCCTTGCCGCGCTCGGCGTCCATGAGCCGTTCCTGGAGCTCGGTGAGGAGGTCGTCGCGGCCGGTGAAGCGGGGGTTGCGGCGCGGGATCTCGCCCCAGATCTCGGGCGGGGTCTCCGGGTAGCGGACCAGGGAGCCGGGCGCGATGCGACGGCCCGGCGAGCGGCGGGGCTCGATGCCGAGCCGGGTCAGCAGCCGCGCCTCGGCCTCCTCCTCGCCGACTCCCCAGAGGCTGACCGGTTCGAGGACGGCGGTGGCGGGCAGGAGGGTGCGGTTGGTCAGGTTGACGGCCGCGAAGCGGTCGGCCTGCTCGAGGACGAAGCCGCGCAGGACCTCGTTCCACTCGCCGGCGGGGCGGGGGCCGAGCTGGAAGAACCAGTCGTCGAGGACGAGCAGCACCGTGCCCCGGGCGAGCAGCAGGTCGCCGAGCGAGTCGGCGAGCGGGGTCTCGCGCGGCGGGTCCCACCGCTGGAGGGTGACGCGCACCCCGTGGGCTTCGAGCCGCTGGTTGATCCAGGTCGCCCAGGGGCGGTTGTAGCCGGGGAAGACCACGAGGACATGTCCCGGCGCGGCCCTTCCGCCGTGTTCCGCCGACGCACCGCCGCCCGACCGCACTTCCGCCATCCGAGTCTCCCGTCCCGCTCCCGCGCAACGCAGTGTCATGTGCCGTGGGCACAGTGTTACCCAGTCGCCCCCGGCGCCGCTTCCAGGCTCGCGTGGTGCCGCCTCATCTGATGGGCGAACTTCCGCCCCTCCGTGGTCAGTTCATCAGATTCAAGCAGGATCGCCAGACCTTCACCCACCTGATCGTGGATACGGTCGAACTGCTGACCGGCCCGGGCCCGCCAGGCCGCCGGGACGCCCTCGGCGACGGCGGCCCTGCGCCACAGGTCGGTCAGCGCCAGATGCGCGTAGGTGCCGTGCAGCACCCCGGAGATGGGCCGCGGGTCGGCGCGCCAGCCGACCCGGTGCACGGCGGCCCGGCCCGCCCCGTAGAGCGGGACCAGCTCGTGCAGCGTGGCCAGTTTGCTGTGGTGCAGCTCGTGGACGAGGGTCTCGGCCATGTCCTCGGCCCCGGAGGGCAGGGAGGTGAGGACGGCGCCGGGCGCGGCGCTCATGGTGGCGCCGAAGGAGCCGGGGCCGCGGGCCACCAGCGGCACGATCGCCCGCACCGCCCGGCGCACCTCGCCGGCGCGGGCCGGGTCGGTGCGGTGCAGCAGGTCAAGCCCGGACTCCCAGCGGGCGGACCAGGCGGCCCGGTCGGTGACTCCGTGGTCCTCCGCGCGGCGGGGCGGCAGGCCGATGCCGCCGGCCGGCACCCGGTACGGGTCCATGTCGTCGAGGCGCGCGGCGGAGCCGCTCAGCACGTGCAGGCCGGTCCAGCCGGGGCCGTGGCCGGTGAGGGCGCCGGTCGCCGGGTCGGTGCGCAGCAGGACCTCGGAGCCGGCGGGTCCGGACGGCTCGGGGCGGAGCCGGCCGGTGCCGGCTCCGGAGCGGATGCGGACGCGGGGCGCGCCGGTGCTCAGCCGTCCGACGCCGGGCAGCACGAGGAGGCCGTCGGGGACGTCGACGGTCAGGTGTGCCGGGCAGCCGGAGCGCAGGGCGGCGGTGGCGGCGAGGACGTCGAGGCGGGCGAGGTGCCGGTCGAGGCCCGGTCCGACCGGTTCGGCGAGCGCGGCGGCCAGCCAGCCGCCCGTCGTGGGGTAGTCGAGGAGGTCCCGGACGACGTCGGGGCGGCGCCGCTCGGCCCGTTCGAGCAGGTGCCAGGCCGCGCCGAAGCGATGGAACACGGCGTCGTCGACGGCCTCGCGATGCCGCTGCACCCGGACGAGCAGGGCTTTGAGCAGGAGCAGCCGGCGGGCGTGCAGGGCAGCGTGCAGCAGCGAGGCGCTGCCGGCCTCGGCGCGCGTGCGGGCCAGTTCGCCGAGGGCCGCCGCGTGGGGTCCGGCGAGGCTCATGCCCGCCTCCCGTCGCGGCCGGCCCGCCGCCGCCCGGCTCTGGCCGGAAACCGACGGGCGCCGGGCGTCAGTCGGTCAGTGGGCGACGCTCCCCCCGTCCTCGGCGAGGGCGCCCTCCGGCCAGGCGTCGGCCAGCTCCTCGGGCTGCCACAGCAGTCGCTCGACGGCCGCCGCGAGCTCGGGATCCTCCATGAAACGCAGGGTGCGCAGGTCGACGGCCGTGAGATCGGGCAGGTGCGGTGGGCGGGCCTCCCTCCGGTCGACATCGGCCACCCACTCCATGTGCTCCAACACTCTCGGCTCCTCCTCACCGGCGCGTGTCCCCCACGGTCGTAGCGGCGGAGCGGTTCTTCCCGACGCCGTAAAGTCAGAAACCCGTTCGACTCAACTGCTCCCATGTGCGCCCCCGTTATCCAGCCGTCCATCCGGTGTCCGTCCAGGCGTCCGTCCGGGCGTCCGTCCGACCGCCCCCGGACCGCCGGAACGCTCTACGTCTCCGTACCGCGCCACGCCCACCACGGCGGCCCGATCCGCCGCCGCTCCGCGCGGGGCAGCCGGCCCGGGAGCGGGCGTGGGGTCGCGGTCGCCTCGGCCAGCAGGGCGCGGGTGCGCCGTACGTCCGCCCAGTCCAGCGGGACGAGGACGGCGTCGAGGCGCCGCCACTGCTCGACGGCGGCGCCGAGCGCCTGCGCGGCCCCGGCGAGGCGGTCCATCAGATACAGCACGGCGCCCTGGGCGTGCAGGGCGCGGGCCAGGGTGACCGTGCCGGGGGTGTCGCCGTGGGCGGCGCGCTCGTCGTCGGCGGCGCGCTGGTAGGCCGTGAGGGCGTCGGCGAGCTGCCCGTCCCGCGCGGCCTCCGCCAACCGGTAGCGCACCCAGCCCAGTTGCAGCCACACCTCGGCGCGGGCGGCGGGGCCGCGGGCGGTGCGCAGGGCCTCGTCGAGGAGATGGCGGCTCTCGTACAGGTCGGGCAGGAAGCCGGCCCGGTCGAAGCGGAGGGCGAGGACGCTGCCGATCAGGACGCGGGCCCGGAAGCGGGCGCCGGCGTCGGCGGGCAGGCTGGTGAGGGCCTCGCGGAGGACGGACTCGGCCCGGTCGACGGGCGCGGTGCCCTGGCCGGCGGCGGCCCGGCGCAGCAGGGACTCGCCCCAGGTCAGCAGGAGCCGGCCGCGCTGTTCTCCCTCGGCGGGGGTGAGCAGGGTGGCCCGCTCGTAGGCCGCGTCGGCGGCGGGCCCGTCGCCGGTGGTCTCGTACAACCGGGCCCGCGCGGTGGTCCAGCGCAGCCGGAGGGCGAGGGAGTCGCCGAGCAG
This sequence comes from Streptomyces sp. NPDC006339, assembly GCF_040612775.1. NCBI lineage: Bacteria > Bacillati > Actinomycetota > Actinomycetes > Kitasatosporales > Streptomycetaceae > Streptomyces > Streptomyces sp. NPDC006339. The sequence continues at coordinate 124,683 of NZ_JBEXQW010000020.1, forward strand.
GGGTTCGGCCCGGTCGAGGGCGGCGGCGACGGTCTCGGGCGCGGAGCCGGCGAGGTGGAGGGCGTCGGCCAGGTCGAGGAGCACGGGTCCGGTCGCGCGCAGGGCGAGGGCGGCGGTGAACGCCGTGGCCGCGTCCGGTCCCTCGCCCCGGGCGAGGAGCAGCCGCCCGCGCCGGACCAGGAGCGCGTGGCGCCGCCCCTCGGGCCAGTCGGCCGTGTCTCCGTCGAGCGCGGCGAGGGCCGCGTCGAGCCGGTCCGCCTCTCCGGTGTGGCGCCACAGGGCGTAGTGGGCGGCGGCCTGTTCGAGGCGGGCCTCGGCCCAGGTCTCGCCGCCGGGCTCGGCGAGCTCCGCGGCCCGTACGAGCTCGGTCACGGCCCGGTCGAGGAGCTCCTTGCGGCGTCCGCCGTCCCGTACGGCGAAGGTGCCGGCCTGCGCGTACAGCACCTGGCCGAGGACGAGCCGGGCGACCGCGGTGTCCTCGGGGCGGCCGGGCGGCGGGCCGTCGTCGCCGAGCGCGGCCTCGGCCCGGTCGAGGGCGGCGTCGAGCAGGGACGGGTCGGACTGGAGGCGCCACTGGTCGAGCAGCCGGCGGGCGGCGTCGAGCGGTTCGGGCGTGACCAGGTCGGGGTGGTAGAAGCGCAGCACGCGCGCGGGGATGCGGGCGAAGAGCTCGGCGGCGGCGCCGGCCGGTTCCTCGTTCTCCTCGCCGGGACCGGTCGCGGCGGCCGCTTCCTCGTCGGCGCCGTGTCCGGCGAGCCGGGCGGCGGCCAGCGCCGGGAAGTTGCGCATGCCCTGCCCGAAGTGCCGCTCGACGAACTCGGAGCAGTGCTTGAGCACGAGCGCGGCGGCGCCCCGGTCCAGCGAGCCGAGAAGGTGCTCCTGCACGGCCGGGGAAAAGCTGAAGCAGGGGTACGGGGTGGGGCCGGGCAGCCGGCGCAGGAGCCCGCTGAGCAGGACCTCGGCCAGCTCCATGGGGCCGGTGTCGGGGAGCATGGCGCGCTGCACGAGCTGCATCACGGGCAGGGCGAGAGGGGCGGCGGCGAGGTGGACGGCGAGCCGTACCGCGCCGGGGGAGGCTCCGGCGCGGAAGGCGCGCAGCAGCTCCTCGTCACCGCGCCGGGCGCCGCCGGCCGCCGCCACGGGCGCGGGCCGGCTCCCGGCGGGAACGGCGCGCACGGCGGAGACGGGCCGGCCGGCGAGGCTGTCCCGGGTGGTGGGCACGCTCCGGACGGCCAGGCCGTCCTGGGCGGCGGGCACGGTCCGCTCGGCGGGAGCGGTCCGAGGGGCGGGGCCGATCCGGGCGGCCCAGCCGCGGACGGCTCCCCCGCCGTGTCCGGTCAGCAGCCGGGCCCAGGAGGCGAGGGCCTCGGGGGTGGGGGTGAGCACGGGGACGGCCCTCAGGTCCGCGGCGACGGGTTCCCAGGCGGCCTCGTCGGGCTCGAAGCCGACATGACCGCCGGGGGCGGTGGGCCGCAGCAGGGTGCCGGGCTCGACGGGCAGCGCGGTGCGGGGCCACAGACGCGGGGGCAGCGGCTGGACGAGGGCGAGCGGGGAGTGGCGCGGCCACTGGTGGATGAGCCGCTGGGCGGCGCCGCGCTGCCAGAGCGGGCCGACGCAGTCGCTGACGACGAGGGTGAGGCGGCGCCCGGTGGGGTCGTGCAACTGGTCGCCGGGGCGCAGCCGCGGGCGGCCGTCGAGTCCGGAGGTGGTGGTGACCAGCGGCGGGCCCTCGCCGGTGTCGTGGAGGCGGTGGACCTGGACGTCGCGGAAGGCGCCGGACTGCTGGCACGCCTGGCGCAGTTCCTCGACCATCCTCGTCCACACCACCATCGCGGGCCCGGTGTCCATGAGGAGCTGGATGTCGGGGCGGGGCCCGGTGGCGGGCCGCAGCACGGGGGTGAGGATGCCGGAGGCGGCGCTGCGTTCGGCGGTGGCCTCCTCGTCGAGGCGGCCTTCGCCGGGCCGCGCGGGCAGGTGGTCGCCGTAGTGGCGCAGGGGGCGGAGGGCCTTCTGCAGTCCGAGGAGTCCGGGCAGGGCGTTGGCGCCCGGAGCGCGGACCGGCAGGGCGGCGCCGGTCCCGGCGGTCACGCCTCCGGTACGGCGCGGGCCGCCGACCGGGGGCAGGGCGAGGTCGACGGTCTCGGTGCTCCGGGGCGGTGGTGCGGCCGGGTCGTCCGGGGGCCGCGGGTCCGGTGTGGCGGGGGTGGGGATGGCCGGATCCCGACGGCCCGGGGAAGTCCCGGTCCGGGCCGGGCCCGGCGGCGGGTCCCCGTCCCGGTGCTGCCCCGGGGCTCGCCCGCCGGAGCGGTCGCCGGGGCCCGCCGGGTCGGCGCGCGGCAGCCACTGGGCGAGCCAGACGGCGTCCGCGACCTCCTCGGCGGTCGGGTCCTGCCCGCCGGCCCGGAGTCTGCGGGTGAGCTCTTCCAGATGCATCCGGTGCATCCGGCCATCACCTCGGCTGATCGAGCGGCTGCATGAGCATGTCCGCGATGCGGTCCCGGGTCACCCGCTCGGCGCGGGGGGCGTGCTGGGTCAGATAGAGGGCGTTGAGCAGTTGGTCGGTGGCGATGACCTCACCGGGCTCCCGGTCCAGGAAGCGGGCGACGAGCCCGGGTTCGGCGGCCGCCGCGTCGGGCCCGAGGTGGGCCTCGATCATGGCGCCGAGCTGCTCCTCGCCGGGCGGTTCGAGCTCCAGGCGGATGCAGCGGCGCAACAGGGCGGCGGGGAAGTCGCGTTCGCCGTTGGAGGTGAGGACGATGAAGGGGAAGGTGGTGCAGCGGATCCGTCCCCCGTACACCGGGACCTTGCGTCCGTCGTCGGTGAGCACCTCGACGACCGGCTCGCGGTCGGCGAGCCGCTCCAGCTCGGGGATGGCGAACTCGCCCTCCTCCAGGGCGTTGAGGAGGTCGTTGGGCAGGTCGAGGTCGCTCTTGTCGAGCTCGTCGATGAGCAGCACCCGGGGCAGCTCGGACGGCAGCAGCGCGGTGCCGAGCGGGCCGAGCCGGAGGTACGAGCCGATGCCGGCCGGGCTCGCGGCGGTGCGGTCGGAGTCGGCCCGGGCCCGCTCGAGCTGGACGTCCTGGAGGCGGCCGATGGCGTCGTAGCGGTAGAGCCCGTCCTGGAGCGTCGTCCGGCTGACGATGGGCCAGCGCAGCACCCGGCCGAGGCCGAGCTCATGGGCGACGGCGTGGGCGAGCGTGGACTTGCCGGTGCCGGGATTGCCGGTGACCAGGAGCGGCCGGCGCAGGTAGAGGGCGGCGTTCACGGCGTCGGTCTCGGCGGGCCGGGGGTGGTGGTTCTGCACGAGCCTGCGCCGCACGCCGAGCCGCCGGTCCGAGCCGGCGAGCGTGTCGTCGGCCCCGCCGGCGGAGAAGTCCCGCCACGGCGGCGGGGCGGGCAGCCGCCGTATCTCGTCGTGCGGATGGCCGGCACCACGGTAGATCCGCCAATCGTTCACGCCTACTCCTCCTGGCTGCGCTGTCTTCGCCGACCCCGTCGAACGTACCTCGCGAGATACCCCGCTGCCGACGCCCAAACCGGCCCGGCTGCGGGGCGGTTGAGTTCGAGCGGGGGCGGTCCTGGGGCTCGCGGCGCACCGGCCGGGACGGGCGGGGCGGGGTGCGCCGACCGGGGCGCGGCGGGCGTGAGGGGCGGCCGGAGCGACCGGAGCGGCCGGAGCGGCCCGGAACGCAGGGGCGTTCCCGACGGGCCGGCCCGGAGGGGTCGGTCGGGTCGGTGGGCCGGGTCCGGTCGGTGGGCCCGGTCCGGTCGGTGGGCCCGGTCCGGTCGGTGGGCCCGGTCGGCCCTTCGGGCCGGAGGGGTGGTCGGTGCCGGGGCGCGGCCGCCGAGGCGGGGCAGCCGGGGGCCGGCCCGCACCGGGACCGGTGCGGGGCCGGGGGCCGACGCGGGCGTGGGGGCCGTCATCCGTCGGCCTCGCCGAGGAGCGGGGGGCCCTGGAGGGGCGCCTCGTACGGAGGGCGGTCGGGAGGGTCGTAGAGGACGGCCAGGTCCTCGGCCCAGGCGTGGTCGGAGCGCTCACGCGGGTCGCCCTCGGTGTCGGCGGCCCGCATGCGGCGCAGGGTCCGTACCGGGCGGTGCAGTTCCTCGGCGCCGGCCGCGGCGGCGAGCAGCTCGCCGGCCCGCTCGTGGAACTCGGCGCAGTCGGCGTGGCCGGGGGCGGAGCGCCGCCACAGGGCGATGGGGTGCCCGGCGGCGAGGGCCGCCTCCATGGCCCGCTGGCCGTCGCCGCCGGCGACCGGTCCGCAGTAGACCGGCACGCTGCCGTCGCCGACCGCGTCGAGGCGTTCGTACGCGCTCATCCGGCTCTCCTTGCGGAGGTGCGGCGCGTGGGCGTCGCCGTCCGCGCCCGCCGCGAGGACCTCGGCGCGCAGCGGCACGGCCCGCAGCGGCCCGCTCTCGCTGCCGCGCCAGCGCTTGCGCCACTCCGGGGACGGCGGATGGTGGCTGCGGTGCCGGTCGCGGATGACGACGGTCCGCCGCTGGCCGAGCGGCAGGGAGCGCTCCCCGAAGGGCTCGTCGTCGGGCGAGAGCCGCCATGTGTCCAGCGGCTCGTCGAACAGCTCGCGCGGCAGCACCACTTCGACGGCGGCGAGGTGGTCGCCGCTGTCGCCGAGGCGGAGCGCGTCGACGAGGGGTCCGCGCAGGGTCTCGCGGAGCCGGTCGCGGGCCACTCCCCCGTCGTCGCCGCGCAGCGGGCTGACCGTGCGGCCGTCGAAGAGGAGCATCACGCGCCAGGCGTAGCGCCGGGGGCTGCTGTAGGGGACGGCGTCGATCTCGACGCGGACATCGGCCCGCGCGCCCTGCTCCCGGCCGGGAAGGCCGCCGTCGGCACGCCCGCTCGCACCGGTTCGGCCACCGCCCGCACCCGCATCCGTACCCGCGTCGCCGTCGGCGCGCGGCGGCTCGGGGTCGAGCAGGGCGGCGATCTCCTCGCGTACGGCGACGTGTGCGCCGCCCGACTCGTCGGCGATCCAGGCGGCGAGGGCGTCGATGCCGGGCCCGGGGCCGTACCGCTCGGTGAGGTGGCGGGCGACCTTGGCCGCGTAGAGGAGGACGGCGTCGAGTCCGAGGTCGGTGGACTCCGGCCCGTGCTCCCGCCGGGGGGCGTGCAGTTCGTGGAGGAGGCCGACGCCGTCCCGCCAGGTGCGGGCGTCGGTCTCCAGGACGGCCTGGTACTCGGGGTGCAGGACCCGGCGCTTGACCGCGTCGACGAGGGCCATGACCTCGCCGGGGCCGCTGGGCGGCGGCAGTTCGGCGAAGCGCCCGTAGAGCTGGACCCGGCGGACCGGGCTGACGCCCCGTGCGGTGGCGGGCCACAGCTCGGTCTGGGCGTCGGTCCAGGTGCGGCCGGAGCCGAAGGAGCGGTGCCGGGCGAGGTGATGGCGGTCGTGGGCGCGCAGCACCTCGTGCAGCACCTCGCCGCCGGGCACGTCGTGGAGCTCGCGCAGCGAGGTCAGCGGGACGGCGGCGCCCTCGTTCTGGCCGCGTCCCTTGTTGACGCCGATGACGGCGCCCCGGCCCAGGTCGACGACGGGGCCGCCGGAGCAGCCCTCGATCGGGACCGCCCACTGCAGCAGCAGGGCTCCGCCGGAGAAGCCGTTGGCCTGGCCCTCCACGTCACGGACGGCGACCTCGCCGGTCTGACGGGACCAGCCGTGCAGGCTGACCCGCGCGGGTGTGGTCGGCGGCCGCTCGCTGAGCCGTACGCAGGCGGCGTCCCGGGCGCCCTCGACGCGGACGAGGGCGAGGTCGGGGAAGTCCCAGAAGGAGAGCGTCTCCTCGGGCGTGGCGGGGCGCGGCTTGGCCAGCACGACCCGGCCGGTGGTCGCGCCGCCCTCCCAGGTGATGCCGACGGCCGGTTCCTTCCTCCACACCGCGCCTCCCCCCTTGGCCACCACATGGGCGCAGGTCAGCACCCAGCCGGGGGCGATGAAGAAGCCCGTGCCCCAGAACGGGTCGCCGTGCGGGTCATACCCGCCACCGGGAGCGGCGATGCGTACGAGTGCGGGGCGCACGAGAGCGTCGAAGGCGCTCATACGGCGCCGGGGCCGTTCTCCGGGGAGACGGCGGGTGCGGGGACGGGAGGCACGACGGGTGCCGGGGGTGCGGCGGGGGCGGGGGGTGCCGATGCGACGGCGGGTGCCGGGGGTGCGGTCTGCGCGTCCGCCCGCGTCTCCGGGGACGGGTCGACCCCGCGGCCGGGCTCGGTCCAGGTGAGGGAGACGTTGACCGACGCCTTGCCGCCGCCGTCGGCGAGGACGCCGATCACCTTGCCGGCCTGCGCGGAGAGTTCGATGCCGAAGCTGACGGCGACCTCGACCGAACCCTGCGGGTCGAGCCCCGCGCGCAGGGAGCCGACCACCCCGCGCACCACGTCGGTGAGGCCCCCGGCCATCGACACGACCCGGTCGCCGATGCCGGTGTCCTGGAAGCCGCTGCCCCGGTCGAGCTCCTCCGCCCCGCTGATCCGGGCCCAGACGGGCGTGCCGTCGTCCAGTCGTATCCGAGCGATCCCATGCGTCACAGCGGCCCCCGCTCCCCGAAACGATGATGAAGAAGGCTAGTCCGAGGGACGGGAGAGGAACAGAGGAACAGGGGACACGGTCGGTTCTTCCGTACGGCCTATTCTGAACGCATGTACTTCACCGACCGTGGCATCGAGGAACTGGAGAAGCGGCGCGGCGAGGAGGAGGTCACCTTCGAGTGGCTCGCCGAGCAGCTCCGGACCTTCGTCGATCTCAACCCCGACTTCGAGGTGCCGGTCGAGCGCCTCGCGACCTGGCTGGCCCGTCTCGACGACGAGGACGAGGACGAGTAGGGCGGGGTCGGCGCCACCGAGGAGCGCGGCTCAGTCGCCGAGCCGCAGCCGCTGACGGGAGGCGCGCGGCCGGTCGCGTACCAGCGCGAGCGCCCCATGGGCGACGAGGAGCGCGCCGGCCGTCGTCCAGCCGCCGCTGCGGCGGCCGATGCCCCGGACGAGCAGCGGCACGCCGGCCGCGAGCTGGACCGCGCCGAGCAGACGGGCCCCGCGGCCACGCGCGCCCGGGCCCGGCCGGCCGCCGTCCTCCACCGCGTCGGGGCCGGCGCGTACGAACTCGCGCACGCCGGGCCGTTCGAGGAGTTCGGCGCCCCGGTCGCGGGCCGCGGCGCGCAGCTTGCCGGTGCTCTCGCCGGGGGCGAGGCCGTCGGGCAGGGCGAGTCCGGTGCGGGCGAGCACGGCGACGAGGCCGACGAGCCGGGCGGCGGCGTCGGCGTCCGGGTCGGGTTTCGTGAGGGGTTCGAGGGCCTGGACGTCGAGGACCGGGTCGAGGGCGAGCCGGTCGGCGAAGGTGTGGACGGCCTCGTCCTCGCCGACCGGGGTGCCGTCGGCGAGCCAGGTGTAGCCGACGGTGCGGCGGAAGCCCGAGGCGAGGGTGAATCCGGCCCGGTCGGCGTCCCACCACAGCGCGAGGACCGGGCGGCCGGCGGTGCCGACGGCGAGGGCGGTGGCCCAGCCGGTGACGACCCGCTCGACGGGTTCCGCGTCGTCGAGCCAGGGCTTCCCCTCGGGTACGAGGACGGTCCAGCCGGGTCCGGCGGGGGCGAGGAACGGCTGTTCCGGCAGCAGTCGGGCCGGCGGGCGGACCGCCGTGGCCTCGGCCCGGCAGAGCAGCAGCGCCCCGGCGGAGCCGGGTCCCGATCTCGCGTTCATGGCCCCTACGCTAGGGCAGTTTGTCCCGATCCGTCAGTGATCGCCCCACCCTTGGTCGACCCTGTCAGGGGAGAGTCGGGGTTGACGTGACCCGACCGCGATATATCGTGTTCACCAGAGACGCGATATATGTTGCGTCGTCGGTGCCCCCGGTCGCGGCGCCGGCGTCCGCCATGACACGGGAGGTCAGCACCATGACAGAGTGGTCCGTCACCGAGCCTCGCAAGATCCCGCTGACCGACCCCGTGAGCCGGCTCCGGATCCGTGTCGTCAACGGCACGGTGAACGTGGTGGGGACCGACGAGAGTTCCGCCCGCCTGGAGATCTCCGAGATCGAGGGCCCACCGCTCGTCGTCTCGCAGGAGGGCTCCACCCTGACGGTGAGTTACGAGGACCTGCACTGGACGGGTCTCCTCAAGTGGCTCGATCCCAGTGGCCACCGGCGCCGGGTGGTCGTCTCGGTCGCCGTCCCGGCCGGGACCGACGTCGAGGTCGGGGCGGTCGGCGCCGAGACCGTGATCTCCGGCGTGCGGGGACGCACGGCGGTGCGCGGCGTCACCGGCGACACCACGCTCGTCGGCCTGGCCGGTCCGGTCCGCGCCGAGACCGTGTCGGGCAACCTGGAGGCGCAGTCCGTCACGGGAGCGCTCCACGTCAACTCGGTGACCGGCGACGTCACCGTCATCGAGGGCGCGGGCGCCTCCGTGAAGGCCGAGACGGTCAGCGGCGACATGGTCGTCGACCTCGATCCGTCCGCCGGCCTCGACGGGCCGCCCGCCGACATCCGGCTCACCAGCGTCTCCGGCGAGGTCGCCATCCGGCTGCCGCACCCCGCCGACGCCACGGTCCAGGCGAGCACCACCAGCGGGTCGGTCTCCAACGCCTTCGAGGACCTGCGGGTCGGCGGACAGTGGGGCGCCAAGACCATCACCGGCACCCTCGGCGCCGGTCGCGGCACGCTCAAGGCGACCACGATCTCCGGCTCCATCGCCCTGCTGCGCCGCCCCGAGCCGGAGCCCGACGGCGACGGCTGGACCGCCGCCTCCCCCGCGTCCGGAAAGGTCCTCTGACATGCCCCCCGTCTTCGCCCACGGCCGCCTGCGCCTCTACCTCCTCAAGCTGCTCGACGAGGCCCCCCGCCACGGGTACGAGGTCATCCGCCTCCTGGAGGAGCGTTTCCAGGGGCTCTACGCACCCTCGGCGGGCACGGTGTACCCGCGGCTCGCCAAGCTGGAGGCCGAGGGCCTGGTCACCCATGCCACCGAGGGCGGCCGGAAGGTCTATTCGATCACCGACGCCGGGCGTGCCGAGCTGGCCGGACGCGGCGGCGAACTCGCGGACCTGGAAGTGGAGATCCGCGAGTCCGTCTCCGAGCTGGCCGCCGAGATCCGCGACGACGTGCGCGGCGCCGCGGGCAAGCTGCGCAGCGAGATGCGGGCGGCGGCGAGCGCCTCCCGCAGCACGGGGTCGTCCTTCGCCGACGCCAAGGAGGAGCTGCGCAAGGCGAAGCAGGAGTGGCGTGAGCAGGCCCGTCAGGCGCGGGCCGAGGCCCAGTCGGCCCGGCGCCAGGCGAAGGAGTTCCAGCGGATCGCCCGGCAGGTCCAGGAGCAGGTCCAGGACCGGATGGCCCGGGGCGAGTGGCCGAAGGGCGTCTGGGAGGGCATCTCCGACATCACCGCCCAGCTCGGCGACCTGGTGACGGGCACGGTGCACGGCACGGCGCACGGCGCGGGCGGCGCGGGCGGCGCGGGCGGCGCGGGGCGGCCCGCCTCCGCCGAGCAGGCCGTCTCCGACTGGGCCAAGGACATCGACGGGGCGGCCGAGCCGGCCCGTGAGCTGGACCGGCTCCTCGACCGCTTCCGCGACGACATCCGGGACGCGGCGAGGGACCACGGCGTCACCCGCGAGCAACTGGCCGACGCCCGCCGCCACCTGGGAGCGGCGGCGGACGGCATCCTGTCCCTCCTGAACCCCGACCGGAGAAACGCCTAGGGCCCGCCGCCCTCAGCCCCGCGCGGCCGTCACCGTCACCGAGACACGGGCGCCCGGGGCGGCGAGGACCAGGGCCTTGCCAGGGGCGGGCCGGAGCACGATCGCCCTCCCCCGGGCCGCGACCTGCCACGCGCCCGGGGGCAGGGAGAGCTCGGTGACGCGAGGGCCGCGGCGGGCGGAGTCGTACGCCAGGCGGTAGACGCCGGACCCGGAGTCGTACGCGGAGGAGCGGACGGTGCCGGCGACGGCCTCCGCGTACGGCTCGGCGGTCAGCTCCTTGTTCGTACGGAAGGTTCCGGCGCCGTCCACGGCGCAGTAGCCGCCGCCGTAGCACCACACATAGCCGGCCCAGCCGGAGCCGTAGCGGCCGAGGGAGGCCATGGCGTCACGGTAGAAGCGGTTCATGTTCGGAAGGGAGTTGTTGAGCGGACCCCACTCCCCGACCACCACGGGGACCTTGTACTCCTTGGGGTACAGGGTGACGGCGCGCTCGTAGTTCTCGATCCAGCCGGCCTCGGGGTCGTAGTCGGCGCCCGCCTCCATGCCGGTGTTGTAGAAGTGCGGGGCGTAGACCACCTTCGGGTCGTCGATCCGGCCGAGACCGGTCGGCACGCCCTCGCCGACGATGGGGGTGGGCTCGACGAAGATCCAGCCGTCCCGGTCGGCCGAACGGACCGCGTCCGCGAGCCGGTTGTACATCGGGGTGAGCTGCTCGCGCTCGATCCGGCGCGCGGCGGTCGGCAGGTCCTCGCCCTCCCGCAGCTCGCCCATGGGTTCGTTGATGAGGTCGTAGCCGAGCACGGCGGGATGGTCGCGGAAGCGTTCGGCGAGCACGCGCCACATCCGGGCCTGGGCGGCCCGCAGGTCGGGGTCCTCGTAGAGGTGGGTGAAGGCCCGTTGGACGGCCGGTTCGAAGTACTCGGAGAACCAGTCGTCGGGGCGCGGGGTGAAGGGCAGGCCGTCGGTCCTGGTCGCCCAGGCGGGGATGCCCCGGTGGCCGAAGGCGGGCCCGAAGACGTCCTGGTGGGCGTCGATGAGGACCTGGACGTCGTGCTTCTCGGCCCAGTCCAGGACGCGTTCGATCTTCCGCAGGTAGTCCTGGCTGTAGTGGCCGGGGCGGGGCTCCAGGTCGTCCCAGAAGACCAGGAGGCGGGCGAAGTTGAAGCCCTTGGCCCGCATGTCGCGGAAGTGCTTCTCGGTGATGGCGGAGAGGGCGGCCTCGCCCCGGTTCGTCTTGTCCTCGACGTTCCAGCCGCGCAGGGTGAGGGCGCGGCCGTGGGAATCGGTGAGGACGGGTATCGCGTCCCCGGTCTCCGCCCGGGCGGTGGTCGGGGCGAGCAGTGAGGCGGCGACGGCGCCCGCCACGAGGGTGGTTCGCAACAAGGGGACCTCCGGCACGACGATGTGAGCGTTGTTCACCTTTCGCGGTGCCGGAGATCCCATCAGCTCTCCTGACGCGTCATCAAGAGGTTGTGAGCACGATCTTTCCGAAGAGTTCGCCGGAGGCCATCTTCTCGAAGCCCTCACGGGCCCGGTCGAGCGGCAGCACCTCGTCGATCACCGGCCGCAGCCCCGTGGCCGCGCAGAAGGAGAGCAGGTCCTCCAGCTCGTCCTTGGAGCCCATGGTGGAGCCGACCACCTTGAGCTCCAGGAAGAAGATCCGGGTCAGCTCGGCGTGCGAGGGGCGGTCGCCGCTGGTGGCGCCCGAGATGACGAGCGTGCCGCCGGGGCGCAGCGACTTCACCGAGTGGGACCAGGTGGCGGCGCCGACGGTCTCGATGACGGCGTCCACCCGCTGCGGCAGCCGCGCGCCCGGCTCGTACGCCTCGACGGCGCCGAGCTCGACGGCCCGCTTGCGCTTGGCCTCGTCCCGGCTGGTGGCGAAGACCCGCAGGCCGGCCGCCTTGCCGAGCGCGATGGCGGCGGTGGCGACGCCGCCGCCCGCGCCCTGCACGAGGACCGAGTCACCGGGCCGGACACCGGCGTTGGTGAAGAGCATGCGGTACGCGGTGAGCCAGGCGGTCGGCAGGCAGGCGGCCTCCTCGAAGGAGAGCTCCTTGGGCTTGGGCAGCACGTTCCAACGGGGCACGGTGACCCGCTCGGCGAAGGTGCCCTGGTAGCGCTCGGTCAGGATGGAGCGGGGCTCGTCGGGGCCGACGCCGTGGCCGGACTGGCCGATGACGGAGTGCAGGACGACCTCGTTGCCGTGCTCGTCGATGCCGGCGGCGTCGCAGCCGAGGATCATCGGCAGCTTCTCCTCGGGCAGTCCGACCCCGCGCAGCGACCACAGGTCGTGGTGGTTGAGCGAGGCGGCCTTGACGGTGACGGTGGTCCAGCCGGGACGGGCCTCGGGCTCGGGGCGTTCGCCCAGTTCGAGGCCGTTCAGGGGCTGGTCGCGGTCGATTCGGGCAGCGTAGGCGGCGAACATGGCCCTGAGCGTAGGACGGTGGCGGTACGCGACGGAACCACGCGCCGGTGTGACGCATGTCCCCCCGCGCCCCCGCCCCTCCCGCGCCCGCACCAGCCCCCGTACACCCGGCCGGCCCCCGCGCCGCGCCCGCGCCCGGCCCCGGACGCGCGCGACCCGGACACGCGCGAGGGGCCCCGCACCGGCCTGAGCTCGGTACGGGGCCCCTCGCACATCTCGCGTACGGCGCCCGCGTCCGCACGACGCGCGCGTCACGTACGACGTCCGCGTCAGCGGCGGGCGACGCCCTCCGCGCGGGCGGCGGCGGCGACCGCGGCCGCGACGGCCGGGGCGACCCGCTCGTCGAACGGCGACGGGATCACGCAGTCGGCGGAGAGCTGCTCGCCGACCACGTCCGCGATCGCGTTGGCCGCGGCGATCTTCATGCCCTCGGTGATCCGGGAGGCCCGGACCTGGAGCGCGCCGGCGAAGATGCCGGGGAACGCGAGGACGTTGTTGATCTGGTTCGGGTAGTCCGAACGGCCGGTGGCCACGACCGCCGCGTACTTGTGCGCGACGTCCGGGTGCACCTCGGGGTTCGGGTTGGCCATGGCGAACACGAAGGCGTTCGGCGCCATGGACGCGACCGCCTCCTCCGGGACCGTACCGCCGGAGACGCCGATGAAGACGTCCGCGCCGGCCAGGGCGGTCTCCAGGGAGCCGGTGAGACCCGCCTTGTTGGTGAGCTCGGCGATCTCGCGCTTGACGTCCGTGAGGTCCTCGCGGTCGCGGCTGACGATGCCCTTGCGGTCGGCCACGGCGACGTCGCCGAGCCCGGCCTCCAGCAGGAACTTCGCGATGGCCACACCGGCCGCACCGGCGCCGGAGATGACGGCGCGCAGGTCGCCGAGGGTCCGGCCGGTCAGCTTCGCCGCGTTGCGCAGGGCGGCGAGGGTGACGATCGCGGTGCCGTGCTGGTCGTCGTGGAAGACCGGGATGTCCAGGCGCTCCTGGAGCTTGCGCTCGATCTCGAAGCACCGGGGCGCCGAGATGTCCTCCAGGTTCACGCCGCCGAAGGACGGGGCGAGCCGGACGACGGTCTCGACGATCTCGTCGGTGTCGGTGGTGGCGAGCGCGATCGGCACCGCGTCCACGCCTCCGAACTGCTTGAAGAGGATGGCCTTCCCCTCCATGACCGGAAGCGACGCCTCCGGGCCGATGTCGCCGAGGCCGAGCACCGCCGTGCCGTCGGTCACGACCGCGACGACCTGTGACTTCCAGGTGTAGTCGTTGACCAGCTCGGGCTGCTCCGCGATTGCCGTGCACACCTTGGCGACGCCGGGCGTGTACGCGAGGGACAGGTCGTCCTTGTCGCGCAGCGGCACCGTGGCCGTGATGGCCATCTTGCCGCCGCGGTGCAGCGCGAAGGCCGGATCGAAGGGCTCGCCGGGAGCCCCTTCCGTGCCGCTCTCGCTGCGAGGATTGACGATCTCCGCTGCCATTGGGTTGACCCCTTAAGTCTTCTTCATTTGAGGGTGGCCGCTCCCGGTTGAGGAGGGGTGGGTGGGTCCCGCGGCCGCCGTGTCTGGCAGCCGCGCGGGCGCGCCGCACAACGCGCCCTGAGCCCCGGATGAGGGGTGTAAGGATCCTTCTTACCGGACAGACGGGTCCGGAGACGAGTCCGTGAAGCCTCGGTGACACGACTCATACCGAGCGCTACCGGACACGCACGGAGAACGACACGTCGCCCGATGTCCGGATAGATACTTTCCCGACCCGAATAGCGGCCTTCGTGTCGTCCGAATGGCGAGATCAACAGGAGAATTTACGGTGGGGTAGCCACCTCTCCGGAGAAGGTTTTGCCTTGGGAGGACTGGCCACCGCGTTTCGGCCACCACCCGTTACCCGATTTTGACATCCTTGGCCGTCGGTTTGCGGCAGTCCGAATGGCAAGATGCCGTAATCACACGAGGTCGCGGCACTCGAAGGTGCGTGCGCGGCCTAAGGCAACTCCCTCACACGCCGGAGGAACCCGACCATGACCGCACGCTCCACGCGCTGTACGACCGCCGCCAAGACCCGTACGTCCCGTCTTGCCGCGGTCGCCGCCATCGCGGTCGCCGGCTCGATGCTGCTGACCGCCTGTGGCGACCAGACCGAGGGCGGCTCCACCAAGGAGGGCGGCGACTCCACCGCCGCCGCGAGCAAGGCCCCGCTGTTCTCGAAGCTTCCGGCCGACATCCAGAAGGCCGGCGTCATCAAGGTCGGCACGGACGCCTCGTACGCCCCCATGGAGTTCACCGAGGGCGGCAAGATCGTCGGTGTCGACCCCGACATCGCGCAGGCGCTGAGCAAGCAGCTCGGCGTCGAGTTCAAGTTCACCTCGGGCACCTTCGACGGCCTGATCACCTCGATCTACACCGGTCGCCAGGACCTGATCATGTCCTCGATGACGGACAACAAGAAGCGCCAGGAGGGCCTGGACGACAGCGGGAAGAAGATCGGCAAGGGCATCGACTTCGTCGACTACTTCAGCTCCGGCGTCTCCCTGCTGGTCAAGAAGGGCAACCCGCAGGGCGTCAACTCCCTCGACGACCTGTGCGGCAAGACCGTCGCCGTCCAGCGCGGCACGATCTACGAGGACACCTTCAAGGCGCAGGCCGCGAAGTGCGGCGCGAAGAAGCTGACCATCCAGGCGTTCGACACCGACGCCGAGGCCCAGACCCGCGTCAAGGCCGGCGGTGCCGTCGCGGACCTGAACGACTACCCGGTGGCCGCGTACATCGCGAAGACCTCGGGCGGCGGCAACGACTTCGAGGTCGTCGGCAGCCAGAGCGACGTCGGCCTCTTCGGCATCGGTGTGTCCAAGGACAAGCCCGAGCTGCGCGACGCCATCAAGGAGGCGCTCGACGCGATCATCAAGGACGGCTCCTACGCGGAGGTCCTGAAGAAGTGGAACGTCGAGGGCAGCGCCGTGAAGTCGGCGACGATCAACGCCGGCAAGTGATCTCCTCGCTCCTCGCTCCACTGAAGGGCAGTCGTCGTGACTGACAAGATCTCCAAGGACCCGGCCGCCGCACCGGCCGGGTCCGGCCCCTCGGGCACTCCCTACGAGGCGATCAAGGCCATCCCCGTACGCCACTACGGCCGCTGGATCAGCGCGGTCGTGGTCGTGGTCCTCCTCGGGTGGCTCTTCTACGCCTTCTCCCAGGGAAACATCATCTGGGACACGGTGTGGGACAAGCTGTTCGACACGTCGATCCTCGACGGCCTCGCGAACACCATCATCATCAGCGTCGCCTCCATGGCGCTCGGCCTGGTCCTGGGCATCCTCTTCGCCGTCATGCGGCTCTCGAAGAACCCGGTCACCGGCGCGGTCGCCTGGCTCTACATCTGGTTCTTCCGCGGCACCCCGGTGTACGTGCAGTTGCTGGTCTGGTTCAACCTGTCGCTGATCTTCGAGTACATCAACCTCGGGCCGATCTACAAGAACGAGACCGTCGACGTCATGACGCCGTTCATGGTCGCGCTGCTCGGCCTCGGCCTCAACGAGGGCGCCTACATGGCGGAGATCGTCCGCGCCGGCATCCAGTCGGTCGACGAGGGCCAGACCGAGGCGGCCCACGCGCTCGGCATGTCCCAGACGAAGACCATGGGGCGGATCGTCCTTCCGCAGGCCATGCGGGTGATCGTGCCGCCGACCGGCAACGAGTTCATCAACATGCTGAAGACCTCGTCCCTGGTCTCGGCCGTGCAGTACACCGAACTGCTGCGCGCGTCCTCGAACATCGGCTCCACGGCCGGTGCCGTGATGGAGATGCTCTTCGTGGCCTCCATCTGGTACCTGGCGCTGACCAGCGTGTTCAGCGTCGGCCAGTACTACCTGGAGCGTCGCTTCTCCCGCGGTTCCCTCCGCACCCTGCCGCCCACCCCGTGGCAGCGGGTCAAGAAGAACCTGACCACGTTCAAGCGTTCCCCGGAGGCGACCCGATGACCGGCCAGCCCATGGTCAAGGCCGAAGGCGTCCACAAGTCCTACGGCGCCGCGCACATCCTGCGCGGTATCGACCTCGAGGTGCACAGCGGTGAGGTGTTCTGCCTGGTCGGCCCGTCCGGCTCCGGCAAGTCCACCTTCCTGCGCTGCATCAACCACCTGGAGCGCATCGACGGCGGCCGCCTGTCCGTCGACGGGCAGCTCGTGGGCTACCGCCAGAAGGGCGACAAGCTCTACGAGCTGAAGGACAGCGAGGTCGCCGCCCAGCGCCGCGACATCGGCATGGTCTTCCAGCGCTTCAACCTCTTCCCCCACATGACGGCCCTGGCCAACGTGATGGAGGCGCCCATCCAGGTGAAGGGCGAGTCCAAGGCCGTGGCCCGCGAGCGCGCCGAGCGCCTGCTGGACCGGGTCGGCCTGCGCGACCGCATGGGCAACTACCCCTCGCAGCTCTCCGGCGGCCAGCAGCAGCGCGTGGCCATCGCCCGCGCGCTGGCGAT